>PANP01000077.1 GCA_002708395.1 Dehalococcoidia bacterium
GCCTGGACCCGGTGTGACGGGACAAGAGGATCTATGCTTCGAATTCCTCCATGTAGTCCTGAAATGGAGTCGACAGCGAGCGAAGTATTCAGGCCGTTCACCTCTTCCCCATGGAGGTTAGCGTACGGTATAATTCACACCTGCATTTATGCAGGCTAGGCATCGATTGCCTAACCACGGCAATAAGTCGGAGCCAACCTTCAGACTGATTCAGAGAGATTTAGTAGCAACCGGGAGTTTCCTGACTGGAGGCGGTATGCCTGAGAAGTACCAAGACGAGATTGAAGAGATTATGAGGCGGGCCGGAGAGGCAGCGCCTACCGAACCTTCCAAGGAAGTGGAACTGCTAAAGGCTGTTCAACGCGGCGCCAGTCCGGTGCGTTCAACGCAGGAACAACTTCCTCCAACGGAGCCCTGCGTCCAGCGAAGAATGCCCCGGCTATCACCGGGCAAGCTCTTGCTGGCGGGATTCGTGGTTTTCCTTCTGGGTGCTTTCGCCTGGCCGCCGGGAATATGGATCGGGCTGGGAATGGTGGTTGTGGCCTACCTGCTATTCTTCGTGACCCCTCGCTCCATGTCCACCGAGAAGTGGTGGCGGGGAAAGCGGATGGATGAGGCACAGTCACCGTGGGACCGGGTCAAGAACTGGCTGAAGAGCGGCTAAAGCTTCAGTCCCCACTTAGCCGCCGGGGTTTAAGCGCTCGGCCAGGGCGATTACCAGGTTGCCCATATGAACATGCTCCGGCTCCACGTCTATCTTTATGTTCTTCTCCCGCAGCTTTCGGCTGCACACCGGTCCTATCGACGCGATCGATAGACACGGTTGGCCTAAGCTCTCCCGCAACGACTCCTCTTTTCCCATCTGAGCGGCAACGGCCAACAGGTTCTCTACCTGAGGCCCGCTGGTAAAGGCCATGGCATCGATTTTCCCCAGGGCCAAATCATCGATCAGCCCCATCACCGGCTGCGTATCCTCGGGAATGCCCCAGGAATACAGGGTGACCTCTCGAACGTTGGCGCCCTTTTCCTGCAAGCTGCGGCTGAGAAAGTTGTTGGGCCCTCCGTAAGCCTGCACGGCCACCTCTTTCCCCGACAGATCCATGTCCTGGATGGCTTGAATCAAGTCCTGCGAGGTGTATGGCTCCGGGGGCATGACGTCGATGTGAATCTTGTGACGGCGTAGCACTCCGCCTGGCTTGGGGCTGCGGGCTATGATTGTCCTGTTGTTCAAGCTCTGGATGAACTCTTGCTCCACACCCATGGCGGCGGCGGTCTCTACCAAGGCTTGAGTGCCGACTCCGGTGAGCAGGACCACAACATGAACCTGCTCGGCGCAGATATCCTGTATCAGTTGCCGTACCTCGGGGCTGTCCTCCAGGTATATCTCCTGAAGGACAGGGGCGGAGTAGGGGGTTCCTCCATGGCGTTCAATGAGCCCCGCCATCTCCGATTGCATCCGGGATTCCAAAAAGGCGACGACTTTTCCGCTTAGTGAGGCTGCCATTCCCTAACCCTAGACCATGCACTCACCTTCGCCGCGCTCCAGCTTGTAGATGTTGGTCCGCTCCCAGTCGAAGTAGAGGTCGGAACCAACTTCAGTGGAAGCGGCGATACTCTGAGCTTGGGCGGCGACGGCGGTTAGCTGGTCGATGCCCACCCGTTCCAGGAACTTATTGAAGCTCTCCTGGTTCTGGCGGTTCTCTTTGTAGTAGGTAGTGATTTCTTTGATGACTCCCGGCACGGCCTTGGCCGGCACCTTAACCTTGGGGATCCGCGTGCCGATGCTGGAGTCTTCCACCCGATTGTCCCCGTAGTTACCACCCAGGAACAACTCATAGGCGGGAATCTGTTCGCCATCGGGGCCCTTGACGGCAGCGCCGTGGAAGCCGATGTTGGCGATGTGGTGCAGCCCGCAGCCGTTGGGGCAACCGCTTATCTTGACGCGGATCTTTCGGACTCCTTCGTCCTCCATCAAACCGTTCCAGCCCGCAATCTCCTCTGTTACGGCCTTGGAAAGGCCCATCGACGAGGTGATGCCCAGTTTGCAGCTGTCGGTTCCGGGGCAGGAAACCACGTCAGCGATGGTGTGGACCTCGGAGTCCGCTAGGCCGATGGCTTTCAAAGCTTGCCATACTTCTTTCAACGACTGGCCGGGGACCCAGCGGAGCGCAAGGTTCTGCTCTTGGTTGGTTCGGGCCCGGCCGCCGGTGAAGCGGCGTACGATGTCGGCCAAACCGTGGAACTGGGCGGCAGTGATGTCGCCCCTGGTTACCTTGACGTAGACCAGGTAATAGCCTTCTTGCTTCTGGGCCGAGACGTTTGTCTCCGTCCAGTGGTTGAACTCTTCATCGCCGTGGCTACCATTGGCAGAGGAGCCGTTCAGTTGTAGGGCGTCGAAGGAGAGGTGGTCCAAAGCCGGTGGGGTTTCCCTCTGTATCTCTTCGGCTTCCATCAAAGGCTTGGGGTCGATGGGTCCTATCTTCTCCAGCTCTTCGTCAACCTGCTCGCGGAAGGCATCCAGGCCGATTCGGTCGATGAGGACCTTGAGACGGGCCATCATCCGGTTCTTGCGCAGCATCACGGCGTTGTTAAAGACTGTCCAGATGGCCAGGGTTACTCGAAGGTAGTCTTCCTCGGGTAGGAAGTCGTAGAAAGGCTTGGCCAGCCGGGGCATGATGGACGTTCCGCCGCCCACGAAGACCCTGAAGCCACGCTGGGTGACTCCATCAACTTCGCGAGTCTGTGAGACGAAGGTCAGATCCTGGATCGCGGCGGCCACGGTGTCGTGGGAGTCGCATCCAGTGAAGGCCGTCTTGAACTTGCGAGGGAAGCCCTGTGTGATTGGATGGCGAACACCAAACCTTACGTAAGCCGCCAGATAAGGGGTCGGATCAAACACTTCGTCGGGGCAGATCCCGGCGCCCGGAGAGCTGATGACGTTTCTGACGGTGTTGCCACACGCCTCCCTGGTGCTCAACCCCACCGTTCCCAACATGCGTAATATCTCAGGGCACTGGTCTAACGGGATGTGGTGGATCTGGATGTTCTCTCGTGTGGTGATGTGACCTCTTTGCAAAGGTGCAAACCGCTCGGTAATCTCCCCAAACATGTCCAAACCATCGGCGGTAACAATCCCACCGGGCAGTTTGACTCGTATCATCTGTACGTCGGCCTGGCGCTGGCCGTAGACACCCTGTCGGAGCCGGAAGGGAGTGAACTCGGTGTTGTCCAGTTCACCGTTCTGGAATTTCTGGGACTCTTCTTCCAACCGGACAATCTCGTCGTCCATGAAAGGAATGATTCCGGTAGCAGAAGGGGCTAATGCCATGCTCTGCTTGTGTATCTGTTCCTGGGTTTCCGTTTGGGCTCCGCCGGTAGAACTAGTCACGATGGCCTCCTAAAATTGGGCAAAATAAAACGTCCACCAAACGGCATGCTTGGTGGACGCAGGTTTCGTCTTAAGACGAGGTCGTTGAACGAACGACTATCCTGCCCCCTATGTGGGGGGACAGGTACATATGCAACGGTTTGTCGAGATGGGCCTCATTGCGTAAAAGTCTACCGCAGCGGTCAACAACTGTCAACAGGCGTGGGCGTTGGCTGGTGTGGGATATTTGCGGCAGGGTCGAAACGGGAGGCCTTGACCCTGATGATGTATCATGGCGGAAATAGGGAAATCCCCCAGAATTGGAGATATCCAACAATGCAACAATCTGCGGATGTAGTGATTATTGGCGGCGGCGTGATGGGGTGCAGCATGCTGTACAACCTGGCTAAACTTGGAGTGACCAACTCCGTCCTGGTGGAACAGGACGTCCTGGGTTCCGGCTCCACGGGCCGCTCTCAAGCCATCTGCCGGATGCACTATTCCAATCCAGTCACCGCCTCTATGGCATGGGAAAGCTTGAAGTACTTTAGCAACTTTGGGGAGATGGTCGGTGGGACGTCGGGGTTCGTCAAAACCGGGTATCTGGTGATTGTTGAAGGTGTCGACCGTCCGGGGATCGAGAAGAATGTCGCCATGCAACAGGAGTTGGGCATCAGCACCGCCGTGGTCGATGCCGCCCAGGCCCGGGAGTTGGCGCCGATGGTGGAGGTCGATGAGACCGAAGTCATGGCCTGGGAGCCGGAGTCCGGTTACGCCGACCCTTACCAACTGACGACGTCATACGCCACCAGAGCCAGAGAGATGGGGGCGCGGATCGAACTGCGCAACCCCGCCGTGGGTATAGAGATTTCTGGTGGTCGAGTGCAGGCGGTATTAACTGCGGAGGGCAGGCGAGAGACCAACGTGGCGGTGGTGGCGTCGGGCCCCTGGTCCCGTGAGGTAATGGCCAAGGTGGGAATCGACTTGCCCTTATCCACGGTCCGCCATCAAGTTGCCATGCTTACTAGGCCCCTGGACCGTATACCGGAGCATCCTATCGTCGGTGATATCGCCCAGTCCTTCTCCTTCCGGCCCGACAGTTCCAACATGACACTGATGGGCTTTGGCGACGATGAGCTTGTTATTGGTAACTACAATGAAGGTGTGGACATGCCGGCCGTGACCGTGGCTTCGGCCAAGATTGCCCGCCGGATGCCGCCCATGGCCGACTCCTATTTCCGAGGCGGTTGGTCGGGTCTTTTCACCATAACTCCCGACTGGCATCCCATCTTGGACCGGGTGCCGGGTATCGAGGGTCTGTATTGCGCCGTGGGTTTCAGCGGCCACGGCTTCAAACTGTCGCCGATGATTGGATTGACGATGGCCGAATTGATTACGCAGGGCAGCGCCTCTTCGATAGACATCACTCCCTTAAGGTTCAGCCGATTCGAAGAGGGAGATCTTTTGACTTCCAGCTACCGGTACCACGTCCTCGCCTGATTGCTCTCATGGTCAAGGCTCTCCGCACCGCAGTGTTGTTTCTATCGTTGTCCGTAGTGGTGCTGACTGCCGGTCGGGGAGATTTTCGTCCTTCGCCTCTGGACCTGGCAGTGTCTCCCTACAAATACAGCCTGCTCCAATGGGAACTTTCCAACTTCATGGACAAATGGGTGCGCCAAACTGGACAACTCCTTCCATGGGTATCGGAAGACGTCCGAAGCGTTAAGAACCAACTTGCTCAGGACTTTTTTGAGATGGGACGCAGGCAAAGAAGCTTGGAGCGCCGCTTGTCGTTCTCAACGATTAACGGTGAAGCTCTCTCGGCCGAAGAAGCTCGGTCAATGCGCACCGAGATAGAAGAGATTGTGGAGCGGCGCGCGGCCATGCGGCCCCAGGTAGAAGAGGCGGTAGAAGCCGAGATTAGCTCCATCCTCGGTGATGCCAACTTCAAGTCTCGCATCGGTCTGATTTTTCCGCCGGTGGATACGGTGTACTCTAGTTCTCCCACGGTGTTGGTATTGTCGCCAAGGGACCGGATCCATCGCCAAGAGACCATCCTTCTTTTGCCAGGCATCAGCGAGGAAGAACGGAACCGGATGGAGGAGTTGGTTCTTCGGGAAGAAAACCTGGCTGCATTGGTGGAGAACACCGGGGGAGTGGCCACCTACCCCAGCGTGGTTTCCGATGCGATCAGCATGCACCACGCCGTCGTGATTACGGCCCATGAATGGCTGCACCATTGGTTCTTCTTCCAGCCGTTAGGTCAGCATTTCTGGGACAGTTCCGAGATGACAACCTTGAATGAAACGGCGGCCACACTAGGGGGACAGGAGATAGGCGACCTTGCCTTCTCCGCCATGACCGGTAAGAAGGGCGCCAGGGGGCCCAAGTCCGGTTCCCCACCGATCCCAGGGGCATTAGACTTTAACGAAGCGATGCGGGAAACCCGGTTGAAAGCCGAGGAACTATTGGCCCGAGGGAAGATTGAGGAGGCCGAGGCCTACATGGAGGAACGCCGCCAGTTCATCGCTGACAACAGCCGGTTCATTCGCAAAATCAACCAGGCCTACTTCGCCTTCCACGGTTCCTACGCCGACAGCCCAGGATCGGTTAGTCCCATCAACGAACAGTTGAAAGAGTTGCGTCGACGCAGCGATTCGCTGGAGGACTACCTGAAGACAGTTGCTAACTTCAGTAGCATCCAGGAGTTTACGGAATACTTGGCGGCGGACCAAAGTCCATCGGACAGTGATCCGAAATCAACCGGTGCCAAGCGATGAGATTATTAAGTGGGAGTTATCCGCCCAGCACCTGACCGGGCCGGCTGCGCAGAATGGCTTCTGTCTCAGCCACGATGCGCCGAACGATGTCGCCCGCAGGCAGAATCTCGTTGATCAAACCGGATGCGTTACCTGCCCGGATAGGGGCGAGCCTAACGTTGCCTGATTGCATAGCTTCGTTCAACTTTGGCTGAAGGTCATGCCGGTTGGCGATAACCTCTTCGTTCCGGGCGTGCCACTCGTCGGTGTAATCGTTGCGCAGTACCCGATCTCCGATAGAGCTTGGGAAGGGTGATTCTAGCGCAAGGTCGAAGGCCCTGGTTAGAACCGTGTCGTCGGCGCCAGCTTCAAGTATGCGTTCCAAGCCCCAGTCGGGAGTGGCCGATTCCCTGCTGGCGGAGAACCGGGTCCCGATCCATGCCCCTTCCGCTCCGAGCATCAACACGGCGGCAACTCCCCGGCCGTCGGCTATTCCTCCTGAGGCAATCACGGGGATGCCCCCAGCAACTTCTATGACGGCGGGAACGATGGCTAGGGATCCCAAATAACCGGTATGTCCACCTGCTTCAGTGCCCTGAGCGGTGATGATATCTGCCCCAGCTTGGGCCGCCGCCGATCCCATAGCCACGGATTGAACCTGAACCAGCACTTTAACTCCTGCGGCGTGGGCTGCCGGGATGTATGGGGAGGCGTCAGCGAAGGAGTGACCTATCGCAGCAACCCGCTCCTCCAGGCAAACCTGGATCGCGTCTTCAAACCCGAGAGAGCTGGTTATAAAACCAACGCCGAAAGGTTTGTCGGTCAACTCTCTGGCGATGTTTATCTGCTCCCGCATCCAGGATCCGGTGGGACCGATGCCGGTGCCAATCATACCGAATCCCCCGGCCTCCGAGACAGCCGCAGCCAACTGAGGCCCGGCAGCGGAGCCCATGGGTGCGCTGATGATGGGGTGCTCGATACCGAGCAGGTGACAGATACGGGTATGCAACATTTCACGCCTCCTCGGCGATCGAGACTGATTCAAAGGCGATTTGGACTGATCGGTGCCTAAAACTAGCGTTACAGCCAGGGCGTCCGCTTGGAGCGGTCTTTCTCTGATGTGTAGACCGGCAGGCCCTCTCGTTCCAGTGCTTCCGCCAGCATCTGCTTGAAGAATTGACGGTCGGCGCCGTTGATAACTGCCTGCTCGTGGGCCTCGGAGATTGCCACCGGGTAGCCTTGACCCCTACGGCATTGGTCGAGAATCAGGCTGTGGCAAAGGGCAAGAAGTCTCTCGTCCTGGGCGACCCATTGGGGCAGCTCTATGCGTCCGATCTCCTCTCCGCAGTTCAGGTAGAAGAAGCAGACCTGGTGTTCACCGTAGCTTTCTCGTGGCACCGATGAGTTGGTCTGATAGGTTGCTGAACGACACCCCGGATCCAGCGTCCGTTGGAACAGATCCCGGTCTATAAAATCGTTGGATAGGTCGCAGGGCGATTGGACGCTACGGCGGTTGTTGCAAACGTTGCGGCATTGGGACAGGTCCGAAGGGCAAAGACTGCTCCGGGCGGCGTTCACTACCTCGGCGCTGCGGGGTAGGGAAACGTAGGCGGCCAGGCAAAGGGGCCGATGTTGAGACTCTTCCCGCAATCGGTCCATGGCGGGCAACAAGCGGTCTTGGATGATGGCTTCTTTGATGAATGGAGGGTATCCCTGGCCCGACAATCCCCACATTACCAGGGAGCCGTCCACCAGCGCCAGGGTGGGTAGTCCAGCCGGGACCTCTGCGATGGCTTGGGCCAGGCGTTCCAACTCCTGAACGGTTCGTAACAGACCAAGCAACGGTCCCGCCACGGGCTCTTCACGGGCCGAGTTGGACGGGTCGGTCAGGTACAAGTCCTCGGGCCTGTGGTAAAGGCTGGGTTGGCTGAAGAAGCTGGCATCGGGTTGGGAGCCGTAGGTCAGGGAGCAGCCGCCCATGTTGATTAGGTAGCAACCCACGGGCAGGTGACGGTCCACGTCGATGTGAGAACCGTCCACGGCCACTATGCACCAGTCCATCGGCGGTTCTACCGGGGCGTAGCTGCCCAGCAAGCTGTCTAAAACCTGGGCGGCCAGAAAGGGGCGGTCCGGATCGTATCCCGTCTTGGCTATCGCCGTCGCGGCGTCGACCTTGGATGCGGCTTCAATAAAAGCTGTTAGGCGGGTCTCTTTGTGGCCGCTATCGGCGACCAGACCTCGGCTTACCCGGTCCAACTGGAGCATGGTTTTTCCCAGATCCAGGGGCATGGCTGGTTACCTCAGTACCCGTTCGTCGCCCACCCGGCGAGTCACGCGCTGTTGGTCCATGTACTCCAAAAGGGGAAGAATGTACTTGCGGCTGGTATCGAACATGGTCCTAGCTTCGGCCACGGTGATGCTGCCGTTGGCTTTCAGATGTTCGGTGATACGGTTGGTCATCTCCTGGTAGGCCGAAGCGGCGAACACCACCGACTCGTTAACCCGGACAACCTTGCCCTCATCAGCCAGGACGCCAAGCAACTCGGCATCGAGAGGGCTATCGCTGGGTGGGGAATAGGGATCATCTTCCAAAGCTTTGATGTAGGCCGTAACTTTCTGTTCCATCTCCGGCGTCATGGATACTTCGTGATCCGGGAGGCGAAGATGGGTTCCGTCTTCTACCAGGTACTCTTGGCCGGTCAACCGGGCCTGCACCTTGAGGAAGATGGCTTGGGAGAGGCCCGACCGGCTGCGGACTTCTTGAGCGGGAGCACCACTGCGCATGGGATATTGATCGTGATAGGCACGCAGATTCTGGAAGAGCTTGCCGGTCATGGTGTTCCACCCTGGCGTGGAGTAGACCACGGCGTCGCTGTCGGTGCCCATCTCGCCCAGAACCACCACGTCGCCCTGGGATTCGAGGGCTTCGATGCGCTCGACAACCTCGGTGGCTGGAAGATTGGAGCGTTGGGACAGGACGGTAGCGTCGCATGGTCCCCACTGTTCGGCCACTGTCAGCAGGATGTCCTCCCCGGAGCCCTGGTCCAGAGTCATCAACCGTTCTATGACTTCAGGGGTGAAGCGCCGATGCCTGCGCCGGGGGTTCGGGTCTACAACCTGCCCGCCGCCTAAAGTGTCTTCTGAGGACCGAATCACGAAGAAATCACCTTTGACCATGGGCAGGGAATCTTCGAGGAGAATCTGGACCCAGCCGTCTTCACCGGCGGCCAAGCGGTCAACGTCCAACAGTCTGACTCTAGCGGTGGTTTCGCTGGTGAAAAGATGGAAGGTGACACCTTCATTGTGTTTCAGGGCATGGGGCGTGCCTTTGACCATCGTGACCCTGGCGTCCAAGCGGTTGGTCTTTCGGAGCCATCCAGCGGAAGTCAGTACTTCGCCCCGGGGTACTTCGCTGCGAGACAGGCCGGAGAGGTTTACTGCCAGTCGCACGCCGGGTTGGGATTGGTCGACCTTGGACTGGTGGCTTTGCAGACCGCGGATGCGGGCGTGGCGGCCCGAATTAGCCAACTCCACCTCTTGCCCCACCGTAAAAGCGCCGTCGATAAGCGTTCCGGTTACGACAGTCCCAAATCCGGTTATGGAGAAGCTGCGGTCCACGGGCAGCCTGGGCCGCCCTAAGTCCCGGCGGGATTCTGTGTTGTCCAAGACTTTGTCGAGAACGTCCTTAAGCTCGTCCAAGCCGTCGCCGGTGTAGGCAGAAACGCCCACCATCGGACATCCTTGGAAGGACGTCCCCTCAAGGAAGTCCTCCACTTCGGCCTTGACCAACTCCACCAATTCCTCGTCCACCGTGTCGGTCTTGGTGATGACGACGATTCCTTGGCGGATCTGGAGAATATCCAAGATGGCCAGGTGTTCCCGGGTCTGGGGCATGACGCTTTCGTCGGCGGCGACAATCAGCATGGCCAGGTCGACCCCGCCGACGCCGGCCAGCATGTTCTTGATGAACCGCTCGTGGCCGGGCACGTCGACGATGGAAATTTCACGTCCGCTGGGCAAGGTCAGCCAGGCAAAGCCCAGGTCAATGGTCATCTCCCGCTCTTTCTCTTCCTTGAGCCGGTCGGGGTCGATGTTGGTGAGGGCTTTGACCAAAGTAGACTTGCCGTGGTCCACATGGCCCGCAGTGCCGATTACGAACATGGTTGGTTAGTCCTTGATCACGGTTGCCCTAAAGAATAGCATCAGCAGGAANAATCGGGTAGNACNAGTACNAGTATCACTCAACGAACCGAGTAAATACCTGGTTGGCGATGAGATGGGTAGATTTGGTCAGCCGCAGCCTGGGCCCTACNTGTTCCAGTAGCCCCAACTCGGTCAGGTCTTGAATCTCCGATTCATAACGCTGAGCNAGGTCTATCCCTACCTGTGCTGAGACTTGCGCTAGGTTCATACCCTCAAGCAACCGTAGCCCCAGAAACATAGTCTCAGAGCAAAAGGTCNNCGGGTCGATGAANTCCTGGTGGTCCACTGGTAAGACGCTGTTCAAGACCTCTTCGGTTAGCTCGACGACAGGTGGCGAGCTGGTGGCCGACCAGTCGTTGGCTGCCTTGATGTAGGTTCCGGGAGCGGAGATGTCCCAGAATCGNAATGTTCCCAANCAGGAATGGGCTCCAGGGCCAACCCCCAGATACGGCTGGTTGAGCCAGTAGCACAGGTTGTGGCGGCACTCGAAGCCGGGCAGGCACCAGTTGGAAATCTCGTAGTGCTGGTAGCCTTCTTGTTCCATCAGATCGGCGGCGTAGTGATACATGTCGGCGGCTAGGTCTTGGTCGGACTGGGGGAGCTTGCCGGTTTCAACCCAATGGTGTAGCGGCGTGCCCTCTTCCAAAGTAAGGCAGTACAGGGATATGTGGTTAGGGCGCTGCGAGACCATTCGCTGCATCGTGTCTTTCCACTGGGACATAGTTTGATGGGGCAGGCCGTACATGAAATCCAGGTTGATATTGGAAAGACCGCCACTCCGGGCGATCTGCAATGCTTCCATGGCTTGATTCGCATCGTGGCGGCGGCCCAGGATGCTCAGTAGGCCGTTGTCCAGGCTTTGCACTCCNATGCTGAGGCGGTTGACTCCCGCTTTAACCAGCCGCTGGCAGGCCTCTAAGTCCAGGTCGCCGGGGTTGGCCTCGATAGTAATCTCCGCGTCGCACCCGAGTTGGAAAGATNAGCCTGCGGATTCCAATATGCGCCCGATGTAACCCTCGCTTAGGTATGATGGCGTGCCCCCACCGAAGAACACCGAGTTCACCACCGGTCCCTCCAGTAGCTTCCCCCACTGGGTGATTTCCTGGGTTAAAGCTCCCATGTAGGGGTCCATCAGGCGCTCAATGCCCTGGTAGGTATTGAAGTCGCAGTAGGGGCACTTGGTCTTGCAAAAGGGGACATGGATGTATAAGGCCATGCCGGAAGAGGGAACGATGGATGTGCCGTGAGCGGGTTNAGCTAACATTCAGCAGCAGTGATTGAAGGCTACTCGTCATCGACGATGTGGCCGGAACCCTCAACAATCTTGTCGGGATCTTCTTCTTTTGGCCGGTCATCTTTCTTCCTGTTGCCGCTGTGCTCGTCTACCACATAGCNCGGCGCCAATTTGGTCAGCAGCAGCACCGCCATCGCCAGGATTATGATGTCGTCGAATTTGCCCAGATAGCCGAGCGTATCCGGTATCAGGCCGATGGGAAGCAGAAAATAGAGGATAGCCAGCGGCACCNNTGTCCTCAAGAAAAAGGGCACCCGCTTGTCGAAGTTCAGCCGCCAGATAAGCCTGACGAACCGGAATATCGGCGGNCCCACTCGNGGGAACAGGAAAAATATCAAAGGTAGGGCAAGACGATGCAACATCACGCTGCTCCGAAACGACCGTTCATCGACCGNTTTCTGATAGTAATTATAGACTAAGGTGCCATCGCTTGGAAATNGAACCGANTAGCTAGGCGGTTGGATAAGTCTGGTGAAACTTGTAAACATTCTCCGGCGTATTACTGGTAATACGGGCTGGGGTCGTTGAAGGATTNTACGGGCGGTTATGTAAATCTCTATCGCCTCCAGCCTGCATCGGCTATACTGNTACGACTCTGAATCGGAGCATAGAAGATGACGTTATCAACCCTGCCCGGAACCATCGGAGACCTACGCGCCAGCAATTATCAGGTACTGCCGGTACGCCAAGAGCTACGTAAGAATCTAATCGCCAAGATTAGGTCGGAAGAGATTGTCTTCCCCGGTATCATTGGCTTTGAACATACCGTCATACCTCAACTTGAGAATGCGATTCTCGCCGGACAGGACATTATCCTTCTTGGAGAACGCGGACAGGCCAAGTCCCGCCTGATCCGCAGTATGGTGACTCTACTCGACGAATTTATCCCCAAGATTGCCGACTGCGAGATTAACGACGACCCCTATGCTCCTATCTGCCGAGTCTGCCGCAATAAGGTCGCGGAGCAAGGCGACGATACACAGATCCAGTGGATCGGCAGAGACGAGCGGTACTCGGAAAAGCTGGCGACTCCTGACATCTCCATCGCCGATCTNATCGGAGAGATCGACCCCATNAAAGTGGCCGAAGGACACTACCTTTCGGATGAACTGGTTATCCACTACGGTCTGGTGCCGCGCACCAACCGGGGCATCTTCTGCATCAATGAATTGCCTGACCTAGCGGAACGCATACAGGTTGGTCTGTTCAACCTGATGGAAGAGCGTGACGTGCAGATCAAAGGATACCGCATCCGGTTGCCTTTGGACGTGTACGTGGTATCCACCGCCAACCCGGAGGATTACACCAACCGCGGACGCATCGTGACTCCGTTGAAGGACCGTTACGGCTCNCAGATCCATACCCACTACCCCAAGACCATCGAAGAAGAAATTGCCATCATGGATCAGGAGCGGACCCGATTCCCCGACGAGGACAGCATGGTGATTCCGTATTACATGAAAGAGATTCTGGCCGAGATTACCAGTCAAGCCAGGGAGAGCAGCGAGATTAACCAGCGCTCCGGCGTAAGCTGCCGGGTCTCCATCTCAAACTTTGAGACCTTGCTGGGCAACGCGTTGCGACGGTCAATCATTCACGGTGAACAATATGTCTGTCCCAGAACCAGNGACCTGCCTTATATCATGGCATCGTTCTCCGGAAAGATAGAACTGGAAACATTTGAGGAAGGCCGCGAGAGCCGGGTTACCGACGATCTGACNCGCCGGGGCGTTCTCCGTGTCTTCGGCGGANTGTTCGAAGTGGNCGAGTTGGAGCGAATAGTAACGNCTTTNGATATGGGNAACACCGCGGAGACGAGCAGCGAGAAGCCAGCGTCGGAGTATCTGGCCATGCTGACGCAGGTTGACGGCTTGGCCGACGCCGTGAAGAAGGTAACCACCGACGAGAGACCCGAGGTCGTGGCTTCCGCAGTGGAGTTTATCCTTGAAGGATTGCACCTGAACCGCCGTCTCAACTGTGAGCGGACCTCCGCCGGTTACCTCTACCGTCGCTAAACCCTCTTCGCTTCCGAATAATAGTGGCCGGGGACTTTTAAGGGTTCCTTGGCTAACCTTGTATGACTGCCCGGCCCTGAAAAGTCGGGCCGTTTGCACCACGGTAAATGTGACATCATTCTCTTGACCTTGAGTGTGGCCGCCCCTATTATTAGAACAAATGAGTTAATATATTGCCCTACTTAAGGAGTTCTCATGGCAGGCGCCGACGTACAAGAGATTCACTGCAAATCGATGCTTAATCGGTTGGATATCCCAGGATTTCCCTTCCGGTGGACTTTGAATCCCTACAGAGGCTGCCGCCACGCCTGCCGGTATTGCTACGCCCGTCCTACCCACGAGTATTGGGGCATGGACCCAGGGTTGGAGTTTGAGCAGCGCGTTTTTGCCAAGGTTAATGCCCCGGAAGTTCTGAGAGATGAGCTGCGGCGTCCCCGGTGGGTGGGAGAGGCCATCGCCATCGGCACTGCCTCCGACCCATACGAGCCGGCCGAGGCTGAATATGGGTTGACCAGGCGTATCCTGCAGGTGCTCACCGAATTCAAAAACCCGGCGTCGCTAACTACCAAAGGAGTTTTGGTGCGCCGCGACTTGGACGTTCTCCAAGAGCTGAACGAAGTAGCCGATGTGAGAATCAACTTCAGCGTCGGCAGCCTCGACGAAAATGTGTGGAAGACCAACGAGTCGGGAGCTCCCAGTCCGATGGCTCGCCTGGAAGCGATGCAGGATCTTGTGGAGAACGGAATCACCGCCGGGGTCATGATGGCTCCCATCCTCCCCGGTATCTCGGACAGTGAAGAGAGTATCAACGCCGTGGTTGGTGCCGCCGCCATGCATAAGGCTCAGTTCTTGGGGGCCAACGTCCTGTTTTTGAAGCCCGGCTCCAAAGAGTGGTTCATGCCCATGCTTCGAGAGACCTACCCGCACTTAACCACGGCCTACGACAAGATGTACCGTAAGACCTATGCGCCAAGGGACTACACGGATATGGTGCTCAAAGCGGTGGATAAGGCCAGGTGGGATTGGGGTCTGCCGGTCATGGAGCCGACGAAAGATCTCCAGAGGCAGGAACGCCAGCTAGAGTTGGCTTTAACTGCTTAGTCTTTAATCCGGACTGCCAAAGGCAAGTATCCGGAGAGTTGCGAGGCAGACCTAGGAACGCCTCCAGAACGGCGCCCGCTGCTTCTGTTGTTCCAGAAGGCTTTCGTCCAGCAACTCCAGGCTGCCGTTCGTCACCTGAGTAGGGCGTTCCCCATAGCCTATGAGTTGGAATACGCTGGGGTTGGTGTAATACCCGTTGTAGGTTTGCAGCACCAACGCATCAAAGAATTGCGGATGGGATGCCTCTACCTCTTTCAGAGCGGCGTCTTTCCCGGCGTCGGTCAACGCTTGGAAGCCAGATGAATCCCGATTTCCGGCGGCGATCTCTATCTGGGCCAAACCTGCATTGAACAACCGGTTTAGTTGGGCTTCCCCTTCAATCACTGTTTCCAGAAAGGTGACCAACCCTAGATCTCCCGCGCCGGGTAGCTGGCCTTCCGCCGGTATCAGCCGGTTCAGGACACTGGTAAGCAGGTCTCTCTGAAGATTGGTGAACACTCGATTCCTGGCGGTCATGCTACCCGTTTCCTCCGGTGTGACATTGGCTGATAAGGCGTCTCATCTGTTAGAGCAGCCCAAGGATACTATCGGTGGCTTAGCTAGTCAATCGCTAACTACCGAGGCTAGCAACCCGTGAAATAGTCCCAATGCCCTGCGCTTGAACCAGCTATGCGCACAGGGTAGCATGGCGGGGAGCAGACGCCTCCAAAATTGTCGATACCCTGAGATTGCCGAGGTGAAGCTATTGCGGGTATGGAAGCCGCATGCCNCTGAGTCGGGACTGATTATCGGGTTCTATCTGGTNTACCTNATGACCCGTGGATTGNTCTACGCCCATCCGGACGAAACCGGACTTCAAAACGCCCTTCGAGTAATCGACTTGGAAATAAGGCTCGGGTTGTTCTGGGAACCGGCATGGCAAGCCTGGATGCTGGGAAACGCCGAGATCCTGGTAGCGGTCCTCAACTGGGTCTACATCATCACGTATTGGCCCGTCGTCATGGGAGTGGGNCTAGTCCTCTTCATCCGGAACCGGCCCCGGTTTTACTACTACCGAACGGTTGTCGCAGTCAGCTTGGTATTCGCCCTGGTNATTTTTGCGGNCTACCCGGTTTCTCCACCATTCGACATAACTTCCCAGTTTGTGGACACCATCCAAGTTCNTGGGCCCTCCTTGTACGGCGGTCCGGNTATGGCTGCCACCTACAATACCCATGCCGCCATGCCCAGCCTTCACTTCTGTTGGACGCTGATACTGGGGGTTCTGTTTCTGAGGAGCCTGAGGGGATGGGTCAAGGTCTTGGGGGTTTTGTATCCAGCTATGACTTTCTTGGCAATCACCATCACTGGCAATCACTTCATACTCGATGCGGTCGCTGGTGCCCTTTTGGCTGGAGTTGCTTTCGGCGTCGTGGAACTGGGCTTTCGGGAGAGGTTTAGTTTGGGCCGGTGAGTTCCGGGGCAGCCATTGCTTTCCTGCGATGGCGGTCAAAATGTCAGACTCTTAAGCATTAGCCCGAAAAGCGGGGCTTACGAGGCTAGCAACGGTGATGATCCAGGTGAGGACTCCGATGACCCCGAGGATAATTTCCCCGGCGCCAATGTTCAAGTCAACCACAGTTACGTTTTNTAAGCTTGCCCAATACCGGTTCAGATTTTGCTGAACATGCTGGAGGATACCAAATATAACAACGACGGATGNTATGTTCAGGAGGGCCCTGACAAAGGCAACCCAGAAAGAAATCAAACCATCATTGAAGAGGCCTCCAGGGAGGAACAACGATGCGACTCCTAACAGGTTTATAAGGAGCACTAGAGCTATTACCCAGCCAACGCTAATCGTGCACGGAACGCCGGTATCGATAAGCAGTTCCTTGAACACGCGCATGTGGGCGTGAGTACGAAAAAGGCCGTAACCAGGAATCGTAAGACTGAGGGTATGCCACGTTGGAAATACCTTGTTGCCGGTGTGGTTGCGATATTGCTGCCAAGTGATATAGAACCAATATAAAAGATAAAAACCTGCTGAAACCGCCGTCATTACCAGGATGCGAGTTGGAGAGATTCGGTAGGGCAAGATGGGTCTCGGCTGCTCGGCTGGCGACTCCTCAAGGCTAGAAGAGGACTCCGCGGGGAGGGCTTTACCGCATCCGCCGCAGAAGATGTGGGTAGATTCGACTTGGTGGCTGCAGTATGGACAGAAGGGCATCGAAACCTCTTGATTCATTCGACCGGAGATATGCTAGGGATTTCGGCCCCACATCGGATGCCGGAACGTTGGTCCCAAGGCCGGGTTAATCTCCCGCCTCTCTGTTGGCATTTCCACCACTTCCGGCTCTTCCGGTGCTGGCGGTCGATACCGGGGGCCGAGACTTCGTTGCGGTTCCAGGTTGCTCAAGTGTTGAGCGAGAGCATCCAGGCTGTTCAGGTTGTTGACCGGCAAAAAGTCGTCTATGTAGGGAAGCGCGGCTTGGATCCCCCGGGTCAAGGGCTGGTAAGTAGCGGATCCCAACAGGGGATTTAGCCAGATGAGGCGGTGGCAACTGCGTTGTAGCCGGGAAGTTTCTTGGGCCAACAGCTCCGGCTCGCCACGGTCCCATCCATCCGAGATTACCAGCACCACGGCTCCTCCGCTCTTGACCCGCCGCAACCACTGGAAGTTGAACGTCTTCAGAGCTTGGCCGATGCGAGTTCCTCCAGCCCAGTCGGGGACCGCACGGGATACTTCGGTAACCGACTGATCTATGCCTCGATAGTTCATGTAGCGGGTGACGCGGGTCAGCCGGGTGGCGAACAGAAAGGCTTCAACCTGCTGCTGTCCCCTGGCGATGCCGTGGATGAAATGCAGCANCATCCGGGTGTANCGCTCCATGGAGCCGCTGACGTCGCAGATCAATACCAGAGGCCGGGGCTTGACCTTGCGCTCCCGGCGCGGCAGTTCCAACAGTTCGCCGCCGTACTTGAGGTTCCTCCGCATGGTCTGGCGCAGATCTATCCGCTCTCCATCTCCANGAGTGGTGCGGCGGGTTCGCCGGNTTCCCAGGTCCCAAGAAAGTTCTGCCATCACCCGTTTGGCTTCAGCAATCTCCAGTCCACTGAAATCAGAAAAGTCCTTACCTCTTAGAACTTCCCGTGCGCTGTAGGTCCTAGTCAAGTCCACCCGGTCTCCGGCTTCATCATCCNCTCCGTCGGAGCCAGATTCTTGGCCGCCGTCGCCGCCGGTAGGTGGGAATACTTGAGGGTTGCGGTAGCGCCGCTGTTCTCCCAGAGAGCGGAGGTCGCGTGTGGTTTGTCCGCTGGCCGGCTTACGCCAGAACACCTCAAAGGCCTCATCGAACAGTGGAAAGTCTTGCTTACGGTGAACCAGGATAGAGCGCGCCGCTTGTTGAAAATCCTGTTTGCGGCCGATGGGGATGTGCTCCAACGACCGAACCAGGTCCAGCATGTTGCTAGAGCCTACGTCCAGCCCGATCTTGCGCAACGTTTCGCCGAACATCATCAGGTTATGCATGATGTGTCCGCCGNCCTCTTGGACGCCGTTGGTGGTTTGGGTCACGGGCCGCCACCGCCGCCACCACGTCTGCCCCGCCGGGGTCCGCGGTTCTTGGACCGCTCTAACATGGCCCGCACTGGTTCGCCTCGGACCATTTCGATGTCGTCTTGGTACTTGAGCACTATGCCCATGGTGTCGTCGATGACCTGGGGGTCTAGCTCCGACTGATTCAAAGCTAATAGAGCCGACGTCCAGTCCAGGGTTTCCGACACCCCAGGAATCTTATAGAGCTCGGTTTCCCGCAGTTCCTGGATGAATCCCGTCACTTGCTGGGCCAATTGGCGGGGGGCTTCAGGAATCTTGTCGTTGATGATTTGAAGCTCTTTCTGGAAGTCGGGGTATTCTATCCAGTAGTACAGGCAGCGGCGTTTCAGGGCGTCATGGACTTCCCGGGTCCGGTTGGAGGTGATGATTACNATGGGCGGATGGACCGCCTTGTAGGTTCCCAGTTCCGGGATCGTGATTTGGAAGTTACCCAGCATCTCCAGAAGGAATCCCTCGAACTCCTCATCTGCCCGGTCCAGTTCGTCGATGAGCAATACNGGAGCCTTTTTACGACTTTCGTCGATGGCTTGTAGAAGGGGCCGTTTGATTAAGAACCGCTCGCTGAACAGGTCGGCGGTGGCGCTTTCCCGGTCGACCTGGNCGGACGCTTCCATCAGGCGTATTTCCAGAATCTGGCGAGCGTGGTTCCATTCGTAGACGGCGTGGTTGATGTCCAGGCCTTCATAGCACTGGAGGTGAATCAACTCTGTGTCCAGCGCTGCGGCCAGGGCGCGGGCAATCTCTGTCTTGCCGACACCGGCCTCGCCCTCAAGAAATAAGGGCCGTTGCAGCTTCAGGCTCAAGAATATGGGCACCGCGAGACTGCGGTCGCTTATGTAGTGCTGCTCGCGGAGAATCTTCTGTACATCGTCTATGGAGGCGGGCATCTCAACGGTAGTAGTCAACGGCAAACTCCAAGTATCAAGTCAAGGTGGGGTTGGGTGAGAACATTGTAGCCTATCCGGGAGCTTGGCTACTATATGTGGGTCAGTAACGTCCGGAGGGCACGAAGTGAGATTGGAAATATCGCCGCAGTAACCGGCGCAGGCTGGTCCAATGGTCGTCTAGGGACTCCAACTCTTCCGGGGTTAGCTGATTGTAGATCCTTCCGAACTGGGGGAAGTGCCAGACTGAAAAAACCCAGAAGCCGGGAATCGCGGGAGTGTCACTTGGAGCTTCGGCGATAACACCNGTGCCGCCGGTGAGTTCCCAGGAAGCTAATATGCGGCCCCGGTCGGCGATACACAGACCCTCAACCCAGGTCGCTTCACGTTGCTCGCCGTGGTAGGGTTCCATCAATTCCAACAGCCGCCGAGTTCGCTCTTGGTCGTCGGCCGCGGGTCCGGCGAACCGGTGGGTGTAGATACTCTCCCAGTTATCGCCCAGCGCCGGGAGTACCAAGCCGCCATCGGTAGCGANCGCNAATGTCGACCCGNCCAGCGACCACTCTNGCGCTTTGTCTCGGGCAATCTCTTGGTGGGTGCCGCCTTCCTCTTCCGGAACTCCGGATAATCCTAACTGTTGGGGAGTAGTAGTCGATAGCCCCAAACCTTCTACCAACCAGGCAAGCTTCTGTTGCTTGGCTGGATTACCGGTGGCCAGGAGGATGGAGTTGGTGTGATCACCGGTCATTGGATTCCTTCCGGAGGGGGTTACAGAATTCGGGCTACAGCTCGAGTGGCGGCTCCGTCGCCGTCTTTCAGCTTCAGAGGCAACGCCCAAAGTTCGAAGTCCAAGCCGACCAGTTGGTCCAGGTTAATCAGGTTTTCGATGAGGGGAATCCCCAGGCCCAGTAGGAGCCGGTGCACCGGAAAATCGCTCATGGTGGACTGGGGAGTCGGCGGATGTTTGTCGATGGGGAAGTCGACGGCCACGGCGTTTANTTCGCTCCGGGCCAGGTAGGCTGCGCCTTCGGTGCTCAGGTATGGTCCGTCGGAGTAGAAGCATTCGTTGCCCGACTCGTTATGGGCCCATCCGGTGAATAGAACCGCGATGGTGTTCTTGACAGCGTCGGGGGTGGCTCCAGCTTGCTCCAGGTCCTCCATCGAGATGGGTGTTTTGCTCTTGGACGATTGGCGTAGGTCCAGCAACAAGGCGGGTCCGGAGTACCGCTCCAGGGGCATATTGTCCACGGTCGTGCCGTCNGGATGGAAGTGGTAGGGGGCGTCGACGTGGGTGCCGATATGCGTTGCCAGTGTCAGCTTGGTGTTGGAGCGCGNGTGGGATTCATGGGTTTGCAGAGGCACCATGGTCACGCCGATGAGGCCGGGAACGGCGGACACTCGAGGGCTTCCCAGTGTCAGAGTCAGGTCGATCAGTTTGGGCATGGTGGTGTTCCTTCTCTAAACGTTGCCAGTCTTAGCCGTCNCCGGAGGCCGGTTCAGGCGTAATAGATCAAGGACCGGGAATCCCGCTGACTTCGGAACGGGCTTCCTCGGGCAGTGACATCTCCCAGTCGGGAATCAGCGTCTTGGAAGTGGATTCTAAGGTCAGGATGACCGCTGCTCCGCCTANACTGAATGCGACCGATAAGCCGAAGATGACTGTGTAAGGATCTATGATTCCGGAAGACCTGAAGATCTCGAACACTACTCCCCCGAGCGCTGTGGTTATCGCGTGTCCCAACAGTGCTCCGGTCATCTGCGAGCCGTAAAGGGTGCCCATGGGTCCGTTGCCGAAGTATTGCCGGTTTATCACGAGATAGCCGGTCCACTCGCCACCGAATCCTATTCCAAACAAGGCGCCAAACAGATAGAAGGTCCAGAGGTCGTGGGCCCAGAAGAGGATTATCACGGTGATTCCCTGAGTGAACAGGCAACTGGCCATGATTCGCTTGGAGCCGTACCGTTCTGCCAGCACCGGAGTCAGGAGCCGACTGGAAATGCTGACCAGAGATATTATCGTAAGAATCACCGCCGCCTGGGTTAGGCCTATGCCCTCCGAGACGGNGAAGGGGATNGNGAAAATAAGGACTATNCCGTGTCCGGCGCATCCCAGGCCGTGGATGGCCGGCAAGTTCCAGAATGCTCTGGTGCGCCGNACATGCTGGTTGAATACTTTAACNCGAAGTTTCTCCAACTCGGCGCTACGGACGGCGGATAGGGGATCATTGTCCATGGCGCCGTAGGGTTTTAGGCCGATGTCCTCGGGCCGGTTGCGGAGGAACGTATTTAGGACCAGTAAGATTGTGCCCCCACCTATACCAAGGCTCCAGAACGTGACCTGCCAACCGTAGTTCTCCAATAGGTAGCCGGTCAGCGGAGCGATGATGGCCGTGCCCACACCTCCCGCGGCCCATAAAAGTCCGGTCCCCAATCCCAATCGCCGTCGAAACCAACCGCTTACGGATGCCATCAAGGGCACCATGGAGATGGATTGGGTTATCGACAGCATAACTCCGAAGACGATGAAGAATTGCCACAGTTCTTGTACGAAGCCCATCAGAATCATGCTGCTTCCGTACAGAACCGCGCCGGCGAACATCATGCGCCTGGCCCCGTATCGGTCTCCCAACCACCCAGCGATGGGNGCGGTCATTGCTCCCACCAAATAGTAGGTTGCCAGGCCCATGACGATGGTGCCGACACTCCAGCCGAACTGGCCGTCGGGGTCGGTCAAGGGTGGCACAAGAATACCGGCGGCCATGCTTATGGANGTGGCGAGAATCTGCACAATAGCCAAGATGGCCACTATGACCCAACTGTAGTGCATCCCCCAGGGTAGTCTGGAGGCTCTCAGGTTAAGCATGAATCAAAAAATCTTCGTGTTTGTTTGAAATCGTGACTGGGTGGTTCGACAGGCTCACCACGAACGGAGGTAACCTCATCATTGACGGGGAGAAATGCCATGGTACGGAGCCGTCAGATCGGCGATTCTTCCCGCTTCCGGAATATTCAGCCAGGGCATCTAGTGCAGCGGGCAGGCTCGGAGCAGACCGTTGCCCCACCAAGTATCAGCGGCGTGGTTGCCCTCGGTGGTCCTCGAGTCTCCCAGGGCCAGTTGCCCGGTGGAGTCGGCATCTGCGATTAAAGAGGATGTGCCGCCGGGTACAGCGAAGGCGAACACTCTGTCCCGTTCAGTTACGTCGGCTGAAACTGCCCACGCCCCGAAAAAAATCATCAGGGCGATGGTCATGGCAAGTACCAGAAGAAATGATATGGGAAGGGGGACAGCTTTCACTTTAACGAACCTCAACCTCGTTTGGGAACACCATGTTGTTGCCGTAACCCCGGCCATCGTAGATGTTGGGAAACTCCAACGGCTGGGTATCGCCAAGATTGTTGGTGGCCCGGCACATCACGGTATATTTCCCAGGTCCCGGCGGGGTCCATCGGTGCTCCCACCGGTTCCATGAATAGTCACTGCGAGGATGGACGGTGTCCACCGGAGCCCAGGTAGCGCCGCCGTCGGTGCTGATCTCCACCTTGGTTATCTGGTCTTCACCGGACCACGCGGCCCCGGCCAAGGTGTATCCCGAAGCGGGGACAATCTCACCGGGCGCGGGATTGGTGACTATCGACTTGACCTTCAGTTTGGTGTAGTAGGTGTACGGTTCAGCCGAGCCGGGCGCGTTGGTAGTCATATAACGCTCGGTCATGTAGAAGCCTTTAAACTCGTGGTCCAGAACGTGGATGCCTACCAGCCACTTGACCGAGTTCATGCCGTACCAGCCCGAGACCAGCAGGCGCAGCGGGGCACCGTGGTTCAAGGGCAAAGCCTCGCCGTTCATCTCGTAGGCCAGCAGGGTGTCTGGGTGCATGGCTTTGGCGATGGGCAGGCTGCGTTCGTAGGTAACTTCCGGCGGGTCGCCGACTGTCTCGTCGGGGCCGTGGTCGGCTCCCTCAAACATCACTTCGACAGCGGAATCCTTCACCCCGGCCTTTTCCAGCACGTCCTTCAGGGAGACCCCGGCCCACTCGGCGTTGCCCATGATGCCGTGTCCCTTTATACCCTCCATCACCGTGCTGATGCGCAGGGCCTTGGTCCAGTAATCCGGCACGGGGCTGTTGCCGCAGCACTCGAAAGTGACTTGGAATCTCTTTTGAGGCAACTGCTTAAGGTCTTCGTAGCTCAAGCTCAGGGGATTGTTGACCTGGCCGTCAACCGCCAGTTTATATGTGGCTATATCAATCTCCGGACAGTCCTTCCAATGATTACGGACGTAGAACAAATCATTGGGCACGATGTCTTCTTGCAACGCAGTCGGAGGCGCAGCGAATGTGCGCAGTCCTGCGTTGGTGGGAATGATTTGTGGCTTTAAGGCGGTCCGGGTGATTTGCGCCATCATAGACTCCTAGGTTTATTTTTGCCGGGGCATTATTCCAGGTAATCGGTTTCCAGGTCGGTGGTTGGATAGGTCACCAGCATCCGGACCGGGACCCATAGTTGGTTGACCAGTTTGTGTGGCACTCCGGGGGGTGCGAACATGGTTGTGCCGGCTCTGATGGTGGAAACTTCGTCTCCCAGAATCAGTTGAACCGCTCCGACGGTCACCATTATGGCGATGTCCGTGGGGTGGGTGTGCAGGCGGCCTTCCCAGCCCGGGTTAAGCTCGACTTCTTTGATGGTGAGCGAAACCGCTCCCTGTTCCTTGGAGACGAAGGTCCGCTCCCGGTGATTGTCCACCGCAGCGGGCATTCGTATCTCGCTATGTTCAATCAGTGGCATGGTATTTCCTAGAATGGGGTGTCACCGAATTTCTCGCCCCATTGTACTACGGTTTTCTAAATGGTGAAGATTGGGCTTAATTCTCCGGAAACATGAGGGGAATCATATTTTGGTAGGCCAGGTCGTTGGCCATTCCCATCACCATTCCGGCCCTGGCGTCCCGGAAATACCGCTCGAAGGGCAGGCGTCCGGCGAAGGCCGTTCCGCCGAAAGATGTCATCAAGTCCTGGGTCACCCTTACTCCGGCTTCGGAACAGGCAACCTTGGCCTGCATGTAAAGAAGGTGGTTGGCGGCGCGCCCTTGGTCGAAGGACGAAGCTGCTGATAGAAGCAGAGCCCGCGCTGCTTCTATCTGGGTGCCCATCTCGGCCATGCGCCGCTGGTTTATTGGACTGTCCAACCGCCGGGCACCGCTGGGGTAGCGGCGGGCCATCCCTTCTACGGCCAGTTCAAACGCGCCCGAGGCGATGCCCAGGTAGGCGGCGGCGTAAGTTAATGCGACTACCGGGCGGGCGAAGTGGGTTGTTGCCGCGCCAACGGTGTGCTCTTCTCCCAGACGGTTCTCATCAGGCACGAATCCGTTGAATCTTACCGGAGAGCTGGAGTTGCCCCTCATTCCAAGACCGTTCCAGGGCTCTAGAATCTCCCATTCGATGTCATCTGCCGCTACGAACAGACGGCTGGCGGAGCTTTGTGGAGTGTCTTGTCCGACGACGCAGTGGAATTGATAGTGGGTGGCATGCCCAGCCGAGGTGACGTAGGACTTTCGGATGTTGTCGATCTGGTATCCGCCCGGCACCTTGGTAACGGCGGAAGCAGTCTGGGCAGAGGTCCAGTTGTCGCCGTCGCCCTGGGACTCGCCACCGGCGATGGTGGTGAACACCTCTCCTTTAGCCATGGGTTTGACGAAGTGTTCGACCTGGTAATCGGTGGGGATCTGGCAGATGATTTCCGCCGCCTCTAAGTGCATCTTGTAGCACATGCAGGTGGACGGGCATTTCTTGGCCAGTTCTTCGATGACCAATGAAGTGGTGACCATGTCCGCGCCGATCCCGCCGTGTTCCTTCGAGACGCGTAGACCGAACAGGCCTTCCTGTTTCAAGGCGTTGAGGGATTCTTGGGGATACTGTCCCAGACGGTCGGTTTCCGCTGCCCGGGGAGCAAGTTCCTTAGTTGCGACAGCCGCCGCCCGGTCCCGCCATTCTTCTTGCTCTTTGGTCAAAGGGAAGTATGTCATTCTGTCGTCCTTGCCACGATGATTGTAGGCTGGCTGTTATTTCTTGGACCTTGCTCCAGCGAGTGGTTCGACAGGCTCACCACGAACGGTGGGNGGNNCACCACGCACGGTGGTGGCCGGTTCTCGTTTGCCCTGAGTCTGTCGAAGGGCCAGCTAGGCGAGATTCGAAACGAATTCTAGTCCGCGAATTGCTCTCCCAAGGCGGTTTCCCAACGCAGGTAAGTCATCATGTCGGCGTAGTTCCGGTCCGGTCCTGAGAGGACCATGTCGGTGGGTGGGTTCATCACTCCGGACAGACCGGTTTCCACAGCCAGTCCGGCCCGGTTCCAAGCGGTCATTCCGCCTTCGAGAACCGAAACGTTTCCGTATCCCAGGTCCAACAAAGTGGCTCCGGCCAAGGCGGCATTGTTCCCGTCGTTGCCGGTGACCGCGATGCTTGCCTTCTTATCCGGGGCCAAGCCGGCGATGTGGAACTCCAGCCAACCACGTGGCGCCCAACGAGCTCCGGGGACATGGCCTCGGGCAAAGTCTTGGCTGGTATCCACGAACAGGGTGACTTGAGGTGACGCGGCCTGTAGGTCCTGGGGTGACAGGGGCCGAACCCGCTCTCTGGCTTGGGCTAACCCGTAAGGCGCTTCTTCTGTCGTCCCCGTCTCCAGGTCCAACCCGGCGGCAGCCCAAGCGGCTGTTCCGCCTTCCACGGCGTAGACTTCCTCAAAGCCAAACTGGCGATACCAGGAGGCGATGAAGGTGGAGCGGGCTTTCTGATTGCAGGCGAAGACGACGGGACAGTTCTTTATCACCAGAACGTCGTCGGATCGTTGCACCACCTGTCCACCGGGAAACCAGCGGAAGCCCGGGATGTGACCGCCCTCGTACTCCTGGACGGTTCGGACGTCCACGAAAAACGCGGCTTCTTTCTCTCGATTCGCCAGCATGGATTGCAGTTTGGCGATGTCCATGTAGCGGACGCCATCTTCGTCGGCAAGCTTGTCGGCGTAGGCTTCGGCGGCGGCTATACCTTCGACTGAAGGCTCGGGCAGGTCAAGCCGGTCTGCTCCGGTTTCCAGTTCGTATCCGGCCAATACCCAGCCCGAAGTGCCGTTCTTCAATCCGAAGAGGTTAGTGAATCCCATCCGTTGCAGCACCCTAGTACCGATGATGCTGCGGGTTCGCCCCGCGCAGTTGACGATGACCGTGGTGTCTTTGTCCAAGTCTTTGGTGATGTCGGTTACCCGTAGGGCCAACTCACCACCGGGAACACTCCGGCCACCGGGGATGCAGAACCGCTGGTACTCTTCCGGCGTACGGGTGTCCAGGATGACCAGCTTGTCTCCACGTTCGATGCGTTCGTGCAGGTCGGTGGCTTCAATCTCGGGGACGTGGTGGACGACTTCCATCTTCTCGCCGAACACCTTGCTGATAACNTTGCTTCCCCACTCNGTGGGGAAGTCTTGGGTGGACCACTTGTTAATGCCGCCGTCCAACACGGAGACATTGCTGTAGCCCATGCCTTCCAGAGTGGCGGCGGCCAGTCCGGCCCGTCGGCCATCGTCATCGCAGACAACTACGTGGCAGCCCTTAACCGGCACCGCCGATGACATCTGAGCTTCAAGGTGCCTGCGGGGAATCAGGCTGGAGTCGGTGATGTGNGTGCTGTTGTACTCCCCCGCTTCTCGCACGTCGATCAGTGCGAACTGGCTGTTTCCATTCAGCAACGAACTCAGGTCTGCTGGAGCTATCTGCTTGACCATGGTGGTTAACCTCCGATGAGACTGGGAGTGTGAATTTTACCTTCGCCCCTCTCCCTTTNGGAGAGGGATGTCTCGACGAAGTCGAGGCGGGGTGAGGGNTATGTTAGCGGTCTAAACGTACTTTATCAACGACCTTAGCTCGAAGCTGCGGGAGCCGGGGTTCTGGCTTCCGCCGGCAGGGCGTCTTCCCAGTTTGGAATGAGTACCCGAGCGGTGGATTGCAGGAGTAATATGCAGGCGGCTCCACCCAGGCTGGCAACGATGGATATTATCCAGGCGATGTTGAATCC
>PANP01000078.1 GCA_002708395.1 Dehalococcoidia bacterium
CTCCTTCTTGGCATGCTCGTTCCGGCCAATGGAACAATCCGCCTTGGCTCTAATTTGCAAATCAGCTACTCCGACCAACTCCTTGAGCAATTGGACGAAAACAAGACCGCCGTAGAAAACATCTGCGACGGCGATGATACAGTTACCGTTAACGGGAAGAACCGTCACATCTTCGGCTATCTGCAAGATTTTCTCTTTTCTCCAGATCAAGCTCGCTCTCTTGTTTCTGTTCTTTCCGGTGGGGAGCGCAAGCGCCTCATGCTCGCCCGTCTCTTCACGCGGCCCTCCAATCTCCTTGTACTGGATGAACCCACCAACGACCTCGATATCGAGACCCTTGACCTTCTTGAAGGCCTCTTGATTAACTACACAGGAACGATTCTCCTCGTCAGCCATGATAGGACGTTCATCAACAACATCGTGACGAGCACAATCGTTTTTGAAGGCGACTCCGTCGTGAAGGAGTACGTGGGTGGCTATGATGACTGGCTGCGTCAGCGCCCCGAGGAAGCAAAACCGAGTAGGGCGCCTGCCAACAAACAACGCACCCCACCGGCTCAGGTACCCAGGCCAAAACTAAAATTAGGGTTCAACGAGCAAAAGGAATTGGATGCACTGCCCCAGACTATTGAGTGCCTCGAAATGGAACAGCAGGAGATGTTCCAGAACATGGGAGATCCAGAACTCTACAAAAAGGACAAGGCTGACATTGTTGCCATGAACGATAGGCTAGAAGATCTGAAAAGGCTTTTGGCTGAGGACTACGCACGTTGGGAAGAACTGGAACAACTCCAGCTAGATGTCGAAAACAACAGGCTTTCAAAATAGAGAAAGCCAACCAGCGTAAAGACGCTGATCGGGAAATAAGTGGCATGGATCTACGCCGTCGGCAACACAACAAGCCCGTGTTTCCGGCCGAGTTCGGCTCTCCCCTCGGCCGAATCAAGCAGTTATGCCGCGGTTAGTAACTTCCACAAGGATCCACTCATCGGCCTGATTTACGGTGGGCGGTGTAATTTGAATCACATGTTGATCTATCTGCTGTTATGGTCCCAAGGCAACAATNCACNCGTCATTCCCGCGNAGGCGGGGATCTGANGGGCTTGTCTGAGCAATCGTANTGTCTGACATATAGGGGTTCTCTGGATCCCGGCCTTCGCCGGAATGACGACCCCGAACAAGCACCTCATTTTCAACCGGCACGTTGACCCCGGCAGTCTCCCATGATAGTGTTTAGGTATTAACGAGACTAGGTATCATTATGGTTCGAACGAGAGCGATTCCCCTAGCTGAACAACTGCTGGACACCCTGGGTGAACAGGGCTACCGGTCAACGTCGCCGCGGAAAGCGGTTGCCCAAGCTATCGCNGGGAANCAGGGGCACTTCACCGCCGAACAACTTCGCCAGGAATTGCCGGAGGTGGGAAGGGCGACCATTTACCGATCCCTCAAACTCCTAGTTGACTCCGGAGCCCTGTGCCGGGTCCTTTTGGAGGACGGCAACCTGCACTACCAGTTAAGCCATCAGGGGCACCACCACCATCTGCTGTGCGTCGAATGCGGAGCGTCTCAAGACCTGCTGGGGTGTGACATCGAAGACCTGCTCCACCAAGTCTCGGCGGCTCATAATTTCCAGCTTAGCGGCCACTGGCTGGAGGTCTATGGCCGGTGCTATGATTGCCAACCCCAGGCGGCCACGGTCTAGTCTCTTTTTTTANCCNTAATTGATACTATATCTCAATAGGATTTCTAATTGATACCAGGCATCGATAACAACCTAAGACTGGCCGGTCGTCAGCGCATGATTGACTGGTTCAAAGAATTGCCGTCCAGCGGTGGCGCGCTGTTGGCTATGGCAATCTTGGCGGCAGTCACGGTGGCGGGATGCGGCGGCGTGACANCCGACANCCATAAGCCGTTGCNGGTCGTAACCACCACCGCCTTGCTGGCTGACCTTGCACAGAATGTAGCTGGAGACAGCACCAAAGTCGTTGCGCTGATACCCGCAGGCGCCGATGTCCACTCCTTCCAAACAACTCCCAACGACAGCATAGAGGTCAGCAAGGCCGGACTCATAGTTTCCAATGGCGGCAGCTTGGACGATTTTCTAAACCCGATGATAGAGAATGCCATGAGCGACGGCACGGTCCACATTGTCGCCTCTCAAGGCTTAGCCGCCCTCTCCGGCAGCCCGGACCCCCACTATTGGCAGAATCCAGCCAACGCGGTCCATTACGTTCGCCGCATCCAGGACGGCTTGTCCGCCGCCGATCCGGGCAATGCGGAAGTATATCGAGACCGCGCCGACAAATATGCCCAGCGGTTGTTGGACTTGGACATTGAAATCAGCCGAATACTTGGTGAAGTGCCCCAGTCCCGAAGACATCTGGTGACCTATCACGACGCCTTCGGCCACTTTGGCGGCCGCTACGGATGGCGCACTTCGGCCCTAGTGAGCAACGACGCAGGCGGAGTCACTCCCAATGCCATCACCCAGTTGCAGCAACAGGTACGTCAAGAGGGAATCACCGCAGTGTTTACCGAACCCCAATTCAGATCGAAAGTCATCGATCTAGCCGCCGAAGACACCGGCGTGGAGGTTGGGACCATTTACTCTGGCGTCTTGGACGGCAGAGCCGCCACCTACATCGGCATGATGCGCCTTAACGCAGAAAACCTAGCAGCATTGCTTCGCTGACTGAAGCTTTCGCCACCAACTCCGCACCCCTCCCTCTTCAGAGGATATGGGCAGGCGTTGAAGGCAATGAGGATATAGATGCAACCGATAAAACCGTCCGAGATCCCCGGCCCCGATGACTCACATGATAGGACGAACGGGCACAGCCACGCTCAAAACGTTGTGAACGAACCCGGCACGGCTGCAACGCCGGCCTTAACCATCGAAGGTCTATCGGTTAGATACAACGGCCATCCGGCGTTGGAAGACGTTACTCTCCGGGTATCGAAGGGCGACATCCTGGGCATAATCGGTCCCAACGGCGCTGGCAAGTCGACTCTTTTAAAGACCGTGCTCGGCCTTGTCCCAGCCTGGCAGGGCCGGATCCGGGTATTGGGAGAACCGGTTGCCAACAACCGCCGCCAGGTGGGCTACATGCCCCAGGTGGAACAGGTTGATTGGGACTTCCCGGTTACCGTCGGGGATGTCGCACTCATGGGCCGATACGCTCGGCGCGGACTCCTGCGGCGCACCACCAAAGAGGACCGGGAGGCGGCGGAAGACTCCCTGGTACGGGTTGGGATTTTGGACCTGCGCAACCGGCTCATCGGCGAGTTGTCTGGCGGCCAGCGACGCCGAGTACTTCTAGCCAGGGCGTTGGCAAACCAACCGGACCTGTTGCTTCTGGACGAGCCGATGGCCGGCCTGGATGCCACGGCCCAGCACCAATTTCTGGACATCATCGACCGGCTACGCGAAGGTGGCGCCACTGTTGTCCTAAGCACTCATGACCTATCCTGCGTCTCGCAACGTTGCGACAAAGCCGCCTGCNTGAACCGGCGTTTGGTGGCCTACGGCACGCCCGAAGAAGTCTTGAACGAAGATGTCCTTGGTGAGACCTTCGGAACCCACCTCTTGCTGGTGCACGTTGACGGCCAGGCTTACGCCTATCAGCATCATTCCCACGCTCCCCCTTCCGATATCGGCGACTCCGGGGGCAAGTGATGCGGTCCGCTCTATATGCCTCCAACCTGATTCACCTCGCCGGNTCCTTTGACAGGCTCAGGACGAACGGGGAGGGGTTCCGATTCTCGCTGGCTCTTGGCATGCTTCGCGTTAGTAAGGGAATCAACCCGCTTTGATCGACGTCTTGATTGAGCCCCTGGAATTCCCTTTCATGCAGCGGGCATTTCTTGCCGCCGGGTTCGCTGCGGTGGTCTGTGCGTTGGTGGGGAGCTTCGTCGTCCTGAAGGGTCTGGCGTTCATGGGAGATGCCGTCGCTCATTCGTCGTTGGCCGGTATGTCGGTGGCGTATTTTCTTGGCGGCAACATCTTCTGGGGAGCCTTGGGTTGGGCCATCCCGGCGTCCTTACTCATCACCTTCATCAGCCGCCGGGCCAACCTTCGCCTTGACGCATCCATCGGGATTATTTTTGCCAGCGGTTTTGCCCTGGGAATCATCCTGATGAGCCGGGTCACCGGCTATGCGGCCGACCTCTTCGGTCTCCTCTTCGGCAACGTACTTGGGATATCCTGGGCCGAGGTCGCGCTGATCGGGGGCATCGCCGCCGCTGTGTCCCTTGTGATAGCCGCCTTTTACAAAGAGCTGTTGTTCACGTCCTACGACGCCACCATGTCAGCTGCGTCAGGAATCCCTGTGCGGTTCATGCAATACTTGCTGCCGGTGTTGGTGGGAGTCACAACCGTGGCATCGCTAAAAGCGGTTGGCATCGTCCTGGTGCTGGCGCTGCTGGTCACACCCTCGGCTACCGCCATGCTCCTGGCCCGCCGGATGCCCTCAATCATGGCCTACAGCGTCGCCGTGGGCCTCATAGCCACCGTCTTGGGCCTGTACCTGTCTTTCTACGCCNATCTACCGTCAGGCCCCAGCATCGTCCTGGTCGCCACCGGGTTGTTCCTGCTGGCATTACTATTCTCCCCCATTAAGGGTATCCTTTGGCGGCGGAACAACTTATCGTCTCCGTCTCAAGAAGCAACCGGCTAAGCCCAACGCCAGGCTGCTTCGGTGGTAGAATCTAGGCACCGGCCCGATACTGAACCTAGGACTGAATAGAATATGTACGACCTGAGCGGAAAAGTAGCTATCGTCACTGGAGCTGGTGGACGTCACGGCATCGGCCGGGCCATCGCTCTGCGCCTGGCCGAAGAGGGCGCGGACGTAGTTGTAACCGACATCCAGCGCAGCACCGACGCCATGCGGCCCGAGGACCGCCAGGCAGGGTGGCAGGGGCTGGACAGCGTGGTCAGCGAGATTGAAGCCTTGGGACGTCAGTCGATGGGTTTGTTTTCCGACGTTTCGGACCGCGCTCAAGTCGCCGACATGGTCTCCCAGACCTTGGACCGGTTCGGTCACATCGACATTCTGGTGAACAACGCGGGATCCCAGCCGGGCCGGGATCGAGTACTGCTGGTGGACTTGGAAGAAGACGCTTTCGACGAAGTCATGCGGGTCAACGTCAAAGGCACTTATCTGTGCTCCCGTGCCGTAGCGACTCACATGATAGAGCGAGGTGGCGGCGGCAAGATTGTCATCATATCCTCTGGAGCGGGNAAGCGGGGCCGGGCGCGGTTCGCCGCCTACTGCTCGTCCAAATTCGCCCTCATCGGCTTCACCCAGTCCATCGCCCAGGAATTGGCCGAGTACAAGATAAACGTCAATGCCATCTGCCCCGGCCTGGTCGACACCGAGCGGGCGGACTTTATCGCCGCCGCCTTGGCGCCTGAAGGCCAGTCTGCCGAAGAACACCGGGTCTTGATGCTTCGGGAGCGGTCCGAGTCCGTGCCGCTGGGCAGAGTGGCCGACGGCGACGATATCGCCCGCACAGCAGCTTTCCTTGCCTCTGCCGAGTCCGATTACCTCACCGGTCTTTCCATCAGCGTTTCCGGTGGGTCCGAGATGAACTAGCCCTGCCTTATCAACGATTTCATCATCCCTAGAGGATTTTTGCATGTCCCTTGAACACGCCCAGGTTGAACAGATAGCGCTCCTGGCCAGGATCAGCTTGACCCCTGAAGAAGTCGAATTGTTCCAGGGCCAGCTTTCCCAACTACTGGAACAATTCCAGGTGCTCAGCGAACTGGACACCACCGATGTCCCGCCCACAGGTCACGCCGTAGACCTACAAGCCGTCATGCGTGACGACGATGACGAAGACTCTTTGGATCCGGAAGATGTGCTGCGCAACGCGCCTAACCCTGAAGGCGAGTATTTCCGGGTCAAGGCGGTTCTGGAGGAATAGACTCTATGGCCGCAGAAGAAATGACAACGATACATGAAGCCGCGGAAAAGCTGGCTCAACGGGAGATTTCCTCCGTTGAGCTTACCCGCGCGCACTTGGAACGCATCGACAAATTGGAGGAGCGGGTTAAGTCGTTCATCACCGTGACGTCCGAGTTGGCGCTCAAGCAGGCCGAACAAGCCGATCAACGTATCGCTGCAGGTGAAGCCGGGCCGTTGACGGGGATACCCATGCAGATGAAAGACGTCATCTCCACCAAGGGTGTCACAACGACCTGTGCGTCTCGAATGCTCGAGAATTATGTGCCGGTCTACGACGCCACGGTGGCCGAGAGATTGCTGTTCCAGGGCGCCGTTCTGCTGGGCAAGGGCAACATGGACGAGTACGCCATGGGTTCTTCCTGCGAAAACTCGGCCTTCTTCCCTACTCGGAATCCCTGGGATCTGGAACGGGTTCCCGGCGGCAGTAGCGGAGGAGGAGCGGCAGCGGTTGCCGCTGGCGAGGCAGTCTACGCCCTGGGTTCGGACACCGGCGGAAGCGTTCGCCAGCCGGCGTCCCTCTGTGGAGTGGTGGGTCTGAAGCCCACCTATGGCATGGTTAGCCGCTATGGTCTGGTGGCTTACGCCTCGTCGCTGGACCAGATCGGTCCCATCACCCGGGACGTCACCGACTGCGCCCTGGTTTTGAACGCCATCGTGGGGCACGACCCCAAGGACTCCACATCCCTACGCCAACCAGCCGTGGACTACAGGTTAAGTCTCGAAGAGTATGCCGTCTCGTCCCCCCTTGCGAAGGGGGGAGCACAGGGGGGTCCGTTCCGCCTGGGAGTGCCCGAAGAGTATTTCGTCGACGGCATGCAGGACGGCGTCCGTGAGTCGGTGCAGGCAGCCATCAAGACCTTGGAGGGTCTGGGAGCATGGGTGGAGCCGGTCTCTTTGCCCACCACCCGGTATGCATTGGCTTGCTACTACATCATCGCCCCGTCCGAATGCTCGGCCAACCTGGCCCGCTACGACGGGGTCAAGTACGGCTTCTCGTATCAGGATACCGATAACATGTGGGAGGCGATGGAGCGGACCCGCGCCGGCGGATTTGGCCCCGAGGTGAAACGCCGGGTGATCCTGGGAGCTTATGCGTTGTCCGCCGGGTACTACGATGCCTATTATCTTAAGGCCCAGCAGGCCAGGACCCTGATCCGCCGGGACTTCGACCGGGTATTCGAGCAGGTTGACGCTCTGGTCACTCCCACTTCGCCTGTCGTAGCCTTCCGATTGGGAGAGAAGATCGACGACCCGGTGGAGATGTACCTGATAGATGTTTGCACCGTGCCCGCCAACATCGCCGGGCTGCCTGGAATCTCAGTGCCCTGCGGCTTCTCTGAGGGACTTCCCGTGGGCATGCAAATCGTCGGGCCACATCTCTCCGAACAAAGGCTGCTGAACATCGCCTACGCCTACGAACAGGCCACCCAATGGCACACGGAGAGGCCGACGCTCTAATCCCTTCCAACACACCTTCCCCAATGCTAGAATTGGTCCCAGGAGATAGGGCCGATGCAGCGCAGTAAAATCCGTGAACTTCTAGGCCGCGAAAGCGCCGGAGACGACGTCTTGGTGCAAGGCTGGGTTAAGACTCGGCGTTCGTCAAAGGCCGTTTCCTTCGTCCAGATCAGCGACGGCTCAACATTAACGGACATCCAGGTAGTCGCTGATGAGTCACTACCCAACTTCCAGGCCGTCGAAGCCCTGACCACCGGTTGTAGCGTCAGCGTCGTCGGGACGCTTGTCGATTCTCCCGGCAAAGGCCAGAAGTACGAAATTCACGCCAAGTCGATAGAAATCGTCGGCGAGTCCGACCCGGATACCTATCCCCTTCAGAAAAAACGCCACACCGTAGAGTTCTTGCGAGATATCGCCCACCTGAGACCACGGACCAACACCTTTGGCGCTATGGCCCGGGTCCGAAACGCCCTTGCTTATGCGATACACGGCTTTTTCCAAGAGAAGGGGTTCCTGTTCCTCCAAGCGCCCATGATAACGACCAGCGACGCCGAAGGCGCTGGAGCCATGTTCCGGGTAACAACCCTGGACCTGGAAAAAGTGCCGATGAAAGACGGATCGGTCGATGTCGAAGAGGACTTCTTCGGCAAGCCCACCTTCCTGACCGTCAGCGGCCAGTTGGAGGCGGAGAGCTTCGCCTTGGCCCTTTCGGATGTCTACACATTCGGACCCACTTTTAGGGCCGAGAATTCCAACACATCGCGGCATCTGGCCGAGTTTTGGATGGTGGAGCCTGAAGTTGCGTTCTGCGACCTGGACGGGCTGGCTGATTTGTCCGAGGAGTTCCTGAAGCACGTCTTCACGTACGTGCTGAATCATTGCCAGGAGGACTTGGGGTTCTTCAATCAGTGGTACGACAAGACCGCCATCTCCACCCTGGAGGGAATCGTTAACTCCAACTTCGAACGGCTGACGTACACCGAAGCCGTGGATATCTTGCAAGCATCCGGGGAATCCTTCGAATTCCCGGTGGTGTGGGGTTCCGACCTGCAGTCGGAGCACGAGCGGTATCTGGCGGAGACCAAGGTGGGGAAGCCGGTCATCGTGACTGACTACCCCAAGGAAATCAAAGCTTTCTACATGCGCATGAACGAGGACGAGAAAACCGTCCGCGCGCTGGACGTCTTGGTGCCCCGCATCGGCGAGATTATCGGCGGCAGCCAACGGGAAGAACGCCGGGACGTTTTGTTGGAACGCATGCGCCAGTCCGGTTTGGACGAAAAGCATTACTGGTGGTACCTGGACCTTCGCAGCTACGGAACAGTCCCTCACGCAGGATTCGGCCTGGGATTCGAGCGCACGGTGCAATTCGTTACCGGGGTGGCAAATATCAGGGACGTGATGCCCTTCCCTCGAACCCCCAACAACGCCGAATTCTAGGCCCGGTCCAGGCTGACAGAGAACGCATTGCCCGACCGCCCGTCGTCCCAATCCCGTCCCGGTAAGGAAACGCCCGACGCCCAAACTATGGCGTCGGCATTCGGCCCGGACAGTCCAGTGTTTCTCCAGACATATCCCGAGTTGCTGTCCCTATTTCAGTACGTGAAGGACGTTCCGGAAGTCTCGCTTCGGTTCCGTCTGTGGGGTACATACCGGCCCAGCGGTAGCGGCGCCCCGGAAGACGATGAAGCCAATTTCATCAGAGAAACCTACTTGGCTCTGTTGGCCCGCTTGGTGGCTCGTCTCTTTCTGGACGGTAGTCCCCTTCCCAGCGACGCGGAAGAATTAACGAAGATACTGGATGGCGAGTTCTTCCAAGAGCGGTACATCACCAACTTCATCGAGGAAGACTTCTTCACCTGGCTGCTCTGCCCCCCAGTTCTCGACCAAGGCCTCGCCTTGATGGTNACCCTCGCCGACTCCTTGTCCATCTACAACCTTGGTGGCTGCGAATCTAATGTGCTCTTGGACCTGTATAAGCGATTCATGGCAGCACCTTCGGAGGACGATTCCGGCATAATTCCCGTTCCCGGGTGGCTGNCCGGATATGTGTTAAGCGAAGAGACGGAATCGCCCGTCGACCCTAACCACAGCGTCTTAGATCCCTGCTGTGGGTCGGGAGAGTTTCTGGCAAGAGCTGTCCGCACCATAAAGCATGGTCTGCTCGAGCGGGGTGAGGACGCATTCGACACATTGCTTCTCATCCTGGACCAAGTGCAAGGGATGGACACCCAACCGCTGGCGGTGACTATCGCCCGCACGAGTTATCTGCTGGCCCTGGGAGATCTGGTCCAAGACTTCCATCCGCCGGTGCTTTTGCCGGTGTACCTGTCCGGTACGTCTACTCCTCCGATGCGCGAACCGAACCCGGAACTCGGCAATGCCGAACCTGTGTACGAGTTCAGCGGCAGCGAATCCGGCGAGGTTTTCCACATCCCGGAAAACGTCGCCCTTAGCCCGGTGATGCTTGACTGGCTGTTCGACCGGTACCCCAACTACCTGAAGGGGGCCCATCTCCGCACCCGTGGCGAGGATCCGGAGGACGCAATCCAAGCGGTCCTGGTGGCCCTTTTCAACTACCTGGCCGCTCCCAAGCCCAGAACCCCGATACCCGAGCCTCTCAGCTCCTTCGCCACCGGCGTGATGATAGAAACCGCCGAATCCTTGATCCGCCTCTACCTAAATCAGCCAACCACCATCTGGCTGCACATCTTGAAGAACGCGCCTGCTCCGGTGCACCTGGCCCAGCGGAGGTTCGATCTGGTGGTAAGTAGATTTCTCCGGAATGCCTAGACTGCCCCAGACGTTGTTGACGCTCAATCTCCGCTCCGAATATAATGAGGCCGATTCCCCAGACCCATACCCCCGGAACACGACTGCCTGAAAAGGAGACTAGATGACCACCCAAGAAACCGTGCTGCATCCTGCGGCAATCATCGAAGAATTGAAGAAGAACAACTTCACCCACGTGGTGTGGCTGCCCGACAGCGAGACCAATTTCATGTATCAACTGCTGACCAACGAACCGACATTGGACCTTGTCCCGGTATGCCGGGAAGGCGAAACCATGGCGATCGCCGCCGGTCTCTGGGTGGGCGGGATGAAGCCGGTGGTTCTGATNCAAAACACCGGTATCTTCGAATCCGGTGACTCCATCCGCGGCCTGGGGTTGGATATCAATCAGCCCTTGGTCATGCTGGTAGGCTATCGTGGTTGGAGCCGCCACGGCATCACCACCGATTCAGCGGCTCGATTCATCGAGCACATCCTCCATGCCTGGGGCATCAGTTACTACTTGATAGAGACCGACGATGACGCCGGACGCATCACTTCCGCCTTGGAAGAAGCGGAGCGTACGAACAAACCCGTGGCCGTCCTGGTAGGCACCGAGTTCGGGGCATAGTCAACGTCGAAGGAGAATAACTAACAATGATAGGCAATACCGATGCGGTAAAAGTTCTGGATAGCAAGCGCGGGAACTCGGTTTTCGTAGCGACCATGAACGCCAACAACGTAGGCTTCGGCCTGCCCAGCATAAGCTCCAATGATGCTTTAGATTTCCCCATATCCGGGGCGATGAGCAAAGCTTCGTCAGTGGGTTTGGGTTTAGCCCTTGCCCAACCAGACCGCAAGATCATGGTTCTGGATGGCGATGGCAGCCTGCTGATGAACCTGGGGACTCTGGTCACTCTATCCAACAAAGCCCCCAAGAACATGTACCATTTCCTGTTCAATAACGGGGTGTATGCGGTCACCGGTGGTCAGCCGANCCCGGGAGCCGGCAAGGTTGACTGGGAGGACATGGCCAAGGGCGCAGGGTACGCCGCCGTCTTCTCCTTCGATAATTTGGAAGACCTTACCACGGGCATCGATGCGGTTCTGGCCTCGGAGGGCCCCGTGTTTATCCACCTCGAAATCNCGCCTGAGGTAGAAGAAACTCCGGTGGCATTCCGGCCTCGTCCTCGACGGTCGGTTCAGACTGCGTTCCGGGAGTTACCGGAAGCCTTGGCCAAAGGATAGGTCGATTCCCTACGACCGGCGCAACCCGTCATTCATTTCCCGGTGGCCGGTCGGCATTAGAACGAAACGAGGTGATGGCTTGGTCGTCGCCTCGTTTGTTGTTATGGAAACTCCATCGTTGCCGGTGATTTCNATTTCCCAACTTAAGGCCCGTAGATGCTAAAATCGTTGATGAAGGGGCTGTTCGGTAGGCTGCTAGGCTACGGGGGACTGGTCCTAGGGTTCTGGTGGCTGCGCGAAGCCTTCTTAGAAATCAACTATCCCGTAGGCGTAATGGGCGGCCTGACTATCCTCNCTGCTATGTACATGGTAGTTGGGGGCAGGCGCCACACCAACAACTCGGATAATACCGAACGACCTGATTCCGAATTTTAATACCGATAACACCGAGGAGGACGACCCTAGTGATTCCCTCGATGGACGCGACGAAAGCAATCAACTTCCACCGTAAGGAAGCCTTGGTGGTGGCAACTTCCTCGGCGCTTCGGGAATGGAACGATGTTTCCGAACGCCGCAACCTGGACATCGATCTGACTGATTGCATGGACCGGGCCCCGGCGGTGGGTCTGGGGTTGGCCATAGCTCAGCCCAATCGCAAAGTGCTGGTCTTGGACTGCGATGCGACATTGCGGACCGACTTGGGATCTCTGGCCACAGTGGGACAATCCGAAACTGAAAACCTGGTCCACTTCGTCTTCGACGACGCCAACAAATCCTCCACCGACGGTCTAGCCATCCGTGGGGCGGACAACNTGAACTTGCTGGCGATGGCNGAGGGAGCGGGATACGCCAAATCTTACGAGTTCAACGCTCTGGAAGAATTGCTCATCGGCTTGGAAGAAGTGATGGAGCAGCCCGGCCCGGTGTTCGTGCTGGTAAAAGTCTTTCGGGACGGTGATTTCCTACCTTTTCCGGAGCGCCCGATGGCTGAAGGCTGGGGCGCGGTGCGGCAAACGCTCATGGCTACGCAGAATCAGAGAGAAGGGTAAGCTACCTGCTGCTCGCGGCTGAAAGGTTTGAAGAGCGGACACCGGAAACCCAGTCAAAGAGATTCCCGCTGCCTGGGGCAGTTAGCTAGGCGTCGGCCTGCCGCACCAATATTTGGCCTGCCACGTTGTATCCGATGGGGACCCGATTCCCGCCCGACGCCACCATAATCACGCCCAGATAAGGGGCAGCTTCGTCCACGCTAATCTCATGGCCGGGTAGAATCGACGAGTCAGCCAAGAATTTCAGAAGCATCACGTCCTCTTCCGGAACCCGATCGACCAGATAAGTAACGTTAGCGGACGCCTCTTCCAATGTCAGGGAGTTGGGGAGGATAGCCGGAGCTCCGGTACCGGGAATCGGCCGTCCGAAGGGCGACCGGTCGGGATACCCCAACCGTTCCATCAGCTTCTCTTGAAACTCCTGAGACATGCCGTGCTCCAAGCGGTGGGCTTCCACGTGGGCTTTGTACAAGTCCATGCCCAGCAGGCTAACCACCAGCCATTCGGCCAACCGGTGCCTTCGAGCGATGTCGGCCCCGCCTTCCGCGCCCCGCTCAGTGAGCCGGATCCGCTTGTCCTTACCCATCTCCACCAGACCCTGACGTTGCATACGCCGGACCATTCCCGCTACCGACGGAACCGAAGTTCCCAAACCCTCAGTGACCGGGACCTGTTTCAGGGTTTCGGTAAGCTGGGTCGTGGTGGGATAGGCTGAATCTTCCCAAAGCTTGTAGAGGCAAAGGAGATAGTTCTCCGTCCCTGGCGATAANCGTTCGTCGGGGCCGTCGTCTACGGTACCGTCAACTCCGTTGCCATTTTTTTTCGTTCGCGCCATCAAGTATCCCCAGATCCCGCACTAATCGCTGTTTACCGCCTTACCTTCCGCGAATGGCTTGAGTGAATGCCCCTGTCTCAGGTCCACCGACACGGTAGCGCCGATCGGTAAATCATTGATATGCGATAAGAGACACCGTACTGAGTGTCCCGACGGAAGGGCCACTTTATAAAGATAGAATGGACCCCTAAATTCCCTAGAAGTAATCGTGCCCTGCCCTTGGCCGGAAGGAACGCAGTTCAGACAGTCCGGACGGACCATCACTTCCAAGTTGTCACCGTTGTCCCCATCAATCTCGGCCGGTGGGCCAAGGGGGCCGGTACCGTCAGGCCAGGAAACAGACCCAACTTCAGTTACCAGCCTGCTGCCCTGTCGCCAAGCGGGGATGAAATCCACCATCCCAAAGAATTCGGCCACGAAACGGGTGGCGGGACTGTGGAAGATTTCTTCCGGAGAACCCGTCTGCTCAACCCGGCCCTCATTCATCACGGCGACGATATCGCCTACGAATAAGGCTTCTTCTTGATCGTGGGTAACAAATATGGCCGTGATGTTACCGCTTTTAAGAATCTCCAGAACGTCCTTTCGTACCTGCTCCCGCAATCGGGGNTCCAGGTTGGAAAAAGGCTCGTCCAGCAACAATACCTCGGGACGTGGCGCCAAGGCGCGGGCTAAGGCCACCCTTTGCTGTTGCCCTCCGGAAAGTTCGTGGGGCATCCGGCGGCCCAATCCGTCCAGGCCGACCAGTTCCAGAACTTCTTCGACTCGTTTGTCACGGCCGTTTCCTCGGGACAGACCGTAGGCAACATTCTGCGCCACGGTCAGATGGGGGAATAGAGCGCCTTCCTGAAATACCATCCCCACGTTTCGTTGTTCCGGGGGCATGGCATATCCCGGCTGGCAAACCTGGCGGCCACCCACCGATATAGAGCCTCCATCAGGTTGTTCAAAGCCAGCGATAAGCCGCAACGCCGTGGTTTTGCCGCACCCGCTGGGGCCCAGCAACGCTACAACCTGACCCGGCATCACAGTGAGATCCAAGCCCACTATAGCCTGGACCTGGCCGAACTGCTTGGCCAGCCCATCGCACTCCAATGCAGCCTGTTGGGAGCCGAAATCTTCCGGCTGTGGATGCCCGTGGACGGAGTCACCAGCCGTCAGAAGCTGATTGTCCGAATGTTCGAATCCGCTGCTCACGCCTGTTTACATCCGTAAAGATGGCAAACCGTTTCAACGTCCCAAGCAAAACTTCGACGTTCAACACGATTGGCTATGGGATGGGCAATCATCACTTTAGGTTGGTACCCGCCCTTCGTAATGTCAGATGCACCGTTGACGCAGTATTGATTATCTCTATCCNGTCAGATCCATCGTCTTGGTCAAAAACAACGTCTACCGATAGCGTACACCAAATCAAACTATACATCCACCCTACCAGAAAATCAGTGTAGACACTTATCCAATCAATGTCAATNTATATTCTAGGCGCNAGACTGGCATTAAACCGGTCTTAATTAAAGGGCAAATACGTCTCAGTAAGAGGGCAATACATAACGAGTTACATCGTCCCAACCTCGGCGACGGACGATGCGATACCCATTCATAATAGGGGTAGTTTCAGGCAGCTATGAGGATTTATTTTATGTTGACATATCGCATTGATAAGGATATAGTCCGACATTAAATAATGGTGTACATCACTTGGCAATAAGTTCGTACATCAAATCAATCTTTGATCGGTCGTGTCGTAACTCTGACAGGTCCCTCCAAAGTGATTATATGCGGTGGACCGCACCGAAAATGCTCATTTCAGGAGGACGACCTCATGGACCGGATCTCTGCCTTTCTCACCCTCTTCTCATCGACTAAATCACCGCTCTCCGCTCGGCCCAAGAGTCACCCATGGCCACTGTTCACGTTTCTGATACTGGCGGTTCTTTTGGCGGGCTGCTCCGTCGCAGTAGAGAACGAAATCGTCCCAGCGTCAATATCTTCGGAAAAGCTCACCATATATTCAGGCCGTAGCTCCTCTCTTGTTGATCCAATCATCCAGCAGTTCGGCCAAGCCACCGGGATCGAGATCGCGGTGAAGTACGCCAATACCGCCCAGTTAGCGGCNACCCTATTAGAAGAAGGGGACCGGACACCAGCTGACATCTTCTTCGCCCAGGATCCGGGTGGATTGGCAGCGGTAGAGCACATGCTGGNTCCTCTCGACACAGCCGTGCTGGAGAAGGTNCCGGACTGGGCCCGCTCNTCGGANGNTAAGTGGGTCGGCCTTTCCGGACGGGCGCGAACGGTGGTATTCAATACTGAAACTCTGACCGAAGCGGACCTACCCGACGACATGTTCGGGTTCACCGACCCCAAATGGGAAGGCCGCATCGGCTGGGCACCCACCAATGCATCCTTCCAAACCATGGTATCGGCGATGAACTCCATGTGGGGCGAAGAAAANACCCTCCGGTGGCTGGAAGGCATCCAGGCCAACGACCCCAAGGTTTACCCCAAGAACACACCCCAGGTGGCTGCGGTATCCACCGGCGAGATCGACGTGGGCTTCGTCAATCACTACTACCTTTTCCGCTTCCTAGCGGAAGAGGGCGAATCCTTCCCGGCCCGCAATTACCATCCCAGGGCCGGTGGTCCCGGGGCGACAGTCATGGTCNCCGGNGCTGGCGTCTTGACCGCATCCGAGAACAAAGAGGTAGCACACCGGTTCTTGGAGTTCATGCTTTCCAAAGTGGGACAGCAATACTTCGCNGGGCAGACTTTTGAATACCCGCTGGTGGAAGGGGTCAACACTCCCAAGGTTTTGACGCCGCTTTCCGGATTCACCCATCCAGATATCACGATAAAGGAACTGGGAGACCTAAAGGGCACTCAAGACCTCCTCCGCCAGGCCGGCGTGACCCCCTAGAGATGCAGGGAAGCGGCACCGGTGGATTCAGGTCTCTGAGTCAGGCGATATCGATGCGATACCGGGTCTTGCTGGCAAAACCGGGCCGCCCTCCGGTTTTGCTATTGTTGGCCGCCTGGGTCGTCGCAGCGGTTTTATTGTTGTCGCCCTCATACCTGCTTCTACGTACTTTGGGGGCGGGCCCAGACGCCTGGGATCTTCTGATCCGNGCCAGAGTTCTGGAGATTCTGGTCCGCACTTTGCTATTGGTAGTGGTCGTCACCGGGGGTTCCATCCTANTGGCCATCCCCTTGGCATGGTTGACCGTTCGCACCGACCTGCCTTTCAAGACTGTATGGTCGGTGGCGACTGCGCTGCCCCTAGTTATTCCCAGCTATGTGGCCGGATTTATCGTGGTGGTGACGCTGGGACCCAAGGGTATGCTCCAAGGGTTGCTGGAGAACCTCTTTGGCCTGGAACGGCTACCGGATATCTCCGGNTTTCCCGNCGCAGCCTTGACCCTCNCCCTCCTCAGTTACCCTTACGTTCTGCTNACCGTTCGAGCTGCTTTTTTGCGACTGGACCCATCACTGGAGGAGATTTCTCGGGGGTTGGGCCGAAACCCGTGGGCTACATTCTTCGGTGTAATCTTGCCCTCGTTGCGACCCGCCATCGCCGCCGGCGGACTGCTGGTGGCCCTTTACACCTTGGCCGACTTCGGTGCGGTTTCGCTATTGCGATTCGAGACATTTACCTGGGCGATTTTCCTGCAGTATGAATCGGCATTGGACCGGGGTTTAGCGGCAGCGTTATCTCTGGCCTTGATTGCCATCGCCCTAACATTGGTGGCCGGCGAAGCTTTCACTAGGGGCCGATGGCGTTACTACCGAAGCGGGTCCGGCGCCATCCGGCCCTTCGCATCGGTCAAGCTGGGTCACTGGAGATGGCCGGCGCTGGCTCTATGCACGGTCGTGGTCACAATCTCCCTGGTCCTTCCCATGTCGATTCTTGCCTATTGGGTGATACGAGGCGTCTCTGCTGGAGAGCCGCTGCTTCTATTGTGGGAAGCGGCCCGCAACTCGGTCTACGTCTCAGCCCTTGCCGCCGGGATTTCGGTGGCTGCGGCCTTGCCTATTGCTGCGTTGTCGGTGCGCTTTCCCGGCATGCTCAGCGGTATCTTGGAGCGAATCTCCTATATCGGGTTCGCCCTCCCCGGCATAGCCATCGCACTGTCCCTGGTTTTTTTCGGGGCAAACTACGCCCCGTTGCTCTACCAGACCACCGGTCTGCTGGTATTAGGCTACGTCGTTCTGTTCGTATCGGCGGCGGTTGGAGCTGCCCGCAGTTCCTTCTTGCAGGTAAGTCCCAACGTGGAGGAGGCTGCCCGGGGATTGGGCCGGACGCCTCTGCGAGTTTTTTCGTCGGTCACACTCCCTCTGGTGCGTCCCGGCATCATATCCGGCGCGGCCTTGGTCTTCTTGCTGACGATGAAGGAACTGCCCGCCACATTGATTTTGAGTCCCATCGGTTTTCAGACCTTGGCAACCTCCATCTGGTCGGCGGCATCCGAAGCTTTCTTCGCCCAAGCGGCGGCCCCGGCCCTTCTACTGATTCTAACCTCCTCGGTCCCTCTGGCGTTTCTACTGTTGCGCAGCCGCCAATAGGCTATAATTCGGCAGAATCGGAAGATCGCGATTCCCATTTCCCGGAGGATTGAAGAGTATGCACCACTGGGAAGTGGGGGGGCCTATAAACATCGGTTGGCCGGATTTCTCCGTACCAGAGCGGGAATACACCCTGGTTGAAGTAGACCTGCAAGGACAGGTATTCCGAGGCAGGGTAACCGACGGCCAGAAAGAGGGCGGTTTCCTGGTGGTTCTGGACTGCCCGGAAGTTGTTCTGGAGATGCTTGCCGAGCAGGCCAACCAGGTCTTGGATTTCAAAACCGGCGTTTCCAGCTTGCGTTGCAGTATCGATGGCATGTTACTCCGAAGCTTCGATTACGAGTGGCATCCCACCCCGGAATACGAAACGCGGCCGTCGTTGCTTACCAAGACCATCGCCGATTCACTAACGGCCATGCGCCAGGGCGGGAGAGATTGATTCCGATATCACCCTAGTCACAACACCAGGATAATATTCTGGTTGCAAAGAGGTAGAAGATGACCCAGAACAATAAGCTTTCCTCGGCTTCGGCCGTGATTCCAGATACAAAAGTTACGGTATACGAGGCCCTGTTTCGGCGGCGCATGTCCTGGGATTTTCAAGATAGCCCCGTCGCCAAAGGGGTCGTGGAGCGATTGCTGTCGACTGCGGTTTGGGCACCCAACCATCGGCTAACTGAGCCATGGCGCTTCTTTGTCGTGGATAAGTCCAGCGCCATCCGGAAGACGCTTGGCGACATGGCTTTCGAGGCGTCGATGGAGCGCAACAACAACCCGGACCGGGCCGAAGGAACCCGAAAGGCCCAGTTAGACCCGCCCATCCTCATCTACGTTTACACAGTGCCCGGAGCCAACGACAGCGCCACCAAGGAGAATTACGCTTCAGTGTGCTGCGCCGTTCAGAACATATCCCTGGCCGGAGTCGCTGAAGGCTTGGCGGTCACTTGGGAAACCGGTGGCATCACCCGTCACCCACGCCTTAGCGAGACCCTGGGCGCCGACGCCGAGTGGAGCCTTGCGGGGTTGCTATCCATCGGCATTCCCGCCGGCCCTCTGGAATCCCGCCGTACGTCCGCCGAAAACTTCACTACCTGGGTATAGCTGGCCGGAATTCTAGACTTGCTCTCGGCTCCAAGGTATCATTAACCGCGTTAAACTGAACAAACACTTTGAAAGGAGACAGAAATGAAAAAGATTACAGTGAGCTCTGGTGCCAAAACCGAAGTGGAATTGGGCGGACTCTTTACTGGGACCAAGGTTTGGCGGCAGTCGTCTTTTAACCCCGAGGATTTTACCAACCTAAACTTCGGAATAGTTGCTTTCGACGCCGGCTCACGCAACAAGTTCCACAAGCATTCCAGTGACCAGATCCTGATAATCACCGAGGGCACCGGCACCGTCGCATCTGACACCGAGAGCCTTACGGTCACCGAGGGCGACGTCGTAGTGATTCCAGCTCAGGAGAACCACTGGCACGGCGCTCCCGACTCGACTGCGATGACCCACAT
>PANP01000079.1 GCA_002708395.1 Dehalococcoidia bacterium
CGAACTGGCCCCGGCCTGGGACCCCAGGGGGGGACCATTGCCTACATGACCACCAAACCCGGCGCTACGGCGCGTCCATATGACATCGCCGCCGCGAATCCCGATGGAACCGGCCAGTGAGTGCTGGCCACCGGACCCAACCGGGACATCGGACTCGCCGGAGAGCTTTCCTGGGTGGGGGAGACCGGTCTGCTGATGTCCAACGAGCGGATCGGCATCCACTCCTATACAACTTTCGATACCAGCAAAGCGCCTTTCAACCGCGTCAACACCGGCAGCAACGACGCGGCGTTCACCCGAAGCCTGGTGATTCCAGGCGGCCAAGGAGGTGAAGGTCTTGCGGTCTCGAGGGACGGTAAGTTCGCTATGTGGATGGTCCGCAATTCCTACAATCCCGGAAGTTATGTAAACACGGTTCGTATCGCCCTAGCCTCGGACCTCAGCGGTCAACCCGCCGACGCCTTCGGCACTGTGGTCCATACGCACAAGGCGACTGCCGACGGTCCGGAGCTTAATCGAGGATTCAGCATATCTCCGGACAACAAGTCTTTCGTCATCAGTCTCAAGACTGGCAAGGGGTTTGACCTCTTCCTCAAGGACACCTCGTCCGGACAAACCATCCGCCGTCTTACGACGAACGGTGAGGCCGATGGCGCACTGAACCACTATCCGGACGTGTCTCCCGACGGCAAATGGGTCGCCTTCTCGGTCAGGCACGGCATCGGCACAAAAGCAGACATTTACATCTTGAGGATAGATGGGACCGGTCTGAAGCAAGTAACAGCTACCCAAGGTGTTGACGAAGACCGGCCATCCTGGTCACCAGACGGCAAGGAACCGGCCTATGGGCGGAACGACGACGCCGACCCAGCGTCCGGTTGGGACGTCTATGTGATCGGTGTACCAAATTAACCGCGGCTAGCCTGACGACTGAAGTGCGCCGGACACCCCTTGATGCGATAATGTGTCCGGTGCATCATTGAAGACCCTAAAGCAAACCGTCACCGATCACGCCCTTGAACTGGGTTTCGACCTGGTGCGGGTCACTTCGTCGGTCGAGTTTACCGAAGACCGGGAGATTACCCTTCAGCGTCTTCGAGACGGTTTGATGGACGGACTTTCCTGGTATCACCGGGACCGTGTTCTTCGTGGCACCAATCCCCAACAGCTCCTTCCGGGCGCACGCTCAATCATCTGTCTGGGCCTCAGCTATCATCAGCCTGTATCTTCCAGCAACTCCCAGCATCTCTTGACGGGAAAGGTTGCTCAGTACGCCCGTCTGCAGGACTACCACAAAGTCATGAAGGCCCGGATGCGGGACTACGTGCGGGGATTATCTTCCCAACTAGAAACCCCGATAGCCGCTAGATGGTATGTTGATGACGGACCCATGCTGGACCGGGCGGCAGCAGCTAGGTCCGGTCTGGGATGGTTCGGCAAGAACACCAACATCCTCACTTCCAGCCACGGCTCATGGATCTTTCTGGGTCAGGTGATAACCGACTTGGAGTTGGAACCCGACCCGCCGCTGAAAAAGACATGCGGTTCCTGCGTTCGGTGCATCGACGCTTGCCCCACCGGAGCCATTGTTGCTCCCTACGTCATCGACAACACCCGCTGCATCTCCTATCAGACCATAGAGAACCGGGGGCCGATTCCCCTGGAGCTTCGTCCAAAGATGCTGGACTGGGTCTTCGGTTGCGACATCTGCCAAGATGTCTGCCCCGTGAACCGGAACGCTCCTGCTGCGGACTCCTCCGTCTGGGGACAAGATGCCAGCGTCGGGACTCCGGCAGAAAAGTTGGACACGTTGGGCCTTGTCGATCTGCTGCGGCTTACCGAGGAGGAGTTTCGACAAAGGTTCCGGGGCACACCGATACTAAGAGCCAAACGAGAGGGGTTGCAGAGAAACGCATGTGTGGCCCTGGGAAACTTAGGAGACCCGTCTGCTGTCCCAGCTTTAAGCAAGGCTTTGTATCACGATTCGCCATTGGTCCGGAGCCACGCCGCCTGGGCCTTAGGTCAGATTGGAACTGTTGAGGCGCGGGCCGCCCTGGAGGCTACCCACTCTAAAGAGCATGACGATGAAGTTCTTGGAGAGATTCACGCTGCCCTAGCTGACAAGGCCGGACAGAATGCTGTCTCCGCCAGCGAGGGCGATTAAACCGAAACTTTGCTTGCGGTGGGGCTAAGCTTGCGCTTCTATCCACCGCAAGTCCCAGCGTCTACTCAGCGGCGGCGGTTCCAGAAGATGCCGGCGCTGCGGGAGGCGCAGGTGCTGCTGGAGTTCTAGCAGGCGCCTGGGTCACTGCGCCTGGAACCGCCGCTCCTGGAGCACCCTGGGCCACCGGCGCAGGTCTTTGTCCCCCAGGCCGGCCGTGTTTTCTTGAACCTGACTTTCTCTTCCGGTTGCCCGAGGGCGGCAGGAGAGACGGAGTCGGCTTATAGTCCTTCCCAAACTTGATTTTCTTCATCTCCTCTTCGATGAGAAGAAAATCGGCCTTGGGAAGCAGGTGGAGATTCCCCTGGAACGCCATGTACCAATTCTCCGGTGTCCACCGCTTCACGTAGTCCAAGCGGGGCGCCAGTTGATTGGCGTCGATGTACTGAGAATCTTCCAGAACAATCTCAGGTTTGATCTCGATGCGGTACGGCCAATCGGCGCCGCCTTCCTTCTCCCATATAGGTGTGTCGTCCTCGGAGAAAGAACCGGTAGCCGTGGCGGTGGCGGTAAATTTCCGCTTATGGGTCACGTAATAAAGTATGCGATCGCCGTTCCCGATGCGCTGGACCTTGCGCCGGTGTTGGGGTTTCAAGCCAAGAAGGTTGAACCCACGGTCCTGGGTAATCCGGAAGTTCTCGGCGTTGCAAACAACCATCCAGAAGTTAAGAGGCATAATCCCCCGGAATCGCCTGCTGGCTTTAGGGTATGGTTAGGCTAGTACTTCCGACATTTTACCATGCCAGCGGCCCAACAATCCCCTGGACCGTCAGTCACTTAATAACGACTTCATAACACTCCATCAAGAAACCGGTTGTCCTCTCTAGCCGGTTGGTGTACCATCAGTCAGGCCGCCGCGCCAAGCCTAACTAGGCATGAGAACGGCAAAGCCTTAAACCAGCTTTTGAACTGACTGCGGACTCAGAGATTTAAGCCGCATCGCGAAATATCCGTAAGAGAGGAAAGGAATGACATCAAGCGGTTCAAGGGAACGTGAGATTGCCATCGTTGGCGTCGCCGAGTCCGATGAGATGGGCACGGTACCTAATAAATCGTCTCTCCAGCACCATGCTGAAGCGGCCCATAACGCTCTGGCCGACGCCGGACTGTCCAAGAGCGACGTAGACGGCCTGTTCACCGCCGGATTCTCCACCATGGCCATCGCCGAGTACCTCGGCATCCAGCCCAGTTTCACCGACAACACATCGGTGGGCGGATCTTCCTTCGTGATTCACGTCGCCCATGCCATCGCCGCTATCAAGGCCGGCTATTGCGAAGTTGCCCTCATCACTCATGGACAAGCCGGACGATCCACCAGGGGCCGAGTCCCCCCGGATCCCAACCTTCCCGTAGCTCAATACGAAGCGCCCTACGGCATGGTCGGCCAGCCCATCAACTATGCGTTGGCCTGCTCCCGTTACATGCATGAATTCGGTGAGGACCGCGCCAGGCAAGCCATGGCGGAGATTGCCGTCTCCACTAGAAAATGGGCAAATCTGAATCCCGTCGCGGCGATGCACGATACCCCCATGTCCTTCGACGATTACCACGACTCTCGCTGGGTGGCGTATCCGTTCCACCTGTACGACTGCTGCCTGGTTACCGACTCCGGAGCTTCCATCATCGTGACCACTGCCGAGCGGGCCCGCTCTTTAGCCAAGGAGCCCGTTTGGGTTTTGGGCGCGGGAGAAGGCCACGACCACAACTTGATTAGCATGATGCCGTCCCTGACGTCTTTAATCGCCCGGGAGACGGGACCCAAGGCCATGGCCAAAGCCGGCATCAGCCATGACGATATCGATCTGACGATGATTTACGATTCCTTCACCTATACGGTGATGCTGACGTTGGAATCCCTGGGCTTCTGTGCTCGGGGAGAGGCTGCTGACTTCGTCGCCAACCAACGCACCGCTCCCGGCGGGGACTTCCCCCTGAACACCGCTGGCGGCGGCCTGTCCTATACCCATCCGGGTATGTACGGTAGCTTCCTGCTGGTGGAGGCGGTCCGCCAACTCCGCGGCGAGGCTGGCGCGCGGCAGGTCCACAAGAAAGGAACCACCGACCAGAATCCCCAGATATCCCTGGTCAACGGCACCGGCGGCTCTCTGTCGTCCACCGGCACNGTGGTTCTTGGCACCGNCTAAACCCTAGTTAGACACTTCAGGACCATCAGATCCCTCGTCTTGATCTTGCGATTAAGGCGAGGGATCTTTGTTTTGGGAAACCTCGAATAATCGACATAACCGGTAGAAGTAGCACACATAACATTTCCGGAACCTCTGGTAAGATTCACGAATATTGGCTTGGCGGTCATCCGTCATCCCATCTTCATCTGCTCATAGCGAGAGAAATCGCTATAGCGAAAGGATTCGATTTAATGGAACANTCTATAAACTCGTTTCTCCAGCACCTNATTGTCGAAAAAGGTTTCTCCCGTAACACCTCCGAAGCCTACCGCAACGACCTCTGCCAGTTCTACCAGTTCTTCCAAGACCACACCAAAGCCACGCTAAACGGTAGCAGCCCCTGGCATTATGTGGACCTGGAACTGCTGAACAAGTACATCAGCGACCTGCGGGNCAACAAGGGCTATCGCGACACCACCACCGCCCGGAAAGTCGCCGCTCTGAAGTCCTTCTTCTCGTTCTTGGCCGAGAACGGNACCATCACTGAAGACCCTACCCAATCGCTGGGTTCCCCCCGGGTGGGAAGGTCTCTGCCCAAGTGTCTCTCCCAGGACGAGGTAGCCAGACTGCTAGACATGGCTTCAAGGTCTGGGACCAACGAAGGGCGCCGNGACGCCGCCATACTGGAACTTCTCTATGCCACCGGACTCCGGGTTGGCGAGTTGGTGTCCTTGAATCTGCAGAACGTGGACCTCAACGACTCCTACATCCGCTGCTGGGGCAAGGGCTCCAAAGAGCGCATCGTATACATGTACCCCAAGGCCTTGGCCGAGATTAAAAGCTATCTACACAAGTCCCGTCCGGGGCTGCTGGGCACCGAAAAGAGCCAGACGGCCTTGTTCATCAACCATCGCGGCCAGCGGTTGACCCGCCAATGGATCTGGAACATCATGAAGAACTACGGGGAGAANGCTCATCTGCCCGAGCGAATCACCCCACATACCCTCAGGCACAGCTTCGCCACCCATCTGTTNCAGAACGGAGCGTCATTACGCCACGTGCAGGAACTTTTGGGGCACTCCAGCATCTCCACCACCCAGGTGTATACCCATCTCACCGATGGCTACCTNCACCGGGAATATGAGAAGAGCCATCCCCGNGCCTGACCTAGGCACCAGAGTCGCATCGTATGTAGGGGCAGGTTTGAAACCTGCCCCTACCGGGTTGGGCGATATGGACCCTGTTGAGCGGTCAACGGCTGACNCTCACTTTCCAGCCTACTGCCCAAGACAGCCAATTACTGTTATAGTAAAATCGTCGGCTCAAGAATCGGGCGGGATGAGATTCGCTCAAACAATCCCGATTCCCACGTGGGCATGACGAATATCAGGAGGTAGATNCCATGCCGGGTAAAGCTCGCCGAGTGGCGTCTCACCAGGCACAACTAAATCGAAAGAAACGTCAACAGCGTGGGCCTTCGGGAATTCCCGCTGTTGACGCCACGGTGGCCACCGAAGACCCGCAGGCTGACGAAGACACGTCTAGCCAAGCGAATGGTACGGCGGAGACCACCCAGGTCGTTGCCACCGCCACTCGTTCTGCCGCTCCCGCTACCGGAGATACCCGGGCCGCCAGACCCATGGGANCGGGCCGCCTTCGCCGGGAGCAAGTCTCATCGGCCAACTACGTTGGGTCCGAAGTTCGCCGTATCCTGATAATGGCCAGCGTGGTATTAGCGGTTATCATCATCCTGGGTATCACCGTGTAGCAGNAATGGCCCTTTCTTTGTTCCAAAGGCGCCTAGGTAACGCCCCGAACCGTCCTGGTGTTTACATCATGAAGGACGTCCGGGGCAACGTTTTATATGTGGGGAAAGCTGCGGTCCTAAGCAACCGCCTCCGCAACTATTTCGGCTCGCCGGCCAACCTGCCCAATAAGATTCGAAGGATGTTGGGCCAGTTGGACGACTTTGAGTGCATCGTCACCGACACCGAAGCGGAAGCGCTGATTCTGGAAAACACCCTGATAAAGCGNCACAAGCCTCGCTACAACGCACGGCTCAAAGACGATAAAACTTACCCTTACCTGAAGATAGACCTGGCCGAGGATTTCCCCAAGGTCTACNTCACTCGTAAGGTCGCCAAAGATGGCGCCCGGTATTTCGGTCCCTTCGCCAGCGCGGGTTCCGTTCGCCAGACCATGGACCTGATAAAGAGGCTTTTCCCGTACCGATCTTGCACCAAGGCCATAACGGGCAAAGACCCGCGCCCCTGCCTGGAATACTTCATCAACCGGTGTGTCGCACCCTGTACCGGAGTGGCCAGCAAGGAAGACTACGCCAAGGTGATTGACCAGGTCACCCTGTTCATGGAAGGCGATACCGAAGCCGTCACCTCCGACTTGCAGACCAACATGGAGAAGGCGTCGGAGGATCTGGAGTTCGAGCGTGCTGCGGTGTTGCGAGACCGGATGCGTAGCGTCNAAAAGGTCGCCGAAGAGCAACAAATCAANGTAGACGCCAATCCCATCAGCGACATGGATGTCATCGCCTTCACCCAGAGTAGCCAGGAAACATGGGTTGAGGTGTTCTTCATCCGTCACAACAAGCTTGTTGGGCGGGATCACTTCTTCATGGACGGGGCCCATGACGAATCTCCCGGTCTGGTGATGGGCCAGTTCATCAAGCAGTTCTACCAGTCGGCTTCGGCCATTCCACCNCGTATCCTGCTCCAACACGCCCTGGAGGAGGAGGAGTTGATCGTCCAGTGGTTGAGAGAGCTTCGTGGCGGTCCCGTCCGGCTNNTGCTGCCNCAACGCGGTCAGCACAAGAAGCTTATTGACTTGGTTGCGGAGAACGCTCGCCAGGGATTGGATCACCACCGGGTTAGGTGGCTGGANAACACGGATGTTATCCACGGCGCGATGTCCGAACTCCAAGAGGAACTGAGCCTTCCCACCGACCTGCGCCGGATGGAGTGCTACGACATTTCCCACATCCAAGGCACCAACACCGTGGCCAGCATGGCCGTCTTTGAGGACGGCAAACCCAAGTCGTCCGAGTATCGCCGTTTCAAGATAAAAACGGTGGATGGTGTGGACGACTTTGAGAGCATACGGGAAGTGCTTCGTCGCCGGTTCAAGCGGATGGCCGATGTTCGCGCCAAGGGAATCCGGCCGGAGGAAACCGGGGCCAAAAGCAACGAAGAGAGTTGGGGAATCTTCCCAGACCTGGTGTTGATCGACGGCGGCAAAGGTCAGCTTTCCGCCGCCCTGGAAGTCTTCCTTGAGATGGGGCTGGACAACGTCCCACTGGCGTCCTTAGCCAAAGAGAACGAGTGGCTGTACGTACCGCACACCCCGGAGCCCATCGTCCTAGCCCGGAACTCCCAAGCACTGTATCTGGTGCAGCGGATCCGCGACGAGGCCCACCGGTTCGCCATCACCTATCACCGGAACCTGCGCAGCAAGAGTAGCTTGAAGTCTCCCCTCGACTTGGTCACCGGAATCGGCCCCAAGCGGAAGCGGATGCTGATGCGCCGGTTCGGAACGGTCACCGGTATCAAGCAAGCGTCTCTGGATGATATCGCTGCGGTACCCGGCCTCACCCGCTCTCTGGCCATCCTTCTTAAGCAAAGCCTTTAGAACTCGGGTGGACAGCGCTCCGGGACTGCCTTGAGGAAAAGTGTCGTAGCGGGGTTCTCACACCACCGATTCTTCCCCTACCATGAAGCGGTACACCACAAGCTTTTGAAGTAACTATTCCGCCACAATCCCGGCCCGAAGTAGCTTACACTTCTACCTCCCGTCCAGTTGATTACCAAACTAGGGTCGGTTAGTATTACCTGGTGGGGTGGTATTAACAGCCAGGTAATGCATTATGGTAAAGGTTTCCATTTCTCTCCCAAGCAACGCCCAGATAACCGTGGAGTCGCAGGATCAAGGTGAGCTTCAAGAAATCGTAGGAATACTACGTGGTCTGTCTAGAGACCTGATGCATTCTTCCACCGAAACCGTCCCGGAGTCCAACGGCACAATCGCCCAAGTGTTGGACACGGAAAAGGGTAGTAGTGTAGAGCCATCTCCCAGCGTCAATGGAGATGCTGAGACCCCGGCTCCACCACCGGAAGCTGCCCCGGTCCAAGTACAAGAAGAAAGTGCTGTGGAAGCTTCTATTGAGACGCCTGTAACGCCCGAGGCACTCAGTGAGCCGACTGAGGCACCCCGGACCGAAGAGGTAGTAGTACAACCGCCCCCGGACCGCCCTCAAGAATCCGCCCCCGTTGGCCGGGTAAAGGCCCAACAGGCGGCCCGCTCGGCGGCAGCGGAATTGGCATTCGTCCAGTTCTGTCAGTCGCTCAACCCGCTGGGCGACATGCGAAAAGTAGTTGCCGCTGCGGAAGGCGCTGCCCAGTTCCTAGAGATGGATAGCGTTGATGCCGACGACCTGGCAAGGCTGTTCGAGCAGGTGGGATGGATGATTCCCCACAGCTTTACTCAAACACTGCGTAACGCCGCCCGAAGCAAGTTCCGTTGGTTGGAACGAGTCCCTGGCCGTTCCGGACATTACATGGTTACCACTGTGGGCCGCACCGTCATCCTGGGCGAATAGCCTTTCAGGATTCTTCTGCCCAGAGTCCATGCCGGGAACGCCATCATGGGTTGCGGCCATCCGATGCTGGTACTATGCTTGCAGCGTCACTTCAGCATTGGCTGTGGGTTTCCAAACTCCCCGGCCACGCAAGACTGCAGCGCAACAAAACTTCTTGGCAAGGAAGGATCGATAGCTAGATGGAAATCGTAAACACCGGCCCCCGGCGGGCCATGGCCGTGACTCCCCATCCCGACGATTGTGAAGGGGGATGCGGCGCCACCATATCCAAATGGGTCCATGAATTCGAGACGGAGGCAGTGGTAGTACTCTGCACCAACGGGGACAAGGGCACTTCCGACCGGGACATGACGCCGGAGAGGCTGGCAGCAACCCGGGAGCAGGAGCAAAAGGAAGCGGCCGACGTTATGGGGGCCCAGAATATCGTGTTCCTCTCTCATCCCGACGGCGGCCTGGAAGACACCATGTTGTTCCGCAGCCAGGTGGTGCGGGCTATCCGGATGTACAAGCCGGACATCATCCTGGCCATCGATCCTTACCGCAGCATCAGCCACACCCACCGCGACCATCGGATGAGCGGCCAAGTGGCCTTAGATTCGGCTTTCACCTACGCTTGGAACGAGCGTCACTTTCCGGAGCAGATAACCCAAGAGGGACTCCAGCCCCACCGGGTCACCGAGGCTTATCTCTGGGGCAGCGAAGACCCCGACGTTTTCGTGGATGTTGCCGATTATCTACAGATGAAGGCCGACTCCCTAACCAAACACGCCAGCCAGATGCGCGGCCCCATAGAAGGCCGTCTTGAACGCGTGACGAACGGGGCGGTCCGCAACGGGGAGAAAGCAGGCATCCCATACGCCGAAGCGTTCCGGCGCATCCGCTTCGAGCTAGGGTCCACCCAGTGGCAGTATCTGAACTGCTAGACCCGGCGTCTTAGTGATTAGATAACCTCACCGGAAGGACGTGGCTGCCAACCGGATTGCGGACNGTTTTTTAGCCTTAGTTCGCGACANTCCTCGTGTACGCCGCGATGGTCACGTCAACTTCCGCGTCCTCTATGTACTCATCCCATACATTGCTATCGTTGATGCCGATGGCTGCTTGTATGTGAGTGCCCCCACCCACGTCGGGAGTCCATGTATCCGTGGAATCGCCACGCCTTATCCCGGAGATTCGGNCGTCACCCGTACTCGTTACCCGCAATATCAAGCCGTTTGCNACCGCAGGGACGGAATAGGTGTCGGCGTCNATCTCCTGAAATGAGCCAGTGGCTGGGTCGGCAACGGCTAGGTCGTCCGAGTAATAGACCACCGAGCCTTTGGTCTGGCCTACCAGNTAGAACTTAACGTCGTCGTAATCCTCGTGGTATACCTCAAACTGGTCATTGTCATCGATACCCACCANATACATGGTGCTCGAACGATTCTCCAGGTCCGTGGTTATGGTGCTGAAGCTGCTGCCAATCTCCCGCACNCCGTAGTCCCTATCGTCATCTTGGGTAGACAGGATAAAGAGAATCACACCGTCGGCGTNGGTCCACTCATCCACGGTGGTGGGAGTCACATCCAAAGGGGTGTTGAAAAACAATGGGTCGGTCCCCATCGTATAACCTATCAACTTGAAGTCTATCTGCGTGTCCTCAACATACCCCTGGATCNCCCGGTTAGCGTCTACTTTGACGATCTGCCACCGATGGGNCTCATCTTCCACCGTCTGGTAGTTGGTATTGGACATATATTCCCGGGTATCGTCCTTGCCTCTGACCACTCCGCTCTGAGTACCTTCGGTGCCCGTATTGATAATCTCAACTATGGCTCCGGTCGTGCCTTCGGGAACTTCGTCCGTAAGGTCGATGTCTTGCCAGGAGAGGGGCGGTAATCAGGCTAATGTCCAGTGCGTCGGTGAACCANAAGAACCNACTGGGACCNAAAGACCAATCAACCGACACGNCATTGGGGGTTGTGATCGACACCGTTGCCGTTGAGTCGGTCTTTTGNGTGGGAGACAGAAGGGNCTCTAGGGTGATGGTTTCGTTCGGGTCCCAANCCCCGGGCTGGTAGNTATCCGGGCTGATTGATATCTTCTTCCATTCNTTGTTGGCTAACACGCCGGNGGTATAGGTGAGGCGGGTGACGACTNGGTTACTCAATGCGTCGAGATACTCGACGATGAAGTCCATCCCGGAGAAATCGAAGACGGGGGTAAGGCCCGTGTTTTTGAGCTTAAGAGTTAAGTCTCCCGAGCCTCCTCGGGCGCTAACAAACTCNAATTTGGTCCTGACCTGCTCACCATTCAGGTAATTAACCTCAANCGTAGAGCGGCCAACTAACGTTGTAGCAACGATCGACGTCCTCGCCAATACTGCCAGGACCACTATTAGAACGCCTACGACGATGACGCCGGCGATGTTGATTGCCATCAACCCAGCGCAGGAANCCCGCTAAGTCTAGGCCAGGGGCGGNTATTAGGCTAAGTAGACAACATACGGAATANNNTGGCAATTCGTAGAATTACGTAGTTATACCTACGAATTACAATAGTGTTCCCGAGAACGAACAAATTGAATATACAACG
>PANP01000080.1 GCA_002708395.1 Dehalococcoidia bacterium
TGCTGTTTTATTTTCACTGTACCATCCCTCTGCTGCCAGCTGGTTGCCGGCGCTCCAATCCCAATTCTTGAAGAATGTAATCAATTCTGGAGCGTCTGCAACTAGCTCAGTGTTCATCGCAATCATGATTTCCGCTGCGGGGAACGCGCATCCATGCACAGGAGAGTTATCAGCGCATTCCGAAGGGTCTGGCTGTTCCAAATCTCGCATATCTAATTTGTGAGCTAACGCCGTTGGTCCCCAATAATAGAAGAGGATTGGCTCTTCTTTAGCAAATGCTCCTTCGATGGCAGCAGCCAAAGCCCCCGACGTACCAGGATCACGCAATACCACGTGGTCTTCCAAACCCATTCCGACTATTTGCCCTACCCCAGTGTCGGGTGAGCCATCTTGCATGGTACGACAACCCCAGCCAGCTATGCACCCGAGTAGAACTGCTTTACCACCATCTTGTTCGAACAAGGAATTGAATTTGTCGGTTTTCAAATCTTCGATAGAATCGAGTTCTGGGTTGGCATCCTGGAGATAACCCGGGACCAGGAAGGAACTTTGCCAGTTATCTTCCAGACTTTTGCCAACCGGAATCACTTCGCCTGCCTTAACAGCTTCATTCCACGCTGCATCTTGGTTGGGAAGCCAGATCTCCATAGTTATATCTACGTCGCCCTTACGAAGGCCCTGGAACAGCGGTAAGGTCGGACCTTCTATCTGTGAAGTGGGATACCCATAACCATGTTCGACAATATATCGGGCCACACCGTTCTGGACTAATGCGCTGTCCCAGTTCAAACCACCAAAAACGATTTCTCTTTTGTCCTTGACCGACGGTGCTATCTGGACCTCTACGATTTTCTCGACGGTTACCTCTTTTATGACCTCTACCGGAACTTCTTTGATGACTTCTAGGATAACCTGCTTTTCTACGGGTACCTCTTTGATTACCTCTTGCTTGACGATCTTCTCTACAGGTACCTCTTTGATTACCTCTTTGATGACGATCTTCTCTACAGGTACCTCTTTGATAACTTCGACTTGTCTGACAGCCTGATCGCTCCCGCCACACGCCGCAACCACCGCAAAAAGGGTAAGCGCGAAGATCAGAAGAATTACTTTCTTGGTCAGAAAATGGTGAATAACCACGTGCTCGCCTCCAATGTCATTGGCTGGTTCCGCAGCGACTACCCTATACTAGAATCGGCGGCGGCGTCAACACCCGAAATTCCTGTGGCTCCGCATGACAATCCCGATTTGCGCCCGCCTAACGACCAAGGGCTTTAGCGCGGCAGTCACACTTGCCATACCTTCCACGGCTGCTCCCCATTGCGAGAGCGGGGAGAATAGCCACCAGCGCCCCAGCCGCGGCCACCCTTAGGAAATTGTGGAACAAGGACAGTCCGGCGGCGGTCAACTCCGCGTTGTACTCGGCCAGGTGCGCTTGAGCCTCCTCTGCGCTTTCCCCCGGTTCGGGCAAAGGAAACTCCAAGCCGGACATAAGCGTCTGGAAATGCTCCACTCCCCAAGCGGATAACGCCGCCAGGCCCAGTGTCATGCCCAACATGCGGGCAACCACTACCAGAGATGCGGCGGTGGCCCGGTANTCGTCAGACANGGCGGTAAGGGCCTGCGTCATTATGGGCGAAATCACCAGACCAAATCCCAATCCGGCAACGGCCAGGTGCAGGGTCAATTGGGGGTCCCTCACGTCCAAGTCCCAACCACTGACCAACAACAGACCCAGAGCCGCCGATCCCAGCCCCGCAACCATAACCGGCCTGATTCCCACGCGGCCCAATAGGAGGCCACCAATCACCGCTCCCACTGGAATCGCGCCGGTCATTCGCAACAGCCACATGGCTCCGGTCAGCGGCGTCTTGCCCATTATCGTGTTGGCCATCAGCGGCACGGTTACCATGGCGATAATCAGGGATACTCCCACCAGTAGTTGGGCGCCGTTCGCTGCCAGAAAGGCTTTCGCCCGAAATAGAGCCGGCGAGAGCAAGGGTTGCTGCGCCCGGCGCTCAACCACCAGCAGAACCCCCGCCAGCGCCAGTCCCACACCTCCCATGACGAAGGGAACCGGTGACGACAAGGTGAACAGGCTGCCTCGCGATAACGCTAAAGAGACTAGCAGCAAGGCAGCCACCAGCAGGGCGCTACCCAAGTAGTCCACTCGCGCCTCACGGTTCGGTTGGTTGGGCAGCCAGAACAGGGCTAGGAACAATACCGCGCTTTGCGGGACGTTGAGCCAGAAGATCCACCGCCAGTTGGAAAGCTCGATTATCGCCCCACCGTAGGCCGGTCCCAGCATAGAGCCAGCCTCCGCTGCGCCTGCCACGATGCCCAACGCCAAGCCCCATTGCTTCCGAGGAAGGGCGCTACCAGCGATCGCCAACCCGATGGGCACGGTTGCGCCGCCGCCCACNGCCTGTATCACCCTGGCTGCCACCATCCATTCCAGGCTCTGGGAAACCGCTACCAGGCTGGTACCGATAACGAAAACCACCAATGCGACTTGATAGACCTTGGCATAGCCGTACACATCGGCAAGGCGGCCAATCACCGGCATCGCAGCGGTGTAGCCCAACAGATAGGCAGTAATGATCCAGGACGCCTGGTCGAGTTGGGTGAGGGAAATCTTCAGGTCCAACATCAGGNTTGGGAGAGCAGTCACCACCACCGTCTGATCCAAGGCGGTAACGAACGCGCCCAGTCCCACAACGGCTAGAATCAAGGGCGGCGGCAGAGTACGTGATGCTCCGGTCATCGAACTCGTACGTCTATTCCGGCGCAGCGATGTCTACCGGCACATTGATGTTGTCGATGGCCAGCAACCGCACGGTTTCCGGAATGTCACCGGTAAGAACCGGACCAGTGATGAGGACCCGGCGAAGCAAGGCGGCTTCCAGGTCCAGCCATAGTTCCAGTTCGACCTCAAGTCCCTCCGCAGCGCCAGGCACCAAAGCCCCCAACGCTTCAGAGGGCACCGATCCGGTTACACGTTGATATTGACGGCCGTCTATCTCTTCAACACTCGAAAAGGACGGCCCGGCAACAGCCTCTGTTATGCTAGCTAGAATTTGCCCGAAGTCCAAGAAGTTCACCGGCAGCGATTCCAACGGCACTGTCCGCCATTGTCCCGAGAAGAAATCAGTCATGTAGGCCTGTTCGCCGATGGTGATAACGTTGATTTCCACGAAGGTGCGAGGCACAGCCAATTCAGCCTCAACCGTCAGCCTGAGGCGATCGGGAATATCGACCACCCCAGTGGCTTTCTTCATGGACAAACCCGGCAGCAGTGTGGTGCTGCCAGTCTGGTGTTCCAGTGTGAAAGCTGCGGATTTTAGCTCCAGGAGATTAAGCACCGCGAAGGCGATGGCCGCTTCAGGGCTTGGAGTGGGCTCGGCGGTCGCCTCAGGTATCGGTGTCGGAGAAGTACCACAGCCGACGAAAAGGGACAGCAATGCTATAGCCGCTATGAGGTTGGCAAAGCTAGGGAGGTTTCTGATCAAAGTCCGGTATTGACTGGCTGACAGCCAGCGAACCGCTCTATAGGGGCGATTCAGCCGCCCAGCACCTAGTTCCACGACCAAAAGGCCAGGGACCCGGAGGCAACCTGCAAGGGCTCCGCAGCACCGTCGGTATCTACAACGAATATCTTCGGTCCGGGAGGGGTAGACCCGTTTCGGCCTTGAGTAGACCGGCCAGGAACAACAGACAGAACCAGTCGTGAGCTGTCGGGAGACCAAGGTGAGTGGGAGTAGGCGTATTGGTCAAAGAAACTCAGCGTCACCAACGTATCGCTTGACGGTTGAGCCCGCATAAGTTCCCGAGCCGCGCCTCCGGCCGCGCTTGCCGACCACCAAACGAACTCCCGGTTTTCACCATCCAATCCGGCCCAGGCCAGCTTAGTTCCGTCGGGAGACCAGTAGAAGGCGATGATGTTACCGTCGGCCACGGTTCTGGCGGGCCCACCATCACCAGGGATAACCCTTAGCCGATCGAAAGTCGGCGCAGCCAGGTCCTGCTGGTCCGCCACCGCCAAGTCTCCACTTACAGGGGACCACGCGAAAGCTGCCCGGGGACCAGCCTCGATGGAGCTGTTCGCTACAGCAGGAGCGTTTGTTTCAGCTATCGATATCGATCCCACGGACCCCCATTCTCCGATGTACGCCATCTTGCTTCCATCGGACGACAAGGCAGGCGCCCGGAATCCTGGATCCGCTTCTATCGGTTGTTCCGGCGAAGCGCCGAAGGGACGGGTTAACAGCTTCAACTCATCGCCCACGTGCATCAGCATCGATTGGCCGTCGGCCGCCCAGTGGAAGTACAGCGGCGCACCGGACTCGATAATCGTCGGCTCGGATAGGGATTCGGTGTCTACGGCAAAGAGAGTCAATCCCTGTGGAGTACTGGCAAGCACGGCCAAAGTCCGGCTATCCGGAGACCAGTACAGGTAATGGGGTGTTCCTTCAGCTACTAGAGCAGGGGCCTCATTCTGGAATACAGTCGAAGAGGTTCCAGTTGCTGCGTCTACGACCTGCACGGATATCTCGGGCTGCCCACCCTTAACCTCAACCAGAGAAGCCGCGAGTTTCGTTCCATCCGGTGACCAAGTCGGCCAAGAGTAAAATGTATTTTCGTCCAGCGGCTGGGCCATCACCGNNCCCAGCGGACCTCCCCGCAACTGAGAAGCCCCCGCCAGCTTCACTTCTCCGGAGCCGTCGGGATTCACCAGAAAGAGCTCACCTTCTGTGGTCATGAAGACTATCCGGTCTACCGCCACGGCTTCATTCTCTCCTGCTTCCGAATTCCCAACTTCCGAAACGGTCTCACTCTGTTCTTCTACCGCTTTGCCGGAACTCTGGCAAGATAGCAGCAGCGCAATCACCGAGACTACGATTATCCAGACGGCCGGTTTCTTCTTGATCAAGACCATGATAGCCATTACATCGAAGAATAACCTGAACTAGCACCAATAGTCCGGCGGAGTCACAGGCCCATCTTCGCTGCCTCAGGATACCATCCGCCTAAACCCCTAGCAACGCAGCGGTCTCTACCCTGATGCTATTTATTTTCCAGTTGATAACTGACATTACCTTGTTGACAAACCGCTCTGTTATATCCACGATTATCCTCCCTATTCCGGCCACCCAAATCACACCGCCAGATATACCAACTCTCTCCGGTATCTATCAACGCCCCTGGCTGATTCCTCCACGCTCTTCCAAATGTTAACCATGGTAAAATAATAAGCAACCACGTGTGAAACCAGGCCTCCTGGCCAAGTTCTCCACACTATCAACCCTATTATTATTACTTTATTAGGTTACCTTCTTTTGATTGATACAGTTAGATTAAATATTCATGCTGGTAGTGGCGGGAATGGCTGCATCAGCTTCCTGCGTGAAAAGTACCGTCCCAACGGTGGACCCAATGGTGGTGATGGGGGAACCGGCGGTAGTGCGTACATCCGGGGGGATAATTCGTTCAATACTCTCTTGCACCTGAAGTTCAATAGCACCATATACGTGGAGCGTGGTGGTCATGGGGGTGGCAAAGACCGTACGGGGCGCAACGGACAGAGTCAAATCATTAATGTTCCCATGGGAACTTTGATCTGGAAAGAAGATGAAGATGGGGAGAGGTACCTAGTAGCTGATATTTGTGACAATAATCCTGTTCTCGTAGCTGAAGGGGGCAAGGGTGGCTGGGGTAACACACGGTTTGTTTCGCCGACCAATCAGGAACCGTTATTAGCGCAGAACGGTGAACGTGGTGACCGGTCGATTCTATTCCTTGAGTTGAAGTTGTTGGCCGATGTGGGGTTGCTTGCTTGTCCCAATGCGGGTAAGTCCACACTAATCTCACGTTGTTCAAGAGCTAAACCTAAGGTCGCCGATTATCCCTTCACTACGGTGGAGCCGGTATTGGGTGTGGTGAGCGCTCATGGTCAAGACTTCGTGATGATGGAAGTTCCGGGCCTTCTGGAAGGAGCGCATGCGGGAATAGGACTGGGNCATCAATTCCTACGTCATGCGGAACGGGCTAGGGTCTACGTGCATATCCTGGATGGATTGGCCGACGANCCGAGTGAGCAATACGAGATGCTCAANAACGAACTAAGGCTGTTCAGCGAGAGCCTAGGCGGAAAACCTCAGGTGGTCGTTGTTAACAAGATAGATGTGACTGAGGTAAGAGAAACTCAGGNAGAAGTTACTGCATTGATCCGGGAAAAGGCAAAAGAGCAAGGGNTCGACGACTTAGACGTGTTATTCATGTCCGCGGTTACCGGTGAAGGAGTGAACGAACTCCTAGGAAAGATTGTCGAACTTCTTGCTAAAACGGCCAAGGAAGCCGAGGAGGCGGAAGCGGCAGCGGATGNTGTTCCGGAGCCGGTGCAGTGGGGNAGGAGCANGAGAACAGCAAACCGAATCACCAAGATTGTCGGGGGATTCGCTGTTGAATCCCAAGAGCTTGAGCGGTTGGTTGCGATGGCGGATACCAGAGACAGACGGGTTCTCTTGCAGCTTTGGGACCAGATGAACAAGAACGGTATAGCCCGAATGTTAGAGGAAGCGGGTATCGAGGCTGGAGATACGATTCTTATAGGTAAAGCCGAGATATCGTGGTTCTAGCGTGCGGGTAGGTGTTCTGGGTGGTACTTTTGATCCAGTGCACCTGGGCCACCTAGCGATCGCTGAAGAAGTCCGNATCAAGTTGGATCTGGATAGGGTCATCTTCATTCCTGCCGGTCAGCCACGGCTAAGAGCAGATGAGTACCTCACTCCCGCCATTGACCGCCTGCGAATGGTGGAGCTGGCAACCGGGGATAACCCCCATTTCCAGGTATGTGATATTGAGATTCAGCGTAGCGGGCCAACCTATACCGTGGATACGCTGGTCGAATTGGGACAGCGCTTTGGCCCGGACACCTCACTGTACTTCATCGTTGGCGCGGATATCCTGGGCCAATTTCATCGCTGGAAGGACCCGGAAAAGGTCTTGGATGCCTGTCACTTGGTAGTTGTATCGCGCCCAGGGCATCAAGACGATGATTGGCCGGAGTGGTTTCAAGGCGCTGATTCGTCCAAGGACAAGGTAACNCAGCTAGAGATACCGATGGTCGATATCAGCGGCACTGAGATTCGGCGTCGCGCTAGTCTTGGGGAATCTGTCCGTCACCTAGTTCCTGACTTGGTTGCGGAGTATATTCAAGACCGGAAACTTTACGCCTAATGACATACCAAACACCGCTGTTCGAGTGCGAGAAGGGGAGCCAATGAGTGAAGAGGTTGACCGCTTACTCCAATTAGCTTTGGATAAGGGTGCGCTGAAGTACGGAGACTTTACTCTCACTTCCGGTAAGAAGAGCAGCTATTACTTCGACGGGCGAATACTCAGTTTGGACCCGGAAGGGGCTTATCTGATATCCAAGTCGGTGTTGCCCATCCTTCAGCAAGCGGGAGTGGAAGCCGTGGGTGGGCCCACACTAGGGGCCGACCCGATCGTAGCATCCATAGCCTTATCCAGCCACATCAACGAAACGCCAATACCTGCCTTCATAGTGAGGAAGGAAGCCAAGAGCCACGGTACTGGCAAGGGAGTGGAGGGCCTACTGCAGTCGGGTAGCCGCGTCGCAATCATCGACGATACCTGTACCACCGGCGGGTCATTGTTCCAGGCTATAGAAGCTGCTGAGGAAGCTGGCTGCACCGTCGTCAAAGTCGTCGCGATCCTGGATCGGCGAGAGGGCGGTGGCGACGAGCTACGGAAGCGAGGCTACGACTTCGTAGCTTTGATGGAAGCTAACTCTGAAGGGAAGATTGAAGTAGCACCCGGGATGTGATGCCCGGTCCCGCTATTCTTGTCCTGGTCCGAATAGCTGCGGTAGCGCCGTGATTTCAGCTTGGCCGCTGGAAGGGGCTGCCAACTCCAAGACATTTCCCGGTGAAGCGCTGGCCTTCCGGATGTAGGCCATGCCGACCAGTCCCAGGCCGGTTGGTATGTTGGTGACCGACGTAACCTTCCCCACTTCCTNTCCCGCGTCCGTCAGAACGTCACCCTCGGATACCGTAGCGTCAGCAGAGAACTCCAGCCGTACCAGGTGCTTCTGTATCTTCTGATAAGTGTCCAGCCTGGCGATCACTTCCTGGCCGATGTAGCAGCCCTTGGCGAAGTCGATGGATCCGATAAGTCCGGCTTCCAAGGGATTGTATGCCTCGCTGATCTCCCGGCCGTACTCGGGCACGGAATAGTTCAAGCGAGCCGCTTCAAAGGCTTCTTCTCCCACTGGGGTGATCCCCGATGCTGCTAGATGTTCCCAAACGCCGGTTATCGCAACCGTGTCCATCAGTATGTCGTAGCTGGGTAGGTCTCCGAAAGGACGATGGACGATGCGCACTTCGTGTCCGCCTATCTCCGCGGTTACTGAATGATACGTGGGCAAGTCCCCCAGCTTTGTTCCCGATGCGGATTCTACTGCCGCTTGGCTAGCCGGCCCTAAAACCGAGAACATGGTGGATTCCTCGGTGATATTCTCGACGGTGAGGTCCTCCATTATCGTGTACTTATCCAGGAAGTCGATGACTTGCTGCTGGGCGCCTGGGCTGGTGATGAGCAGTATGTACTCGTCAACGTTAACCACGCCGATTAAGTCCAAGATACGTCCCCGGTCGGTAGTCAGGATGGTGGGAGCGCCCTGTCCGGCCGTCAGGTCAATCACTTTGTTGGTGGATAACCGGTTGAGCAGGTCCAAGCCGTCGTCCCCGATAGCTTTGAGGCGTCCCATGTACGAGGCGTCGTGCAGGGCCGCTTTGGTTGTCACGGCTTGGTACTCTTCTTCCGAAGTGCTGTATACCGTGGGAAGGGCAGAACGCTGTAGGGCCATGATTATCTCCATGCGGCCGAAATGTAAAAGACGCCGCCTCTATCGCTAGAATGGCGGCGTCTACGGGTACCGTTGTAGTAGATGTTATACGCTGAATGAAGTTCCGCAGCCGCAAGACTTCTTGGCATTGGGGTTCGAGAAGACGAATCCCTTTCCGTTGAGACCGTCGGAGAACTCCAACTCCGTACCAACCAGGTAGATGTAGCTTTTCTTGTCTACCATAACCTTTACGCCGTGTTGCTCNACGATTTTATCGCTTTCAACTTCTTTGTCGGTGATTTGCAGATCGTAGGTCAATCCGGAGCAACCACCGCCTTTGACCGCGACTCTTACTCCCACGTTATCTGTCATACCGTCTTTCGCCGCGAAATACTTTATCTTGGTGGCCGCCAACTCGCTGATGCTAACGCCCAGCTCGACGCCGTCCATTGTGATCGCCATTGAACCCTCCTGAACACGTATGTCCCGTCTGGGATAGATACTGTAATTCTAGGCCGCCGCCTGGTTCCAAGTCAAGTTAATGCGCCGTGGTAAGGAAGGCAGAAAGAGTGGCCATGTCCAAGTTCTGATTTATGAGCTCGCCGAACCTATCGACCTTATTTTGGGAGTAAGGCGTAGCTCGGTCCAGCAAACCGGACAGAGACTCCACGATGCTCATNGTGCCCTCAGTTACCGAGATCAACGGCACGTCCCGTTCCATGGCCTCGGCTTTAACGTACTCCGTGGGATCCGAGCCGCCGGTCAGCACCAGGCATTTTGTGTCTTCCATCAGACTGGCCATCTGGATGTCAGGCCGTTCGGCGCGGACGATTACCGCCTGATTGGCGTATCGGCCGTAGTAAGTCTCGCCCGAGTCCATGATGTTGCCGCCCAGCAGGAGTCTGTCGATGTAGGTTTCGGTGTTCACCGGGTCCTGAACCCAGCGGCCACCCAGTTGATCGGCGATCTGTTGCACAGTTACGCTTATCATGATTCGGTCTTCCGGGACCGCGCCAAATACGGTTTTGCCGGCGCTGCGAAGTTGGGCGATCACGCCATTCTCCACGTCACGTTGCCGGTAGCTGGTCACGCCATTGATGACGATGCCTGCCAGACGGTTGGAATAGGGTTCAGCGGCGTTTAGGACAGTCTGCGAGTCTAGGCCGTTGGAGTATGGGAACATCAACACCGCCTGGGCCTCCAACAGGTCTGCTAGGTCTGAGGCTAGGGACCAATCGTCTCCGGTGGGAGATAGGGAGTCGGGAGCCTCTATCAAGACTATATTGGCGGCGCTTTGAATCCCAGATAGAGACTGCCGTATCGTTTGAGCCTGAGACTCGGTTATCAGTGGATCAATCGACCCGCTTTGAGGTAAAAGCAGTGAGTCTGGGACGGGCGGACAGTCGGGACCGGCGAGGATAGTTCCGGAGATGAAGGCGACGTCCGCATCGTTGCCTGGGGAAGCGGAGAAGGGCTTGTAATAGGCCACACGCTGGCCATTGGCGGCCATCTGGGTCAGAAGAGCAGCTATAAGGCTGGTCTTGCCGGTGCCGGAACGGTGGGCGGAGACTAATAAAACTCCCAAGGAAACCTCCTGGATATGACCGGCGGCATAGGGGCTCTTACCGCCCTAGTCCATGACATCCTTCTCGCCGGTATTATAGGGGTCAAAACCCTTGGGGAAGCGGGTGGTATCGTCGAACTTGGCCATGCTCAGGTCGGAACGGTGGAGGCTGGCCTGGTCGAAATTAGCGCCCCGCATATCGGACATAGTCCACATGGAGTCTCGTAGCATCGCTTTGGTGAAGTCGGTTCCGGCCATTATCGCCCGGTCCATGTCGGCCCCGTTCATCATGGCGGACTGAAAGCAAGCGTTGGTCATGTCCGTGCTGCGAAGGTCGACCTCCAGCATGGTTGCCAGGCTAAAGTCGGCCCCGGTTAGGTCGGAACTCAGGAAGCATGCCCGAATCACGCGGCTGGCACGTAGACTGGCGCCTCGCAATGAGACCCGTTTAACGTCGGCCCAAAATAGGTTCACGTTGGTCAGATTGGCGCCTTCCATGTTTGCGCCGGTCAATGTGGCCCGGCCCATATCGGCGCCCTCCAAGTTAGCCCCAGTGAGATCAGCGCCGGCCAGGCTGGCCCGGACGAGTAGCGCTCCGGCAAGGGAGGCCCCACGGAGGTTGGCGTTTCTAATCTTGCACTGGCGTAGGTCCGCGCCGGATAAGTCCTCGCCTTCCAGGTCTAGGGCAACTCCCGGATTAGCTTCCCGCCAACTGGCGATCGACTCAGGACCGCCTTTGACTATGGCTACATGTTCTTGGTTGGCCACGCGTCACGCTCCATGTTTCGGTGTGTCACAAAATATGCAGCCCTGGTAAAGTTCGCCAGGGCTGCATCCGATTCAATAACTATCCCGTGTGAGATCCGGGTAAATGCTATTTTCCGGCCAGCGCCGTATCGAACTCGTAAATCTTCTCGGCGACCATCATCTTTAGCTCGTTAATCTTGGTCAGGTTGGGGAACCCGTTGGCGTCTGCCTTACGGTCGAAAATCAATTCGCCGTTCAGCATAACTTCCAGCCGGCCTTGATGGACCGGGGTCAGCTTGATTGCCACATCACCGGGGTCATGGGCGGTCCACAACTCTGTCGCCATCCACGAGGCGACGGGGTAATAGCCTCAAGCCAAGCAATAAATGACTTCGATTTCTACTTTGCCAAATTCTGGATCGGGCATGTTCCTCCTAAGTAGTGGACCGATATGACCGAAGTGTAATCATTTCGCAAATCGGATGCAACCGAACGAGACTCCGGTACTTTGAACCAAGCGAATACCCGGTTGTTAAACGATTGCGGTGCCGATACCGGCTGCGGTCCTGTCCTGGTTCTGGTTGTGGCACTCGAGCTCCACCACAATCTCCGTCCCCTGATCAACCTGCCGTTGGCTGGTGACCTTGCCGGTGACGGTGACAGTGTCGCCGTTCTTGACGGGGCGAAGGAACTTCAGGTTGACGCTACCGGTGTGATGGAAGACGTCAGGTCCAAAGAACTTGCGCATGGATTCTGAGGCGAAGGCGATGGACATACGTCCGGAAGCCAGGGTGTAGGTCGTGCCCAAGCGTTCCTTGGCCAGCTCTTCATTGTTATGGATGTTCTCCCGGTCGATTATCGCGCAGGACTCGAACTGGAGAATACTTGCGGTTGTCACTGATTTGGTGACTGAGGGAATCTCAGCGCCGATCTCTATGCTTGTGGATGCCATTTCTTTCCCACCTCGTCAGGTTTTTTCATCTGGTAGGTCTTGAGCCTTTCCAACAGATTCCCGTCCTCATCGACGGCAGTGGCTTCGATGACTAGATAGGGCTTGTCCCGGCGGAGATATTTGTCGGCGATGCGGCCTTTGACGAATATCTTCTTGCCCGGGGCCGGAGGGTTGAAGAACTCAACCTCATTACCAGCGTTAACGCCACCGGTGGTGTCGTTGTAAACCATGTTGAGAGCGGTGCCGTCGTGCTTAACAGCTAGCGTGGGAAATGCGGCGTCCGGGTCGTCGATGGACTGCCGGTAGTTGTCCAGCATTTCCTGAGTGAGGACGTACTCGTAGGAGCCTAATTCCTCACCAATCTCCAGCTTATCGTAGTCTAATATTTTTAACGGTTGCTGGGCCATACACTAACTCCTCCTGGCTAATAGGACCTCGACCAGTACCGACATTCTATCATGTAACAGTTCGACTCGGCTTTGGATCGAAACGCCGCGCATCAGATTTGGCCTTGGTTCCCGGCATAGCCTATAATACTGGTACGGGAACAACTGGCAAGAAGTATAGAGATTATGGATTTATCCTTCGATATCGGAGACCCACAACGCCCCAAGGGACACGCTGTACTGTATTTCCGGGTGGATACAGAGCCTGATAAGGTCTATGCGACCTACGTTGTCACCCTGCCCATCAAGTCCGACTTGGGCAAATACGTACCACCCTTCCTGGCCACACATCTGGGAGGTCTCCCATTGAACGACCTTTCCGCCTTCGCCATGCCGCCGCTCCCCGAACCGGTTGATAGCCATGCGGAACTGGAGCGCATCAGCCAGATGCGGCAGGACGACTTGGTATACGCCGGCAGCATGTTTTCCTTCGACCTGCCTCGGATGATGGAATCGGTTACCGAGGCAGTACAGGCGTATTCCGATCTTTGGGTGAAACGCTTCGGAGACGCGGAAGTAAGTACCGTGGGAGTCATAGAAGAGGCGGCAACCCCGGAACCGGCCGCCCCGGATGCGGATGACGACCAGTCTTTCCAGGTGAACGAAGTCTTGTTCGGCTTGATGAGCGAAAGCGATAAGCTGGCCGAGTTGGCGCGCCTGCTGGGGAGTATGCGGTTCGCCGCCGAAGGCGGGGATGCTGGCACCGTGGATGAGATGTCCCGAGAGATAACCACGCTGGCCAGGCATCTGCCCGAGACGTTCCAAGTGAGCAGCCTGCTGGCAGTAGCCAAGGATACTTCTCAGAAGGGATCCCGCCTGGCCCAATTGTATCTCGATCGCTGCTTCCGCCTTTCCGCCGGTGATTATTCCGCCGTTCAGGGTCTTGACGACGAGATTCGCGCCTTGGAAGCTTAGTAATAGGTTACTGAGGGCTCCCACAGGCACCAACCCCGGATTTCCCCAGTTCCATCATGTGCTCTTTTCCGGCGTTCAATCGCCGGTCTGGCTGATACAATAAACACCGCGATCGCCCTATGGACCGGGACCGCAACTGCCGGGAGGAAACGGACCAGGTGGCCTATATCTCACGCCTCAGTCTGACTAATTTCCGCAATCTGGTGGAGCTTGAGCTGGACCTTCCCCCAGCCGTGTCCGTGTTTTACGGCGCCAATGCTCAGGGCAAAACCACATTGCTAGAGGCCATCTACCTGTTGGCGATCGCGCGCTCCTACCGTGCGGAGAACGAGCGGGAAGTGGTGAACTTCCAGTCGGCCACCGAGGGCGGTCAGGCTCTGGTGGGGGGAATCGTCGAGAAGGAAGGAGAACGGTTGGCCGTCTACGTGGGGTATCAGAGCGTGCCTCACGCCGCAGGTCTTCAGGATTCAGGAACGAAGCGCTACACCGTGAGAAAAGAGATTCGAGTTAGCCGAGTCCGCCGTACCGCCACGGAACTGGTGGGTATGGTCAACGCCGTCCTCTTCACCGCCGAAGATATCCAGCTCGTCTTTGGACCCCCATCGGGGCGAAGGCGTTATCTGGATATCCTGATTTCCCAGGCCGACAACCAGTATCTGAAAGGATTGCAGCGGTATCAGAAGGTTGTGCAACAGCGCAACCAGCTATTGCGTCTGGTCCGAGACGGGCGCGCCGCTCCTGATGAGTTGGAATTCTGGGATGGAGAGTTGGTACGGGAAGGGGCATTTCTGATTTGGAAACGCCACGAAGCTATGGGAACGTTGCGACCGTGGTGCGCCCAGCGGCACGGGGAACTCAGCGGACTTGATGAGGACTTCAGGCTGGAATACCGTCCCAGCGTCCCGGTAGGCGAAGATGCCACCGTTACTGAGAACAACTTTCGTGAAGCCTTAGCTTCCGCCCAATCTAAGGAGCGCGCCACTGGTGTTACGGCGGCCGGTCCCCACCGTGACGACTTCTCTCTTCTGATAAACCAAGTTGACATGGGTACATTCGCGTCCCGAGGACAGGCCCGCACCATCGCCCTAACCCTAAGACTGGCTGAAGCGGCATATCTGTCTTCGGTGCGCCAGGAAGCTCCCATCATCTTGCTGGACGACGTTTTGTCGGAGATGGACTCCTCTCGCCGCCTGCTAGTGTTGGAGCAATTGACCCAGTATCAGCAGGTGCTTATAACCACGACAGACTTGGAGCCGGTTCAAGACTTCTTCGGTCCGGCGGCAAGCTATTTCCGCGTGGGCGAGGGGAAGGTTTCTCCTGTAGCCTATCAACCGGATGGGTCTCAGCCGGTGGGTACGTATTAAATGATGCTTAAAATCTCCTAGCGAAGGGCGCAAAAAGCTCTATGACCGTAACTCAACAGCAACTGGATGAGATAGCCCTATCTAGGGCCGAATACGAGTTGATACTGGACCGGCTAGACCGGGAGCCCAACTCGGTGGAGCTAGGGATGTTCGGCGCTCTATGGAGCGAGCATTGTGGGTACAAGCACTCTCGGCCCCTGCTAGGTCTTTTCCCCAGCCGGTCGGCTCGTGTCCTGTCTGATTCCGGAGCGGAGAATGCCGGCGCGGTGGACCTAGGGGATGGAATCGTAGCCGTATTCAAAGTGGAGTCCCACAACCACCCATCGGCGGTGGAACCCCTACAGGGTGCAGCCACCGGTGTCGGCGGCATCGTGCGTGACATATTGGCCATGGGGGCACGCCCCATAGCTTTACTAAACTCCCTGCGCTTCGGCCCATTAGACGACCCTCACAACCGCCACCTGTTTCAAGGCGTGGTAGGCGGTATCTCCTGGTACGGCAACTGCATAGGAGTTCCTGATGTGGGAGGGGAGATTTACTTCGACAGTTGCTACTCCCAGAACCCNCTGGTCAATGCNATGTGCGTGGGGTTGGTGCACAAGGACGATCTGGCCACGTCGGCTGCCGGGGGAGAAGGCAACGTTCTGCTGNTGGTGGGCTCGGGCACGGGCCGAGACGGGATACATGGTGCTTCGGGCCTGGCTTCGCGGACTTTCGAAGAAGAACAAGAACTGAGGCCAACAGTGCAGGTGGGCAATCCGTTCTTGGAAAAAATCTTGATAGAAGCCTGCTTGGAAGCCCTGGCAACCGGCGATGTGACGGCCATTCAAGATCTGGGAGCTGCTGGGCTGACCAGTTCTACCGTGGAGTCCGCGGACAAGGCCAGTAAGGGTTTCATGCTGGATATATCCCAGGTGCATCGGCGAGAGGATGGCATGAGCCCCTATGACGTCATGCTGTCCGAATCCCAGGAAAGAATGTTACTGGTGGTTGCTCCGCCCAAAGTCGAGCGGATCCGCCGGATTTTCGAAAAATGGGAGATTCCTTGCCGTGAGATTGGCGAGGTAATAAGTGAGCCGGTTGCCCGTATCACCGATGGCGGAAATACGGTTGCTCAGCTTCCGATACGGCACTTGTCGGATGCCCCCAAGTACCGGCCGAAAGGAGTGCCGTCCGCAGACCAGGCACGGCGGCAGCGGCTAACTCTGTTGGATGTGCCTCTGCCAACCTCGACTGCGGAAGACGTGCTGTTGCGCCTCTTGGCCGCGCCCAACATCGCTAGTAAAGAAGCGGTATATCGCCAGTACGACCACCAAGTACAGACGAATACGGTGGTGGGGCCGGGCAGCGATGCCGCTCTGTTGCGCCTCAGGGGCACGGACAGGGCCATTGCGCTGAGTATCGACGGTAATGGCCGCTATTGCTATCTGGACCCCTATCGAGGCGGTCAGATCGCNGTGGCTGAAGTTTGCCGCAATATATCTTGCTCCGGGGCCGAACCCTTGGCCCTCACCGACTGCCTGAATTTCGGCGATCCGGAAAAACCTGAGGNCTACTANCAGCTTGAGTGGTGNGTCCGGGGCATGGCCCATGCGTGCCGAGTCCTGGGAGTGCCGGTGGTCAGCGGCAATGTCAGCCTATACAACGAATCCCGAGGCACGGCCATTCATCCCACCCCGGTGCTGGGCGGGCTGGGTCTGCTGGAAGACGTGACACGCTACGCCCAGTCATCCTTCCCCAGGGATGGACTGACGGTTGCTCTGATGGGAGACGTTGGGAGCAGACCCCGAATCTCGGACTTGGCTGGCAGCGAGTATCTACAGATAGTCCACGGGAAAGTTGAAGGCCGCCCGGCCATAGATATGGACCTGGAATTGCGGTTGCAGGCTCTCTGCCGCCGGGCCATACACGACGGCATCTTGGCTTCGGCTCACGACTGCGCCGAGGGCGGTCTGGCCGTAGCATTAGCCGAGTGCAGCGTTCAGGGCGGTGTGGGATTCCAGGGAGACATAGCTCTGCCGCAAAGATGGGACGCAGCTCTATTCGGCGAGCGCCAGTCTCGGATCGTTGTGTCGTTGACCGAGAACGACTGGCCCGAGTTACAGCGGATGGCGGATGAATCGGGTGTTCCGTTGCGACGGCTGGGGACTACCGGAGGGGACCGGCTAAAGATTGATCGGCAGATAGACCTCCCCCTTCAGGAAATCGGCGGCGCGTGGCGCGAAGGGTTGGAGCGAGCGTCGTGACCGAGGCCCCGCTCCGGGTTTTGTTCCTAACCCCCTACTTCCGCCCCTACCTGGGCGGAATCGAGCGGGCTATCGAACAGCTAACCTTCCAGATCCAGGAGTCACAACAAGTTGAAGCCGTTGCCGTTCTAACCACAAAATACGCTTTTCCCCGAGTGCCTCATCCGGAATGGGCTGATAGGGAAACTACGGAAGAAGGTATAGGGATATACCGGCTTAAGGGATTTCCCAAGCGCTCCATCCCACTGTACTCGTGTCCGCTGGTTTGGTTCTCGCCGATGCAGGTACGTAGCTTCCTAAAGGAGTTCAATCCCGATGTCGTCCATTTCGTGGGTGACGGTTGGTTCTGGGGGCACTTCTGGTCCTGGTTCTGGTACCACAGCCGGGCGAGGTTCGTGTTCACGCCCTCCTATCACAAACTGCCACTGATTCGATGGTGGCTGCGGCCTATCAACGCTTTCATATGTAACGTGGTGGACAACGTGATTGCGCTGACCAGCCAAGAGGCCAACCTGGTCCGCCGGGATTATCTCGTGCCCAGGAAGAAACTGGGAATCATTGGGTGGGGCGCTCCCGCTCCTGAAAACCCGGTTCTCCCCGAACCCCCAGGCGAGGGAGAACCAATCACTTTGCTTTGTGTGGGCCGTTTGGGACGCCACAAAGGCCAAGAGTGGCTGCTGGGGGTGTACAGCCGGGCTCGGACACGATTCGAACGTCCGGTAAAGCTGGTGCTGGTAGGCCGGGATGAAGGCGACGAAGAGAAGATAACTGCTGTCATCCAAGATTCCGGACTGGGCGAAGAAGTGGCGATTGTGGGAGAGGTGTCCGACCAGGAACTGGCCGACTGGTATGCTAAAGCCGATGTGTTTGTTCTATTCTCCCACTATGAGGCCTTCGGTTTGGTTTTCTTCGAGGCGATGGCCTGGGGCACGCCGGTCCTTACCCACGATGTGGGCGCCAACCGGGAGTTGTTGACGCGGGGTGCGGTGGTGGTTGAGCGCTTCGATGAGGATGAGTCTGTTGACGAGTTGGTGCGTTTCGTGAACGACGGTGGCCACCGGCAGCGGTTGGCCGAGGATGCCCAAGACTATGCCTTGTCCGAGTTTACCTGGCCGGCGGTGGCCGAAAAATACTTAGGAATTTATGCGGACACGAGCCTATAATGAGGCGAATCTTCAATATTCTACGGGAGTGACTAACTCCCAAATAAGGACGTTGGATGGATAGGCAAGAATTAGAGGCCGGAGCCAGGAATATCTTATTGACCAATCTGCGCCAAGGCGTGGCCGACTGGAACGGCAAGGAGTACAGCTTCGTTTGCCCGTCGTTGACCGGATACCCCTTCCAGTGGTTCTGGGACTCCTGTTTCCACGCCATCGCCTTGATTCACTTGGACCTGGAACAGGCTAAGAAGGAAATGACCACTCTGATGAGTGGGGCCCTGCCCGACGGCTTCATGCCCCACATCATCTTCTGGGAGATGGAGAAGCAGCCTGATTTTCTGGCCAGGAACATAGTTGGTATGACCACGCCCAATACCTCGGCGACGATGCAGCCGCCAATCATCGCATATGCGGTAGAGCGGATATATCAGGCAACGGGCGATGAAGAGTTCAAGAACGCAGCGCTGCCGGTGCTTATGGGGTTCTATCGGTGGCTGCGCCAGATGCGTGACCCGGACAACGACGGTCTGATCGCGGTTATCCAGCCGGAGGAGGCGGGCACCGATTGCTCGCCCAAATACGACGAGGTCTTGGGCCTGGAGGAGTTGAGCAATCAGGGGTTCATCGCTGCGTTGAGGAAGGTCTATGCGGCATATGAGCCATTGCGTGGGGATGACCACCGGGTCCTAGCTGCCGATCTGTTCCACGTTGAAGATGTTCTGGTTAATTCTATCTACGTCATGGGTTTACGGTCTTTGGCCCGGTTGTTAGGTGACGCACCGGAGGCGGCGGAGTTTAACCGGGAAGCGGATAAGACCCGGGATGCCCTGATCGCCAAGTGTTGGGACGAGGAAGCTGGAGCATTCTTCGATCTGTCCGGAGTGGATGAGAAGCCGCTTAAAGTAGTAACAATCAGCTCGTTGATGCCGCTTGTGATGGAGGATCTGCCCCGGCCCATCGTCGAAAGATTGGTGGATACGTGGGTAACCGACCCCAAGCACTTCTGGACACCTTATCCGCTGCCGTCCGTTCCAGCCTCGGACCCCAAGTTCATGCCGGGCAATCCACGGGGATTCATCTGGCGGGGGCCTTCCTGGATCAACACCAACTGGTTCTTGTCCCACGCCCTGCGCCGCCACGGCTACGGAGAATTGGCGGACACCATCGTAGCCAAGAGCCAGGAGTGCATCGAGAAGTCAGGATTCCGGGAATACTACGAGCCGTTCACTGGTGAAGGACTGGGAGCAAGGGACTTTGGTTGGTCTACCCTGATTCTGGATATGTGAAGAGCGTGATCGGATATCCAGTGCCGTTCGGAGATTCGATGCGGTGGTTACGCTAAGCATAGGGGCGTACTGCGGGAGGGTCGGCCTTGAGTGAATGGAGTGCGGCATACTGTGCTGCTATATGGTATGCATCCCCTCTCTAGAGAGGCCGAACCCGATCGGGCGGAACTACCGCGGGCGGAAGAGCCTGGAGAAGAAGGAAGGTTCGGTCGAATCTGAAGTATCGCCGTACGGGGTTACTTCTTCTGGTTCGTAACCTTCGGTGGCAACTGCGACAGCTTCCTCTTGTGGTTGATGTTCTTGATGCTCTTGGGGCTCCCAGCGGTCTTGTAGTACTTTCTCGACGAGAGGATGTGTGCGGTTCAGATAGAATGTCCGCAATCGTCGGCTGCGTCCAGATTCCTCATCCGTGGCGGTGTGCCATCCTTTCGTGAACAGGTCGGCGTTTCCGAGACTACGGACCAGCTTGGTTACATAAAGACGGGAAAATGCCTGCCCCCAACGTTGGGTGATTTCCAACTGCTCCGCTTTCAGACCCTCGCCCAAAGCTTGGCAGACCTCGCCCACCAGGAAGTTGAAAGCCACGTGACTGACCGACTCTTGATTTTCCAGGGTGTCGGCCATGATGATGATGTCGGCTACCCGGCGGCCGTCCAACCCATCCGGCTGGCTCGGCGGCAGGTTAAGGTGGGGCAAGGTCTCGGCTAGAATCCCGGCTAGCCCGTTGGCGGGAGCGGGTTCTGAAACAGTGGCCGCATCGTCGCTGATCGATTCCTCTTCTCGTTCCGGCGCGGCTTCCTGGATTGACTGCTCGGCAACCTCTTCCGTGGTGTCATCGGTCATAGAAGGCGTTTCGACCGCCTCTTCGGATGGCTCATCCTCTGCCGCTTCGTCGTCAACCTCGACTACGACGGGTTCTGCAACTTCGGTGGGCCGTCGCCTGCCAAAGGAGAATCTGCTTCGTTTGACTTCGGTTGGGCTCTCCTCTTGGGCCTGGACTACCACGTCGTCGTCATCATTATCTGTCGGAGTGTCATTGGCGTCGGTTGGCGTTTCCTCGTCGGCCATTATTGCCCAGTCGACGAGCCCAGCAGTAATCAACCGGATGTTACCTTCCTGGGCCACCCGGGACATGAGCTTCTTGAATCCGGAGAAGCCGACTTTCTTCTCGTCAAACTCCGGGTAACGGCGCATAAGCCGCTGTTTTATGGAGGTCAGAAGGGGCGTTCCACCGGCCTGNCGCTCGGTGCGAACGATTTCTTCGATGGCGGCAATAATAGCGGCCAAGTCTTGTCTTCCGGCGGCCGGGGGAGCTGCANGCCTGGTGGGAACGCGNCCTCCGACAACGGGAACGGGTACGGCTGGGGTACNGGTCTCATTGGACTGAACCGGCTCGGTGGGGACTACGGTGTCTATGTCTTGGTCGTAGAAGATTAAGTCATCTACCGAATCGGCAAATCTACGGGACGTGGCCCAGGAGACTCCGATGACAATCACGCGTTTGCCCATAGTCCGTAACGCGGAGATGACGTGAATGAAATCCGAGTCGCCCGAGACTAGGACGAAGGTGCCGATGTTGGGGTGGGAGTGGGCAATCTCGATGCAGTCGGCGGTCATTTTAACGTCGACGCTGTTTTTGACTCGAGTGGTTCTGGTAGAGTTGCCGCCACCTAGGACCAACCTGGTAGGAACGTAGACAGGTTCGATGCCGGCGGCGTAGAGAGCAGGGGGATCGTTGTTGAACTGGCTGGCTCCGCGCAGTTCGGGAGAGCGGGTCACCCAGTCGGCGTAAGCACGGGCAACCACCACCCGGCCATGGTTGGAAACTTCTTCTTTGAGGGCGGAAACGTTTGGGTGGCGGTGGCCTACCGCCAAGCTAATCTTAAAGTTTTCCCAGTCGATGAATAGGGCTACGTCTTCGCCAAATTGCATGGGTCGGTTCATATATGTAGTATTTCCGTAGTGATTCGGGGGAATCCTTGTCTAATGCCCAGTGTAAGCGGGCCGTTGGTGCCCGTCAAGGAAGCAGCGGGGTTCTTTGGGTCGCTTCTGAAATCTGAGCCTAGCTTGACAACTCCGGACATTTCCCGGATTGTACCATTCACCCAAATATTGAAGGAGTGAGCCGATGTCCGAACGACCTAGATTGGAAGGCAAAGTAGCCATTGTGACTGGAGCGGGGTCCAGCGGTCCGGGCGTTGGCAACGGGAAAGCGACATCTCTACTGTTCGCCAGGGAGGGAGCCAGGGTTCTGCTGGTTGACGCGACNCTGGAGCGGGCTGAGGAGACGCAGAGGATGATTCAAGAAGAGGGGGGAGAGGCCTCGGTGTTCCAGGGCGACATGACCAGCCGCGATGATTGTCAGGCGATGGCGGACGCAGCCATGGAGAGATATGGGCGCCTCGATATCCTGGATAACAACGTGGGGATGTCCATGCGGGGAACGGTGGTGGACGTTAGCGAGGACGACTGGGACCGTATCATAGCGGTCAACGTGAAAAGCATGATTTTCGCCAGCGGGGCCGCGATACCCTACATGAAAGAGAGCGGCGGCGGATCCATCATCAACATCTCGTCCATCGCCGGACTCAGGGCACACTCCCAGACTCCCTACACCACGACCAAAACCGCTGTTATCGGCCTGACATTCTCAATGGCGGCCGATCATGGNCAGGACAACATCCGGGTTAATTGCATCGCTCCCGGCCTTCTGCACACGCCGATGACCGCTCCTAGGATGTCGGACGTGCAAAGAGAGCAACGCAAATCCGCCGCTCCCCTAGGCACTGAGGGGACCGCTTGGGACGTGGGTTGGGCGGCCGTGTTCCTAGCCAGTGAAGAAGCTCGCTGGATTACCGGAATAGTTCTGCCGGTAGAGGCGGGCCTTACAGTTACGAGTCCGGTCACGTACACGACTATAGGACAGCAGGCAAGGTTCTAGCGGCGGAACTGGTTGCTTCCCGTAGGGGCACCGCTAGCCGTGCCCCTACCTCGATCTTTGACAATCGCGCGTCAGTCGGGGATTACTTGCCGGCCCGCTGAGCCAAGTCTCCCACGGCCTTCACCCGAACCAGGGTGGCGTTGCTGGGCAGGTAGGTGAGGGGCACTTCGTCAATCTCCACCACTTCAACCGTGCCTGGATTGGCGCCGGCGGCTATTGCCTTGCTGACTGCCTCGGCTCGGGCGTCGGCTCGGGCATCTTGGCGGCTTGTCGATTCGAGAGAGTACACCCGCTCCACCTGTCCGCCNACCTGGGCGATGGCGGCTCCAATGGCGTTGGCCACGTCTCCATGCTCTGGGCGGAGAACCTGGGAGGCGCCGCTTAGTGAATCTCCGGCTAGGATGCTGCCCCCGCCNACCAGGATTATAGGCACGTCCGAAGAGCTAACTTTGACTTGATCGATGGCGGTTTCCATCCGGCGCTGAATCTCTTGAGATGCCTGTTCCAGAAAGGATCTCTCCAATCCTTGTAGCAGGGTAGGGTCTCCAACTTGGGCCAGGCCTGCGGCCACGGCTATATCCGTGCCGGTAAGGGTGCTGCCCCCAAAGACCAACGCTTCCTCGGTTAACCGGTAGCCCACGCTGTTGGGACCGATGCTAAAAGGTTTTTTCTGGATGACGGTGCCGCCGCCCAAGGGAATCGACAGTACGTCGGGCATCCGGAAATTGGTCCTTATTCCAGCTATGCTGACCGCCACCGCTGCCTCCCGGGGAAAGCCTTTTACCAGGGCACCGACGTCGGTGGAGGTGCCGCCTACGTCCACTACGATACCGTCACTGACTCCAGACAAGAACGCGGCCCCGCGCATGCTGTTGGTGGGGCCTGACGATATGGTGAGCACAGGAAATCGGGAGGCGAATTCTGCGTCCATCAGGGTGCCGTCGTTCTGGCTCATGTAAAGGGGAGCGTCCAGGCCCAGTGATTTGATGGCGTCTTGGATGGCAGCAATGGTGCGCACCGCGACTTCGCCGAGGCAGGCGTTAAGCACGGCGGCGTTTTCTCGCTCCAGCAGGCCGATGCGGCCGTTCTCGTGAGAAAGAGCGATCCTAAGACCAGGCGCCTCCCGTCGGATTACCTCGGCGGCTTCTGATTCGTGGACCGTGTTCACCGGAGAGAACACCCCGGATATGGCGACGGCCTGTACTCCTTGCCGCTTCATCTTTTTTGCGGCTGAGGCTACCTCCGAGGCGCTAAATGGAGAGATTTCCCTCCCATCGAACTCGTGTCCGCCGCTCACCATGTAGGTGAATCCNCCAATGGCTTCCCGTAACGGAGCGGGCCAGTCCACCAAGGGCGGGAGAAGGGTGGTGGCGGGAAGAGCCAACCGGAGTACTGCGGTGGGGGTCAGTTCCTTGCGCTCTAGTAGGGCGTTGGTGAAGTGGGTAGTGCCCACCATCACGCCGTTGATCGAACCGTTGGGTTGCCTTTGGGCCAGAACTTCCTCCAGGGAAGCCACGACCCCAGATGTTACGTCGGATGTCGTGGGAAGTTTGGCTTTAGCCAGCAGGTTGACGCCGTCCATGAGGACGGCGTCGGTGTTGGTTCCTCCTACATCTACGCCTATGAACAAATCAATCATTACTCCGGGGGTTATTCTTGTACGCNGTGCGGGCCGGAGAATCCGTAGCCGAGTGTATCCGCGTCGTCTCCGGACCTTTCATTATGCTCAGGGTGACGGTGGGGCGACTTGTAGTCATAGTTGAATCGGCGAGTAGGCGTTTTCATAACCGAAGACTTGGGGTCCGGCCACGGCCAATCCCTCCGGAGTGGTCCATAGGCTCGGCGCAGGAAATCCCAAGACGGTGACCCGCAATCCGTATCGCAACAACTCGGTGGTTACCGGCTCCCCAGTTTCCGAGTCGACTATGCAGATAAGGTCGGGAACGGTGCATATGACTACTCCATCTTTGCGGGCGATGAGGTTCTCATTTTGGAAGTCTATCGCCAACTGTTCGCCGGAGTTTTCGCCCAATCCTTCNAGGGAAAGATTGCCCCGGGCGAAGCCTGCGGTGGTGCGGCGATCCACGTCGGAAATCTTGCCGGTGAACAGAATGAGGCCCGGACACGTGCCTAAAATGGCTGCTAAAGGATCTTCACCCCTTAGCCTGGCCCCTATTACCGCATCTCCCAAATCTCGGGCCAAGGACAGCGAGTTAAGCACCGCCGTTGTCCTAACCTGCTCCGCTGTCATGGGGGCGATGGCGTAGCAAGCGACGCAACCCATCTGGACGGTGATTGCCCGCGCAAGTCTTTCGGCCCATGCCGGGTTGATGGTTTGTGGAATGATTACCGTGTTCCCTTTCTCGTCGGCGATGGCCATGGGACACCATGGTACGCCGTAGACGAAGAAGGTCTTCATCTGAAACTCAGGAAAGGCTCGGCCCATACCATCGGCGTCGACTACGGGGAGACCAGTTATCGCGGCCGGTATCAGCGGTTCCACCGAGTTGCTGCCGCCAATCTCGTTGGAAATCAGGGCGGTCGCTTTCTTGCCGGTGAATTGTTCGATGGCCTGGAGAGCGTATAGAGATTGAAGGTCTCTCACCTTTTCGACACCGACGGTTGGCGCCCCGATGCCACCTACGCAGATGACTTGAGCGTCGTCAGGTAGCTCCGACGGGTCTAGCACGGTGACCGGACCCCGCTCTCTGATGGCCTGCCGGGCCCGGAGTTGTCCTATATAGGGGTTGCCGCCGCCTCCTGTGCCCAGGATTCCGGCCCCCATGGCGATGGCTTCTAGGTTGTCCTCGTTGGCTTCCCACAAATCTTGGGCTATCTCCTTAGTGTGGTTATCGCGTGGTTCTGTCTCTAAAGTCTGTCAGGTTGCATGCTGAGCAGGGATTCCGGCCTGCGCTGGAATGACGGAATTGTTAACCAGATTGTGTCGCTCTCTTTAGCTGCTGGTGGCGGACCAAGTACCGTTATACAATGGGTCGCATCATCNTAACAAATTCTCACTGTGGATTCGCTACCGCCGCCAATTGTGCGTCATAGGGGAGGAACAGATTGAGTTATACGGGACAGCCAGTCAGGCGATTCGAAGACTTCAGACTCGTGTCCGGCCAAGGTTTCTACGTGGATGATATCAAGATTCAGGGGATGCTTCACGCCGTCTTCCTTCGCAGTACCCATGCCCATGCTCGTATCAGGTCTATCGACGTGGCCGCGGCTCGGGAGATGCCCGGTGTGGAGGCTGTCCTGACGGGAGACGACATTTTGGGAATCGTTCCGGATCTGCCAACCAGGTCCATGAGCGGNGAGTGGGAGGTCGACGAATTCAATGCGCCCGAACATCCGGCTCTTGCCGTTGGGAAGGTTTCCTACGTAGGGCAGACGGTTGCGGTGGTGGTTGCTCAAGATNCGAGCCAAGCCAGGGACGCCCTAGAGTTGATTCAGGTGGACTACCAGCCGCTCCCTGTAGTACTTGACCCTCTGGATGCCGCGTCACCGGAGTCTACTCCTATTCACGAGGAGTTGGGCACCAACGTTGCCTTGCGGATCCATCATGACAGGCAAGGCGAGAAGCTGGACGAGGCATTCGCCCTGGCGGACCGGGTGGTGGAACAGAGGTTCGATGTGCAACGCTTGGCTCCGGTGCCGATGGAGACTCGCGCTCTGATTGCCCACTATCAACCTGAAGACGATTTTCTCACCATATGGGCCTCGACCCAAGGGGCCCACCGGGTGCAACGGCAGACTTCCCGGCTCTTGAACTTTCCGGAAGAGAAAATCCGGGTGATTGCTCCTGACGTGGGAGGAGGTTTCGGCGAGAAGGGTGGCGTTTTCCCCGAAGACCTGGCTGTGACTTACTTGACCTTGCAGCTGGGCAAGCCCATTAAATGGGTGGCAGACCGGCAAGAAAACATGCTGGGCTTTCACGGCAGGGGCCATACGGTGAACGTGGAAGCGGCGGTGCAGAATGATGGCACGATCTTAGGCATCCGTCTTCAGATCGTTGGCGATGGGGGAGCGTATTTCGGCAATTCAACACCTGGGCCGCCATACCGGGCCAGCCACCGCATCATCGGTCCCTACAAGACTCCCACGGCTAGGATAGAGGTTTTGGGAGTGGTTACTAACAAACCGCCCACTGGAGCTTATCGTGGGGCGGGAGGTCCCGAGTCGGCATTTTGCATGGAGCGTACGGTTGACCTAGTGGCCCAGGAATTGGGTTTGGATCCGGCCGAGGTGCGCAGAAAGAACTTTATCTCCCCAGGGGATTTCCCTTACGTTACGCCGACGGGGCTAACTTACGACTCCGGAGACTATGACACGGTGTTCGACCGGACCCTGGAGATGGCAGACTACTATGGATGGCGTGAAAAGTCGCGGGCGAGCAAGACCGGTGACGGACCTCTAATCGGCGTCGGCTTGTCCACGGTGATAAAGATGTCGGGAGGTTCGGGAGAGTCACGCAATGAGGAGGGATGGCTCAAGATTGAGCCGGACGGCCAAATCACGGCATTGACCGGCATTTCTCCCCACGGCCAAGGTTCGGCGACTGCGTTCGCTCAGATTATCGCCGACCAACTGGGAGTCACGCCCAGCGATGTCGAAGTATTGCATGGAGACACAGCCGTGGTCCCTTCTGGCGGTGGAACCGGAGCGACGAGGGCGACGGTGGTCGGTGGTTCTGCTTTGTACTTGGTAGCAGAGGAAGCCCGCCACAAGCTGGTGAGTATCGCCGCCCATATGTTGGGATGCGCCGAAGCAGATGTTGTTCTGGAGGAAAGGGAGGCATTTAGCCGTCAGGACCGGGGGAAGANCGTCGCATTCTCGGAATTGGCGGCGGCGGCCTACCAAGAAGAAAAATTGCCGCCGGGAGTGACGCCTGGTCTGGACTTCAGTGGCAGCTTTACGCTGGGCCAACCCTACCAAAGCCCGCATTCCTTCAGCACCCACGTGGTGGCGGTCCAGGTCAGTAGGGAAAACGGCGTGATTGAGATACTGGACTACACCGCCATTCACGACTGCGGCCGAATCCTAAATCCCATGCTGGTCGAAGGTCAGGTGCACGGTGGGATTGCCCAGGGAATCGGTCAAGCTCTGTGGGAAGGGATGGAGTATACCGAAGACGGCCAACCCCTGACAGCCAGCTTGATGGACTACGCCATGCCGTCGGCCCAAGGTCTTCCTGAGTTGCGCCTGGACACCTACGAAACGCNTTCGCCCATGAACCCTTTGGGGATCAAGGGAGTGGGGGAGCTACCCACAGTGGCCGCTCCCGCAGCGGTAGCCAATGCGGTGATGGATGCCCTGTCCGGATTCGGAGTGCAGCATATCGACACGCCGCTGACGCCGGAAAAGGTCTGGAACGTGATGCAGGGACGGATCGGTTGAGGAAGGCCGCATAATAGGCCAGGATTATCGTTCTATCCCTGGCTGCGAACATATTCAACTAGGAACAAAACGCCGCTCACCAAGATGATGGTAATGCCAACATTGACGTTGAGATTATCGGTGCTTGAGGCCAGAGCCCCGGCAATCATGGCGCTGGCTAGCAATCGCACTTGTGGGTTGGTCATGAATTCCCTCCTTCGGATTTAGGGGACCAATCCGCGTAGCTATCATCCGCGGGATGGTCAGTCAAGTTCGTCTGATTGGAGCCGTCTGGGCTCATCATGTANATCTCCTCGTTTCCATCTCTTCTGGACGTGAAAGCGNTATGCTGGCCATCGGAAGACCAAGCCGGCCATTCGTCTGAGCTNTCGTTGTTGGTGAGCCTCGTTTGCTTCGAGCCATCGGCGTTCATGACGTAGATCTCCCGGTTACCATCTCGTTGTGAAACAAAAGCTAACTTTTTGCTATCGGCGGACCAGGATGGAAAAATTGGTTTCAGGCTGGTTGGTGAGGTTGACGACGCCGGTGCCGTCGGCATTCAAGACGTAGATCTCACTGTTGCCGTCTCTGGTGGATGTGAAAGCAATCTTCGCGCCGTCGGGAGACCAGGCAGGATGTACATCGGTAGAGGTCCTGACGTTGGTGAGGTTCACCGGGTCGGACCCTGTAGCGTTCATCAGGAAGATCGCGAAGAGCAGGGGTTTGCTGTGGTAAGCAATCTTTGATCCATCCGGAGACCACACGGGGAACGCATCGATTCCGGGGCGGTTGGTAAGGCGCCTTGGTTTTGATCCATCAGCGTCGATCACGTAAACTTCGGACTCCTCCCGGCTGCCGTCCCTGCCAGAGGTGAAGGCTATCTGCTTACCGTCAGGGGACCAGGCGGGAGTGTCTTCTTACGACGGATCGTTGGTAAGTCTGGTTTGGCCGGAACCATCAACATTCATCGTGTAGATCTCGTGGTTACCGTCCCTGTTGGAGCGAAAGGCAATGAGGGGCAGGCGGCCGGTTGGCCCGGCCCTGTACCGCTGTTGCTCGGAGACGCCGCAGGGTTGGACGTAGAAGGCCGAGACGTGGGCGCATCTTCCTGGCTGCCACAGGCAGCCAGGAGCATCAGAACAAACAGGGCGGGAAAGAGGACCACGGGCGCCAATCCTCTAATCTTAGCTGTGATTTTACTCACCCGAGAAACCTCACTTTGTTACCAGATTCAAGCTTTGGGACCATACTGACCGTGCTTATTCAACGGTCTAGAGTCTGCCCGTCACTGCGCGGGCCAGGTTTTCTAAAGCTGCCCGATCCATGAGAGGGGTATCGCCATTAGGATGAGAGGTGTGGAGAGACACGACCCACTCGCCCTTCTTAAACGCGACTACGCTTCCCATGCCGCCTTGATTGGCTTCCAGGGAGACTGATGCGTCACCGATAGTCTCATCCATGTCATGCATGCCGGAGTCCGGCCCGGTCATCAAGGCCATGTGAGTCGCTGCTGCCTCTTCCGAGTCGGAGGATAGGACGGCGAATGAGTCCATGTGTTCGACTTGGGCAGGATCCACGGCGGATGCCTTGGCCTTCAGGTCTCGGTATTCGATCTTCAGGTTGATTCCGCCGGCGACTGCGGATACTTCCTTAAAGGACAGATACGCACCGGCGTTGTTGCCGCCGACCTTCTCCATGACGACGATCCGTTCGATAGGACCGCTTCTCTGCATGGTTGCTG
>PANP01000081.1 GCA_002708395.1 Dehalococcoidia bacterium
TGCCTAAAAGTGGCAGGAGCGGGAGGATTCGAACCCCCGACCACTGGTTTTGGAGACCAGCGCTCTGGCCAAACTGAGCTACGCTCCTGTGTTGGTACCCCTGGAGGGACTCGAACCCCCGACGCGCGACTTAGGACGCCGCCGCTCTATCCTCTGAGCTACAGGGGCATTTGGTGGAGATAGAGGGACTCGAACCCTCGGCCTCGGCATTGCGAACGCCGCGCTCTCCCAACTGAGCTATATCCCCAGGCCTTGGCCCTTCCCAGGGCCGCGATGCCGAGGGGCTCCCCAGCGTCGCGCGACCTCGAAATTTCTGCCCCGAGAGACGGAATTCCTGTAGGTCTATCTCAAATCGTAAGTCCGCTGCTAGTCTACTGTCAAGTTGTGNCAGGGCCTCTGATCTNGTTCTTGCGACCGTGATGACANAGGGCGTACCGCTCCGGCGGGGNCGAACAGCGTCCGGTGGCTAATACTTGAACTCTTCGCGGACCGGGCTGAAGATGTCCAACGCCACGGCCGCGACATCGCCGCACTTGGCGTAGTGCTCCACGGCACCGGGAATGATGTACATGTCGCCGGGCTTGAGGAGCTTAANTTCGCCAGCGACTCCCATCTCCAACTCTCCCTCAACCAACATGCCCGCCTGTTCGTGAGTGTGAGTGTGGGTTGGCACCTCCGAGTTCGCGTCGATCTCGACTAGAGACAAAAGGATGTTCTCTCCCCAGAATGTCCGGGTGCGGGCTCCGGGCACCAACGTCATCGGGTCCCGGTTTTCGGCGTCTACAAAGTAGGACATAGTTTTCTCCTGTTGGTTATCTTCGGATTGATCGGGTGACGATTAGGGAAGATTCACCTGATGGCATCGTGGATATACCTGTTAGACNTCGCCGGTTATTCTTCCCCTAGGTCCACCACATAGGACGGACTCTCTTCTCCGGTAATCTCCGGAACTCCTCCCGGTTGGAAGCCGCCGACCTCGCGTAGTAATAACCCAACCCATGCTCCGATGAGGCAAACGGACACCCATACCATCCAGGTGTATAGGGCCAGTTGCAGGTTCTGCCAGCTGGCGTCGACTTTGGCCCAGCTTAATAATCCTTGGGTAGCGACCACCAGCCCGCCGACAATCACGGCCTGAAAGACTCCGCTGTGGGGCCAGAGAAATCCTTGAACCACTCCCACCAATGCCAGCGACATCAATAGCCAGAACACCGCAAATGTGGAGCCTAGCTGGACGGTGGCGTTGGGGGCGAGAGGGTCGTCCAAGTCGGGAAGGAAGGCCACCAGCAACAGCAGCACCGCCGGTACGCTGTACGCCAGCAGCAAGCGGGACACAAAGCCCTGGGTACCGTTTCGGACCAAAGGTCCTAGAAACCCAGTGAAGTCTTCCATATCTGGCACGTAGCTTCCGGCGGAGCCGCTCAGAAGCAGCATGATGAAGTAGGAGAGTAGGGAGAATGTCAGGGCGGCGGAGGGTTCATCGGAGAAACTGATGAAAATCAGGTTAAGACCGACGGCGGCCAACAGAGCTACGGCAATCAGCAAATGGTGCAACGGGAGTCTCCAGCGCCCAAGTCTACCGGAATCATGGGTAGTGTAACAGCTACAGGTGCGCCATCCCGGCTAAGCCTGGGGTCCATCGAAGCTCCACTTCTAAATGGTAATCTCCTTTCTTCTTGCCTACTGGATTCCCGTCTGCACGGGAATGATGAGAGTTAATGCCAAATCCCGTCATTCGGTCGAAGGCCGGAACCTATTGGACGTCTCGGGTGTGAGTGCGACTGGATATCCGACGGCAGATATCTGAGTGCTGGAAGGGTTTACGTGAACGCGAACCGACGCTCGTTCATGCTGACGAATCGGTTGCCTCTGCCCAGTACGACGTGGTCCAGCAGTTCGATGCCCAGAAGTTTGCCCGCTGAGATAAGTTCGTTGGTGATGTCCACGTCTTGGGAACTGGGCGCAGGGTCTCCCGACGGGTGGTTATGCACGACGATTATCGACGGCGCATTCGCCTGTACGGCTGGGCGGAAAACCTCGGCCGCCCGGACCACCGAACTGTTGACGTTGCCGACGTAGATCTCTTGGATTCCCAGCACTTCGTTTCGGGTATTGAGCAGCAGAATCCTCAAGTGCTCCTGGTCCAAGACCGACATATCTGCCAGAAGCAGGTTAGCCACGTCTTGGGGCGAGTTAATCACCGCCCGCTCTTGGGGCGCCAGGGAGACGAAACGCCGCCCCAATTCCAATGCCGCCATCAACTGGCTGGTCTTAGCCTCGCTTAGACCTCTCTCCGCGCACAATTCGGAGAAACTGACCCTCCCCAATCCGGCAAGTCCGTCGAAACGGGCCAGCAGACGTGAGGAGACGGCTAACACGTTTTCACCCTGCAAACCGGTGCGCAGCAGAATGGCGATAAGCTCGGTATTGCTCAATGACTTGGGTCCGAATTCCCTCAACCGCTCCCGGGGACGCTCCCCTTGGGGCAGGTATCGTATCGTTGGCTGGTATTGAGTGGCGGCTTCGACGACCATGGTCACTCCAACCCGGTTGATTATCGGCAAATCATACTACCTTGGAAAATTATTCTAAAGCAGCTATTTTCAGTGGAATGTCAGTACAACCCAGACGCTCGGTGATTGATGATAGGATGGTCCGGCTGCCTGCGTAGTCGCCACTTCTAAGTGGGGAGCCGTTGGATATTAACCAGATAAATCAGATAGACGAACGAGAGATAAACGGTGATCGAGCGTATTTCCAAACGAATCTACTATGGCTGGCTGATTGTCGCGGCTTCCGGTGGCACGGAGTTCGCCAACGCAGCCTCGGCCATCGGGATCCTCACCATTTTCGTGAACCCTTTTACCGAGGAGTTTGGCTGGAGCCGCACGGAGATTTCCGCCGTCACCAGCTTGGGGGCCATCCTAGGCGCTTCCATGGCCCCGTTCTCCGGCCGACTTGTTGACCGGATAGGCTCCCGGTGGGTATTGACCTTGGGTGGGGCACTGGTGGCGCTGGCCTGCGTGTACCTGGCCTCGATTCATACCCTGCTGGGATTCTATGTGGGCTTTACCATCGTCAGAATATCAGACCAGGGATTGATTAAGATCGGCGCCGCGCCGACGGTGGGGAAATGGTTCCAGCGCTACCGGGGCAGGGCCATCGCCCTGGTTTTTTTCTCCGGCTCGGCGGGAATAATGGTGATGGCTCCGGTGGTCCAGTTGGCGATAAGCGCTTGGGGATGGCGGGCGGCTTGGCTTCTGTTGGCGGCGGTGATGGCCGTACTGGGCGTCGTACCCAGCTTCGCATTGATCAGACGACAGCCCGAGGACCACGGCCTGGTGCTGGACGGTAGTCCGGGGCCTGTAGCGGCCGATACCTCCGCCGTGAACCGGGACGAAAATGCCAACCGATGGACCTTGCGGCAAGTCGTGGCCACGCCGTCCTTCTGGCTCATTCTGGTTGCCCTGTTTCTAGCCAGCACTGCCGGTTCGGGAGTCACACTGCATCTCGTGCCCCATCTGACCCAACAGGGATTGAGCGTGGGAAAGGCGGTGGGAGTCATCAGCGTGATGTCCACGGCCAGCGCGGCGGGGATCCTGGTTCTGGGGTTCCTAGCGGAGAGGCTGCCGCCCCGCTTGTTGATGGCCTGCGTCTGCTTGACTACCTCTGTCGACATTGTTGTCTTGATGTTTGCCGACAGCTTGGCGGAGGCCTACTTGTTCGCTCTATTGCACGGGGTGGCATCGGGCGGACTGAATACCCTGGCTCCGATCCTGTGGGCCAGCTATTACGGTCGAGGAATCCTGGGGTCAATGCACGGGTTAAGCCGAGCCTCGCAGGTCGCCGGCTTCGCCCTGGGCCCCCTGATACTAGGCATCGCCTTCGACCGGTGGGGCCGCTACCAGGACGCGCTGATCTATTTAGCGGTCCTAGCCGTGATTAGCTTCGTACTGGTGGCGCTCGCAAGAAGGCCGCGGGGGTTGGCGTCGAGGGTCTCAACTCCTACCTGAAGTTGAACTTGGAGTACTCCCCTTCCTCTTTGGTGATGAACTCAAGTAGCACGGTTTGGCCGCCCTTGTTGACTTCCAGTGCCCGCTTGATGGCCGGAANGATTTCCTCGGGGTCGGTGATTCTTTCGCTGTAAGCGCCCAGGGCCTGGGCGACGTCGGCAAAGTTTCCGCCAACCGACTTGAGTCCGTATTTCTCCACGGCCACCGGGAAGCGGTTGTTGTTGTAGATGGCCATGGTGGAGTTGTTGAGCACGATGGTGATGATCGGCAGCTCGGCGCGGACGGCAGTCTCCACGTCCATGCCCACCGATCCGAAGGCGAAGTCGCCCATGACGTTTATGACCTGCTTATCCGGCTCTGCCATCTTGGCACCCATGGCCAGGCCCAGGCTATATCCCAACTGGGTGGACTTGCCCCAACCGATGAACGACCTGGGTGCGCGGGCCTCCCAGAAGGGCACCATGTACTCGCGGGCGCTGCCCGATTCGTGGGTAACGATGGTGTTGTCCAAGTCCACGGTGTGCATCATGTCCCAAACTACGCGGTAGGGGTTGATTGGCGTTTCGTTGGAAGTGAGCTTGGGCATCCACTGGTCAAGCCATTCCTGCTTCCCAGATTTAATCTCATNCACCAACTCTTGGTTGGCGGGACGCCCTTGGGTGCCGGACTGAAGCTTCAATTCTTCTAGCAGTTGGTTCAGCACCAGCTTGGCGTCGCCCACCACCGCATGATGGGACTTCATGTCGTTGTTGATGTCGTTTTCGTCGTTGGTCGAGTGGATGATTACTTTGCCTGGAGGCATCTGCACGCCGAAGTTGGTCTTGCCGAAGCTAACGCCGATGCCGAACACCACGTCGGCCCGAGTCAGATGCCGGTGAACGCCCAAAGTGGTGCTGGGACCGCCGCAGCCCACGAAGAGGGGATGGTTCTCCGGGAAGGCGCTCTTGCCTCCCAGGGTAGTCATTACCGGCGCCTGTAGGAATTCAGCCACTTTGATTAACTCGTCAGTAGCCTCGGCGTACATAACCCCCTGACCGGCGTCGATGATTGGGTCTTTGGCGGCCAGCAATGCCTGGGCGGCCCGGCGGACCGCCTCGGGGTCACCGGCGCTGCGTACTCTCGGCGGTGGCTCGTAATCGAAGTCTAGTTCACTTACTTCTTCCGCCCCGACGTCCTGAGGAATCTCCAGCAGCACGGGGCCGGGCTTGCCGCTGCGAAGCTTCTGAAAGGCCCGGCGCATCACCTCAGAGATGCTTCGGGTGGAACTGATTTGAGTTGACCATTTAGTGACGGTTTCGTAGCTACGAGCGGGACTGAAAGTGGGGGCCACTCCCAGACGGTCCCGGGCTGCAGCGGCGGGAAGCAATAGAATGGGTACGGAGTCGGCGTAGGCTTGGGCCACGCCGCCAAAAGCGTTTTCAGCTCCGGGCCCGTTCTGCATCAAGAATATGCCGGTGCGCTTNCCGTTGGTCACGCGGGCAAATCCGTCGGCCATGTGGACGCCGGTGGATTCTTGGCGAAATACGATGGGGCGGATGCCGGCTATAGCCGCCGCTTCGATGAGGGGGTTTGAGGGAATGCAGGCGAGGAAGTCGATTCCCTCCATCTTAAGTACATTGGCAATAGCGGTGTTGCCGTCCATATCACTCTCCTGTCTATTGGTGGCGTTTGGGCTGGAATCAGACATCTGGCCTAACCCCAGCCAAGTTTAGGTTGGGCCGTCAGCAGTGTCAACTTCGCGGTGCAATCAAAAAGAACCGGATGGAAACCGGGCGTTGTATATTCTCCGTGTACTCTGTGTCTCGGTGGCTAAGCATGTCCGCCGAGCTCAACACCCCAGGAAACGATGTTCTCCGGCGTAATCTTAATCACCGGGTTCAGGGTGATGTCCATTTCCCGGTACTGTCGGTACTTTTCCCGTAGCAGGGCTACGGCGATTGTCTGCTCCTGACCTTCCATCACCAGATCCGCTCGGCCGGAAACCATGATGTACCAGAGGTTGCCCCAGTCCTCTTCGTAGTGGTCAACCAACAGAGTTGCCTGGGGGTTGGCCAGTATGTTCTTGACCCGCCGCAGCCTGGTCAGGGCGGTCCGTTTGGGTTTCTGGTCCAGAACCGAGTAGATATACCGGCCATCAGTCGAGAAGCAAACCGGAATCACGTGGGGACGGGCATTCTTGTCGGCGGTGGCCAGGTGGCCGACCCGTGCCGACGTCAACGACTCTAACTCACGATCTGAAAACTCAGCCAATGGTTATCCCCTTATCGATTTCTTCGCCGGAGTATACGCCTACTTTGCCCAGGGTGGAGATGGCGTTATCCATTGCGCGAACTTGATTGTGTGATATCATTATGATATCAATAAATGATAAGTGTGATAGCACGCAACAACGTTTAACTCGGAGAATTAAAGAACGATATGGCCATAGACTTTCATGACATCGCCGNCGCTTCAAAGAAAGCATTGAACCTGGTGGACGACGCGGAGCGCCGCCGCTTTGTTGAGCAGTTCTTGGACAGCACCGGACCCTTAGTGGAAGCGGNGGCTCGAAACGCGTTCCAGAACCTCTTGGACGAGATAAATGACCAGCTTGCGCCACACGCCCGTATCCGCCTGATTCAAGAGGGTACCCGGCTGTCGGCAGAAGTGGTCACCCTCGGTGAAGAAAGAAGGCGCGGATGGACGCTTCATCTTGATAGCGACACTATCTCCAAAGTCCTTGTTCGGATGCCATCCAACGTCAAAGACCGCGCAACCGAGTCGGCTCAGAAGGCTGGTGTGTCGCTGAATAGTTGGACCGTGGACATTCTCGAGCGCGCTCTTGATAATCTCCGCCAACGCCAAAGCGGAACAGAGGATTCAGAAGGCGGAGCCGATGGCGGAGAAGAGAGGTCTGAAGACAGGCCCGGGGAATAGCGGATGCCTGAGAGATGACTCTATTCGCCGGGGAAGGGGCTGCTTTCGGGAGGACGAGCGAGAACCCTAGTTTGCTGACGGGGCTTTGGGGAGGCTAAATCTCCGAGCCAAAGGCCATGGGGTCTTCCATAAACTCGATGTTTTCCAACTCGGTGCGGGCTGCCTCTTCCAACACAGCGTCGCCGTCTTTAGCGCAATTGACTAGGACCTTCTTGGCCAGCGGTCCGCCGATCTTTCCCAGGGCGCTGATTCCCGCCAGTTGCACTTGGGTGTCGTCATCCTCAAGTAACGCGACCAAGTGAGGCACGGCGTCCTCTTCGCCCAACTCGCCGCAGGCATGGGCCGATTCGTAGCGGATGGACGGCTCTGCGTTCCTCATCTCCTTGATAAGCACGGGTAGCATGCTAACTTCACCGGTGCGGCCCATGGCGTAGATGGAGCTGCATTTCAGCAACAGGTCGTCGCCCTTGTAGGCGGTGGTGACCAATCTTCGTATGTCGGGGGTATTGAACGGGGCGACTGCTTCGAGGCTTCGACGTATCACTTCCGATGGTTGGGCGGGGTCCTTGAGGATGGTCATGAGGCTTTCCAGGATGGAGTCACCGTCCTTGGCAAGCAGCTTCCCTTCTTGAACCAAGGCCGGGAACTTCCCCAAGGCCACGGCCGCCACCGCCCTTACTTGGGGGCTCTTGTCTGAGTGCAAGACCTGGATAAGACCGGGAATGATAGCCCGGTCTTCATCTTCCCAAAGGCCTTCTATGGCCTTCTCCAGTACCTCTTCATCCTTATCTCTCAAGCACATCCTGAAGACGGCGGAAAAGTCTAATTCGGAGCTATCCTCAGCCAGTTCGGCCATGGTCGCGATGATCCAGCGCTGATTCTCAACGGTGAAACCGAACCATGCCCGAGCGAAAACGATGAGTTCTTCAGGTAGAAGACCGGAAGCCTCGACGAAGTCGGCCACGTCTACTTCGTCTGGGTCTTCGGTTAAGGCTTCGAGGAAGCTTTCTAAAGACATGGCTGGTGCTTACCCACGGATTCCGGGCAGCGATTGAGGTGATGTATGTATTCCGGCGCAGGTCATGTCTATTTTGCTGCTAGAGGCCGATAGCCGCCAGCGCTCTGCAAGAATCAAGCAAAGGCCAGCGGATTGTCGGCGGATAATAAATTATAGCATAAGGTCGTCGGTCAACACCCCAAGATATCGCAAGGTTTATGCAATCCGGATGACCGAAGAGATCCTTGGATGTCTGGTGCCGTTTCTCGATCAGGCGAGTTTTAAATCGTGAATGGTTTCGGGCAGAAGTTCGACTAGGTCCGAAGCGATGGAGCCAGTGTCCCCGATCCTATCCCGCACCGCCTCACCGGCCAATCCATGGATGAACACGCCACAACTGGCGGCCAAGTCTAGGGGTAACCCTTGGGCTATCAGTCCGGCGATTATCCCAGCNAGAACGTCTCCGGTGCCTCCCGACGCCAAACCTGGATTGGCGAAGGGGGATACCCTCACCATTCCCCCGGGTTCCGCGATCAAGGTATGTGCCCCCTTCAGAACCACCGTGGCGTTCCAATGGCGGGACCAATGCCGAGCCGAGTTGATCCGGTCTCCTTGAATCTCCGCAGTAGATAATCCGGTCAGCGTCGCCATCTCTCCGGGGTGTGGGGTCAAGACCACCGGCGCTGCTAACCTGCGCCACCACTCGTCCAATCCGGACAGGTTGTTGAGACCGTCGGCGTCGATCACCATGGGCAGCGAAGGCGGCGATTCGCCAAGCAATAGCCGCTCCAGGAAGTCTCTTGTTCCTGGGGTCGAACCCATCCCGCAGCCAGCCAGCATCACGTTGTATCGGTCCAGGTCGTTCCGGAGCGCGTGCGAAGCTTTGGGATGAAACCTGCCTTCTCGGTCGTCGGCCAGAGGGAAGTGAATAACTTCCGTCAGCTTGCTGGCGGCGATGGGGTAAACACCGCTGGGTGAGGCCAGAGTAGTCAACCCGGCGCCAGTGCGCACCGCCGCTTGCGATGCCAGAGACGCCGCNCCTACGTAATTACGCGAGCCTGCTACGACCAAAACGTGTCCAAAAGTCCCTTTGTGGGAGTTTAGAGGACGGGCGGGCAGGCATTCGCCAACCCAGTCCGGCGTCATCAGCTCCAGGTCGATCTCAGATTCTTCCGGTAGGCCCGGCGGTATGCCGATGCCAACCACTTCCAATCGTCCGATTTTTTCAGCGCCGGGGAATCCTATCAGACCAACTTTGGGGTACCCCAGCGCTACCGTGACATCCATAGTGGGGCAAGCCGGATCCACCTCGCCGGTGTCGGGATTCAATCCGGTGGGCAGGTCCATCGCCATCAGCGACGGACGGCGTGGAGACTGGCGGCAGGCGTCTAATCGAGATACGGCGGCTTGTACCGCACCGGTCAAGGGGCGGGATCTTCCGGTTCCCAGTATCGCGTCGATAACCAGGTGGCTACGCCCAATCAAGCCGTCTAGCGCAGCAAGTTCCGGGTCTTGGTCAACTCCGGTGACGGTGACACCATACGCGCGCGCCGGTTCCATCTTGGGGTCCGGGTCCGGACGGCCGGTCACCAGGTAGGCGGTCACGTTGGCCCCCCAGCGGCTCAGATGGCGCGTCGCCACCAGGCCGTCGGCTCCGTTGTTACCCGGACCCACCAGCACCAGCACTCGCTTGCCTGCCGTGCCGCCCATCTCTGTTCGAGCGGCCTCGGCCACCGCAAGCCCGGCGTTTTCCATCAGAGTGTCTAGGCTGCTGACCCCGTTGCGCACGGCGGCAAGCTCCAGACCCACCATCTGATCCACCGTAACGACCTTCATTCCGAGTCTTCTCTGCGGACCACCACGAAGGCTACGGCGTATTCCCGGGAGTGGGAGAGACTGATGGAGATTTCTTGGACCGCCAATCGTTGGGCCCGGCTTGCTCCCCTTTTGTGCAACTTGATGGCGGGCGCTCCGCTGTCGTGCCGGACAACTTCTATGTCCTTCCAACCGACGCCACGCACTCCCGTGCCCAGGGCTTTCATGGTGGCTTCTTTGGCGGCGAACCGCGCCGCCAGATTGGATGCCCGTCCCCGACAATACTCAATCTCGCCGGGCGTGAATACCCGATTCAGGAAACGTTGGCCGTATCGCTCCAGCACCTGGCGCACCCGGTCGATCTCGATGATGTCAACGCCGGTGGAAAGCATCAGATTCGATTAGCTCCATCACATCGACTGTGCTGTGGATAAAGGGAGTGGATCGAAGACAGATATGGAGTGCTGCCGGGCTAGGCATCTCCAGACCGGCCTAACATCGTTGCGGGGGACCTTTGACGGTCGCAAAGTCCGTTGTTAGCCCAGTCCGTTACGCCCCTGCAGGCTCAGGTTGTCCAGAATCTTGGAAACCGAATAGCTGCGGTTCAGAACGTAGAAATGGATTCCCGGAACGCCGCTGTCCCAAAGCTCCTCAACCTGCTTGGTGGCGTGTTCGATACCAAGAGCCCTTGCCCCTTGGTCGTCGTCGGCGAACTTGTCTAGCTGGCGGTCCAAGTCTGCCGGTATGCTGGCGCCGCACATCGTGGAGAACCGGCGGATCTGGGGGGCGCTCAAGATGGGAAGCAGCCCCGGTATGATGGGAACATCGATCCCGGCGCTTTTTGCCCGGTTCAGAAATTCGAAGAAATCGTTGTTGTCGAAAAAGAGCTGAGTGATCAGGAATTCGGCGCCTTTGTCCACTTTTTGCTTGACGTATTCCAAGTCGGAATTAAGGTTGGGAGACTCCGTGTGACCTTCGGGGTAGCAAGCAGCGGCGACGCCCATCTGAAAGTTGCCTTGTATATGCTCGATCAACTCTGTGGCGTGCTGGAATCCCCCTGGGGTGGGCACGAAATCGGTCTCTCCCCTGGGGGGATCTCCCCGCAGCGCGATAATGTTTTCTATCCCGGTCTGGTCCAACCGCTCCAAGACGGAGTGAATCTCCTCCTTGCTCTGGCCGACGCAGGTTAGGTGGGCCATCACCTCAAGCTCGGATTGTTCCTTTAACTCCGAGGTGATGCGCTCCGTGAAAGCGCGAGTAGAACCTCCGGCACCATAGGTGACCGACACGAAATCAGGCTTGTATGCCTTTAATCGGNCGGCGGCGCTAAACACATCTGGGATTCCTTCCTCGGTCCTGGGAGGAAAGAACTCGCATGAGATGGTCCGGGTGTTATTCAGGATGTCTTTAATCTTCACAGACAATTACCGTTCTTGATATTTGGGACGCTGGTTGGGAGTTAATCTTGTTGGGTCCCTACTTCCATGCTACCAGACATCGGCGGTCTGGGCACGCGATCATAGCATCGGCCCGATTCACTGTCGAATAGATGCGCCTAGAACTGGGGCTGACGCTTCTCCTTGAAGGCTTGGATGCCCTCTTTGGGATGGCTGTGGGTGGTGCTGTATTCAACGAAAGAGGCGCTTTCCAGGGCGATGCCCTCTCTTAACGGGAGGTCGTTGCCCCGCCGGGTGACTGATTTTATCCAGCCCAATCCCGGCCGGCTCTTGGACCGCAGCGGTGCGATCAGTTCCTCCAGTTCCTGGTCCAGGGAATCTGCAGGTACGGCCCGTAGAACAAGTCCCCAATCGGCGGCTTCGGCGCCGGACAACCATTTCCCGGTGGTCAGAAGCTCCATCGCCCGCTGCATGCCGATGCGCCTGGGTAGGCGCTGGGTGGAGCCGAACCCGGGCATCAAGCCGAAGTTGGCATGCTGGTCGCCGATGCGAGCGTCTTCCGCAGCTATGGTCATGTCGCAGGCCAGCATCAGTTCCATTCCTCCGGCAAGAGCGAAGCCGTGGACCACCGATATCACCGGAATGGGAAGTTCCTCTAGTTGTAAGAAGCAATCGTTGAGCTTCTTGATGTAGGGTGTTAGTTGACTGGCATCGTTAAACGCCGATTCGAAAAAAATGAGATCTGCGCCGGAGCAGAATGCTCGGCCCTCGCCCCGTACCACCAATGCTTTAACGCCTTCGTTTTTCGCTACGTCGGCAATCGCGCCGGAAAGCTCTTCCGCCATCTCCGTATTCAAAGCGTTGAGGGCATCAGGGCGGTTCAGCCGGATCGTGGCTACACCGTTCTCNATCTCCAACTTGATGTTGGTATACTCCACCGGAGTCCTCCAGCAGTTCGTAAATAGTTAAATCAAATATACCAGACTGCCGCCCGCCGGGTTCNCNGGTTAAGTAGAGGCGAATCAGCCGGCCTTCCGGGGAGTCGAGACNCATGGCTAAACAACCGGGGCCGATGAACAACTTTCCGGTGAAAGTTCAGCCCAAAGCCTCCAGGGACCAAGTGGTGGGGTATCGGGACGGCGTTCTTCAGTTGAGGGTGACCGCTCCCCCGGANAAGGGNCGCGCCAACGCAGCGGTGGTNGCCTTGCTGGCCGATGCCTTGGGCGTGGCGAAATCCCGGGTGCGCATCGTTCGCGGACAGAGTTCCCGGGATAAGGTGCTGACGGTGGAGTCCCTGACTCCGGAGGATGTCCGNGGGATACTCGAGACTGGGGTTGATTGAGCNAAGGACCGGCCCAGCTAACGGCCCACTCTGTCTTGAATTGGGCTTGCGGGCGGGTCTGGTTTGGGAATCGGCCTGCAAGTATAATAGTCGCAAAGTGAGGCTCGGGTTCACTGCGCCTTCTTCGGTCTCCGACGCCTCAGAGCGTTGAGAGATGCCGCAGAAAAATCTATGCCGGAGTAGTCGGTTTGGGATATTTAAACTTTAGTTGGGTGCTTGAGGGCTCATTGGCCGGGGCGGAGGGCCCCAAGAACCGCCGGGATCTGATGTTCCTGAAGCTTCAGGACATCACAGCGGTGATTCGGATGGAAGAGCAGACCATCTCCGGAGAATCGATGGAGATGGCGGACCTCTACGAACCGGTGCCCGATTTCAATCCGCCCAAGTTGGAACAGATCGAGCGCATGGTTAAGTGGATCGACGAACAGATAGAAACTTGGGAGCACCCGGTTGTCGTTACCTGCCAGGCTGGATTGGGGCGGACCGGTACGATTCTTGCTTGCTATCTGGTATACGTGGGCTACAAGCCGGAAAACGCCGTTAAGTTGGTCCGGGAACTGCGTCCCGGCTCGATAGAGTCCAAGGTGCAGGAAGAGGCCGTAACCGGCTTTAGCGAACACCTTAAAACAGAAGAGCTGGAGAGAAGGAGAAAAGCGATCGAGGCGCTCGGCGGTAGATAACGCCGGAGCGCCCCGGATGCGAGGAGAGGGCTAGGCAACCAGTTGGCGACTTCCCCGTTGCTTTGACCTGGCTCCTGCGCTTCTACGTCCACTCGACGCCCGCACTGCAGGCACTTCAAGAACGTTCCATAAA
>PANP01000082.1 GCA_002708395.1 Dehalococcoidia bacterium
CGTTCAATGAGTGTTTCTTGTCACTCGATTGCCTGAAAGGTATCTAGGCGTCCACGGGTTTTTTCGAATGTGAAGAAAACCTCTTGAATTAACGGCNCCGTTCCAACTACTAGCCTGATNGGGGTAACACCGGGGAGTAAAGATGGAACTGAGAGTNTTAGGGGCTCACAANGCGGAGAGCAAGACNACCCGNNTGGANTCCCACCTNATCGANAAGGTNNTNGTNCTNGANGCNGGCGGTCTTACNAGGTCNNTAACNTTCGAAGAGCAAGCGGGCATCCGNGCCGTGATTCTTTCCCANNGNCACTTCGATCACGTGCGGGANCTGCTNCCCCTGGGTGTTGGNCTGCTTACCNNCGGGAAAACNATCGACGTCTACGCCATCGAAGACACGGTGAANTTCGTCTCCGAGAANCTTNTGGACGGTAGTTTGTATCCGGATTTCCGNATCTTCCCCAGNCCNGAANCCCCNGTGTTCCGNTTCCACACCATCGANTTTTACANGGANTTTCAGGTCCTGGGTTACAACGTGATGGCGGTGCCGGTNTANCATGCCGTTCCGGCGGCGGGCTTCCAGATAANNTCCGGNANNACCACGCTGTTTTACACCGGNGATACNGGNAANGGCTTGAGCCAGGCTTGGCCCCACGTCGATCCCAACGTCATGCTGACAGAGGTTACTTTTGGCAACGGCGACCCGGATCGGGCGGCGNTGGCGGGGCACCTGACTCCGAATTTGCTGGAAGAGACGCTGAGCGACTTTAAGGAACTTAAAGGCTACATCCCGAAGATTATCGTCGCCCACATGAACCCGGCTTGGGAGGCTACGGTTAGACGGGAGTTGGCCGAGGTGCAGCGGCGGTTGGGGTTTGAGTTGCAGATATCTGAAGCGGATATGGTGTTGGATATCTAGCGGCAGGGTTGCTGTGAGGCGAAATCCCCCCAACCCCCCTTTACGAAAGGGGGGAGTTTTACCAGCCCATGGCGTAGCAGGCTCGTCTGGGGTCGCCGCTGGTGCTTAGGGTGCCGGTTTCCGGGTTTCTTGTGGAGATTGTGGCGCCCATGCCGCAGTTGACCGCTCTCTGGACGTCGTGGCCCATGGCGTGTAGGGCTTGGGCTGTCGTCAGGGGAATTCCTTCTTCCAGGTTCAAGCGGCCCGGATGGTAGACGTGGGGGTAGAAGGAGTTGGGGAAGTTTTCGGTGGCGAAGCGGGGGGCTTCCACCGACTGTTGCGGGTCCATGCCGAACACTACTGCGTTCAGGAATATCTGTAGGTTGGCTTGGGCCTGATCGTCGCCGCCGGGGCAGCCGATCGTCATAACCGGGACGCCGTCTTTGGTGACGATGTAGTTGATCAGGGTGGTTCTGGGCCGCTTGCCGGGTTCTACCACGTTGGGGTGTCCCGGTTCGTTGTTGAACATCTCGATACGGGTACTCAGGGCGCAACCAATCTTGGGGAAGAACACCGACTTGGAGAAAGAGCCCCCGCTGATGGTGCCGCAGACCATGTTTCCTTCACTGTCCAACACCGAAACGTGGGTCGTTCCGTCTTCGTCGCCGCCTCCGGATACCGGTCCTTCGCTGAGCACCGGCTCGGTGCGAACAGCAGATCCGCCATTGGATCTCTTTGAGAACGCCCAGGGATCGCCTGCTGGGACCATATTCGTGGATGCGCGGTCGGGGTCGATCTCCCGGGACCGTTGGTTTGCGTATTCCATGGATAGCAAGCCGTCGATGGGGATCGTCGAGTATTCGGGGTCGCCGTAGTGGGCTTCCCGGTCAGCGAAGGCCAGGTTCAATGCCTCGATGACGGTGTGTATGTAGGCATGGGAGTTGTGACCCATGGACTTCAGGTCAAACCGGTTCAGCATGTTAAGGGTCTGCATCAATACCGGGCCTTGGGTCCAGGAGTCGTGGCCTAGAATTTCATAGCCTTGGAAGGTGGTTTTCACCGGCGATTCGAACTGGGCGTGGTAGCTGGCTAGGTCGTCCAAGTCCATGATACCGCCGACGCTCTGGGAACACTCGGCGATGGTCCTGCCGATGTCTCCCTGGTAGAAGCTTCGGCGGGCCTCCTGTATCCCTTCCAGCCTGTCGCCTGCCTTGGACCCTGCACTAGCCAATCCTTTGAGTACGTCTGCTAAACCCGGTTGGACCAACTGGGCACCGGGGCTTGGCACCTGCAGGTTCTCATAGAAGATTTCCGAACCGCCTGGCGGGAAGTTCCGGAACTGTTCCAAAGTGGACGGAGACTCTAGCCGCGCCAGCATGTATTCGTAGTGGGGGATGCCCTGCTCCGCATATTCTATGGCCGGGGCGAGAACATCGCTGATGGACATGGTGCCGTATTGTTCCAGCAGGGTCAGGAACCCGTCGACCACGCCGGGAACGGTGAACGACAGAGGCGCTTGCATGCCGGGTCCGGTGGGGATGCGATCCACGCCTTGAGACTTATAGTAGTCAACTGTCGCATCGGCGGGCGCGACGCCTTGGGCGCTGAGGGACAGTAGGTCGCCACTGGCCGGGTGGTACAGCATGAACACACCTTCGGCGGCCAGCGAGTAGGAAGCGATGGGCTCAACCACGGCAGCGGCGAATCCGGCGGCTACGAGGGAGTCGAAAGCGTTGCCTCCACTCAATAGGATGCGCATGCCGGCCATGGATGTCAGGTAGTGGCCGCTGGAAATCACGCCTTTGTTGGCATGGATGACGGGACGCCCCGATTCAGGCAACGCGACATCGCTCTGCTCCAACTCATGTCTTTCCTGTTGACTGGCCATGCTGTGTCCTCCCTGTGTCTAGCGGATAATCGTAGCTGACCGGAAATCGTGCGCCGTTTGCGGCTTCAAGTATGCCCGGCCCTTTCATTTGGGTCAACCGGCGGGATTGACTGGGCACGAGCATGGCTGCATACTTTGGCGACNAGGCTTGTCCGCTGGACGGAGCAGGCAAGGGGGGTCTTCTATGGTTAAAGAAGTGATGTTTTTCACCGAGATGGGATATTCAGCGTATCCCCAGGAAGAGGCGCTTCAACGGGGCTACAACAATCTGATGTTCCCCAACGAATTCTTCAGCGCCGAAAAAGCNAACGAACTCTACGGGATGTACTTCGAAGAACTACAGCACTGCACCGAGGTGGGTTTCGACGGGGTGATGATTAACGAGCACCACAACAACCCGCTATCGATGATGCCCTCGGTCAATGTGATTGGCTCGGTGCTGGCCCGTCTGACAAAGAAAGGGAAGATTTGCTTCCTGGGTAACGTGCTGCCCATCCACGAGAATCCGCTGCGAGTGGCGGAGGAAGTGGCGATGATTGACTGCATCTCCGGTGGCCGGGTGGTCTGCGGCTTTGTCCGCGGTATCGGCCAGGAGAGCATGGCCACCAACACCAACCCGATTTACAACCGGGAGCGTTTCGACGAGGCTCATGACCTGATAATCAAGGCGTGGACTGAGCCGGGTCCTTTCCGCTGGGAGGGCAAGCATTACCAATTCCGGGTGGTCAATCCCTGGATGATGCCCATGCAGAAACCTCATCCGCCCATATGGATNCCGGGTGTGGTCAGTCCGGAGTCGGTCACCTGGGCGGCCCGGCATCAGTACCCCTACATCGCCCTTGCGCCGCCCTTGGACCTAATCTCGGAGATTTACGAGCTATACGACAAGGTGGCTGCTGAAGAGGGGTTCACACCAACGCAGGANCACCGTGGCTACGCTGTTAGGGTGAACGTGTCGGACAGCGACGAAAAGGCCTTTGAAGAAGGCAAGAACTTCTACTGGCAGCAGGGTACGTCCTTCGGGACTGCGCCGCGTCACTGGCAAGCCCCTCCGGGCTACATGACTCGGGCGGCGGCGCAAAGCGGCCGGGCCACACGGCGGGAAACCACCCGGAACATCCCTGATGTAACTCCCGGTGGACCTAGCTTGGATTACCAAGAAGCTCATGCCACCCACCAGATCGTCACCGGGAACCCGGATACGGTCATTAAGAAGCTGAAAGAGATTGTGGACATCGTGGACCCGGCCACCCTAGTGCTGTGGGGCCGGGAAGGTCCCATGAAGCACGACACGGCGATGAAGTGCATCGACCTTTTGAGCCAGGAAGTGATTCCGGCCATCAAGGAGTACGTGCCGACTAGGGCTAGGTAGGGACCGTGTTTTTTGGGAGGAAATGATGAGGGCGTTCTGGCATAACCGGAACCCTCTTTCTTTGTGGGGGAAATCCCCCTCGGTCCCCATTTACGAAAGGGGGAAGTTAGTTCGTGGATGCGCGTAGGGGCGCACGGTCGTGCGCCCCTACGTTGTTGGTTAACCGATGGGCTGGCGAGGATTAGCTCCTGCGGGGAGTGGCGGGGGCGGGGATGGGCGGAGCGGGCCAGGCGCCGGTTAGGTAGTCGTACAGGTTTCCGGCGCTCATGCGCATGACTAGGGGCGCCATGCCGTCTTGGCCTACGTCCATGGGATAGCGGTCGGTCATCTTGGTCAGGCTGGACACCGCTTGCGCTCTGGTGACGCCCTGATCGATGGCCCCTTTGACGTACTCTTTCCATTCCAGGATGAAAGAACCCTGTTCGTCCAGGTAGCCTTTGTCGCAAAGCTCCCCGTGACCGGGCACGAATACCTCCTCGTCAAGCTTCCTCAATGAGTCTAGCGCCGTTAGCCATAGGTCGGGATTGGCCTCGTGGAGCCAAGTCTGGACGCCGCGGAAGATGTTGTCGCTGGTGAACACCACGCCCTCTTCCTTGATGGAGATTGCCGCTTGGTAGAGGGTGTGGCCGGGCATGTGAACCATCTCGAACGTGTGGTCACCCACGTGCATCGTCATCCCGTTCTTGAAGGTTATGACCGGATAATTGAACTCGTAACCCTCCAGCAGCGCTGGTTCTTCAGGACCGAAGGCTGCGACCCGGGAGACATGGTCGGCCAGGTCGGTGTTGAGCATGCGAGTCCGCACCCCCTCGTGGGCGATGACCGGCACGTCGAAGAAAGCGTTCCCCGTCCAATGGTCGCCGTGGGGCTCGGTGTTGATGATGTACTTAAGCTGCCCCTTGCCGGCGATCTCAGCCTTTAGCTTCTGGGCATCGCTGGGCTTGTGCGGGCTGTCGATCATCACGATGCCGTCGGAGGTGGTGACGTACCCAAAATTGCACCCCCTGGCATCGGTCTCTACGAAAACATTGCTGGTTACTTGTTTCATGGTATGCCTCCGTTTGGCTCCATATGGGTTCGATCTGTTTGAACTGAGGGAGCTTACCGCAGCCTTGTACGAGCGTCAATAATCAAAGGCTGAATCAATTTGATGTCCAACCGCATCCAACGGTTTGGATCGGCTGGCCAATGGCTTGTGGCACTACCGGACTCCCAGGTATTATTGGGTACTCCGGTGGCATGCGAACCGGAGGCAGCGACACCCAATCNTGGGAGGCATCATGGCTGAAAAACTACAACAGGCAGACCGGTTCCCGTCACTCACGCTGAACCTGTTGGACGGGAGCACAATTAAATTTCCCGAAGAAGCGCCTTCGCGGTATACGGCGTTGCTCTTCTACCGGGGCCATTGGTGACCCTACTGCGCTCGGCAGTTAGCCGAATGGGAAGCAGCCAAGGCCGAGTTGGAAGCGCTGGAGGCGACGATTATAGTTGCCAGCGTGGATGACGAGGAACATGCTCAGGAGATGGTAGACAAAGGATTCTCTTTCAAGATGGCCTACGGCGTTTCGAAAGAGGAGTCCGACGCTTTTGGCGCCTGGTGGTCCGAGGACCGGGGCGGCTACATCCAGCCCGCCGAGTTTCTTATCGGCCGGGGCGGAGTAGTCCTTGGGTCGATCTACGCGTCGGGTCCCGTGGGCCGCATGGGAGCCGATGAAGCTCTCCGGCAAATCACCCGGCGGGAATCCACGCGCAAGGAACAGGAAGGGCAGGGGGGGTAAAAGCCGTTTCACGCGGTGGTTCGACAGGCTCACTAAGAACGGAGAGCATCGTCTTCCCCGTTCGTCCTGAACCTGTCGAAGGACCTGCTCGCAGGATTAACTAACAAGCTCCAAACAATATCGGGTGGCACCGGCAGGATTTATGAGCGACCAGGAAGCCGTTAACAACATGGAGGCCGTTTGGCGTTCCCTTGACGAACTGTGCTCGAATCTCGAGGACGGGGAGTGGGGGACGCCGACGGACTGCCCCGGTTGGTCGGTACAGGACCAGCTATCCCACCTGGTAGGTAGCGAGTGCCGATTATTGGGAAGGCCGACCCCGGATCACGTTCCCGAGGAAACCGGTCACGTCAAGAACGACATCGGGCAGAGTAATGAGGTTCTGGTCGGTGCCCGACGTTCACTATCGGGCGGCAAGGTTCTTGAGGAATTTCGTGAGGTGACCGGGCAGCGGTTGGCGATTCTTCGTGGGATGACAGAGAGCGATTTCGACGAGGAAACCGATACGCCCATCGGACGCGCGCCGGTTCGGGATTTGCTGGCCATCAGAATCTTCGATGCCTGGGTGCACGAGCAGGACATTCGCCGGGCGCTTGGAAAACCGGGGCACATGGACGGCGCCGTGGCCCGGCATGCCATGGACCGGATGGTCACGGCCATGCCTTACGTGCTGGGAAGAAAGGTTCAGCCGGAAGACGGCACCGGGGTGGTGATGAACATCAACGGATTGGCGGGGCGGGTCTTCGCCATCGCCATGCAAGGTAACCGGGCCAACCTAGTCCCCTCGATACCCCTTCCAGCGACGGTTAGCTTCAACATGGACCTGGAGACGTTCGCCTGCCTGGCCTGCGGGCGCTGGGAACCGAGGGATGTTCTAGACAAGGGTTTGGTCCGCATCCACGGCGACCAGGCACTGGGCGAGACCATCGTGGAACAACTGAACTTCATGATTTAAGGCAGCGGTTCCCGCCAGGACTATTTGGATGGGAACCGGGCCGCCAGGATGTCCACTATCAGCCGGGCAGCTAACCCTATGGTCACTTCGGAGTTGTCGTATGGTGGCGCAACCTCCACCATATCGAAACCAATCAGGTTGGAACGATTTACCAGAGCGGTAATGCACTCACGAGCCTCGTGGTAGAACAGCCCGCCGGTTTCCGGGGTGCCGGTTCCGGGGGCTTGGCTGGGGTCCATCACGTCGATGTCGAAAGTGATGTAAAGGTTTTCGCCCTGGGGAATAAGCTCCACCACGCCTATGGGCCCCAATTCCCGGAACCGGTTGGTGGTGATGATTAGGGTGCCGTCTTGCTTAGCTTCCTAGTAGGGCTTTCGCCGCGCTGCCCGGATACCCGCTGACGTGATGTGGTCGACGAAGGGAAGTTCCCGGCAACGGCGGATGGGGCTGCCGTGGGTGTATAGCACGCCTTGAACGTCATGGGTGTAGTCCAAGTGGGCGTCAAAATGCACGATATTTAACGGCGTGAACTTCCTTAGCCCCCGGACCACCGGGAAGGTGATGGCGTGGTCGCCGCCCACCACCACCGGGAAGGAACCCCGCTCCACAACTTTTTCCACCACGGTAGTCAGCTTCCCAAAATTCTCCACTACCTCCGAAGGCACTACGGTGATGTTGCCGCAGTCGGCCATGGTAACGCCCCGCAGCAGCTCGTCTTCAACATCGATGTCGTAGCGCCCCTCGGCCTGGGTCTGGGCGCCGTAGGGGTCCGAATAGTTGTAGCCCCGGGGAGCGTCCCGGATGGCGTCGGGACCGAATCGGGCCCCGGGCCGGCCAAAGGTGCCCTGATCGAAGGGAACGCCGATTATCGCGACGTCGGCATCCAGTTCGTCAAGATTGGTGCACAAGGGAGTCTTGAAGAAACTCCGGGGCTGGGCCTTGATGATGGGCCAGACGTCTCCGGGGGGCTGGTTGGATTCTTCTGGTCGAGTCATGTCTTCCCTCGATTGGCGATGGCTGGTTGAGATGTGGCACAAGTTTAGCAGTATGGCGGGAGAAGACGCCATAATCGGGCAGCGGCCCTTGCTAGACAGCCTGTACCTTCGGAAGGCCGGTGTACCCCTACGGTGGGCCAGGCGCATTGGGATTCCCTGAAGAGGTTTGGCGTGCCAGCGTTTCTTGGTAGCGCGGCAACTGGGATTTGCTTATACTCGGGCCACCAAACGGGCTACTGGCCCGGAAATTAGGAGATAGCGATATGGCTAAGACCGTACTGAAAAGTCCGATACTAATCACCCCGAACGGAATCATGTCCCATGGGGTTAAGGTTCCGGCGGGAAACATGGTGTTTGTTTCGGGGCAGGTCGCCCGCGACTCTAAGGGCCAACTGGTGGGCAAAGGGGACATAACCGCCCAAACCAAGCAGGTATTGGAGAACCTGAAGTCGGTGCTGGAAGCCGGCGGTGCTACTTTGGATGACGTGGTCAAAGTGACCGTATACGCGCTCGACGTATTGGGCCACTACGACCAGATCCACGCAGCCCGCGCTGAGTACTTCAAGAGCGACTACCCGGCGAGCACCATGGTTGAAGTCAGGTCTCTGGTGGACCCGGACATGCTGATTGAGATTGAGGCGATCGCGGTGGTGTAGGGGCAATTGCCATTTTAGCGGGGATACCTAGTTGCATCGCAACACAAAAATCAGGCCCGGCTCATAAGTCCGGGCCTGATTTTTTCTGTATTGTGCCATCTAGGAGACGGATCGGTTCCCCTAGATGCGGGATCGGTGGTCCTTAGCCAAGCTGCTTGGCGATGAACTCCGAAGCTATCTTTACGAACTCGTCCGCCTCGGGGCCTGCCGCCCTAGCCCAGCCGTGGCCTTTACCCTGCCAGGGCACCAGTTGAGCCTTTCCGCCGGCCCCGTTGTAGGCGGCCACGAATCTCTCGGACGCTTCGATGGGCATAACGTCGTCGGCCGTGCCGTGCATGACCATCGCCGGGGGTAGAGTGACCTTCTCGCCGCTCTGGATGATATTTATCGGCGTGGATTCGTGCATCGCTTCGTCGCCTTGGAAGAAGATGTGATGCTTTTCCATCAAGTCTGTGTTGCCCTTTTCCCTGGCAATTTCATACCTGAAGTAGGGTTCGATGACCGGCCAGCATGAAATCGTAAACGCAAAGTTCGCGTCGACCTGGGATGAACCTTCCAGGGGCAGCGCAGAATATCTGGGGTCGGTGGGGCGCATGGCGGCCAAGGGCAGGGTGTGTCCACCGCTGGAGTAACCGATCCCGCCCACGGAATCTGGGTCTCCGTTGAAATCGCTGGCATGGGCTTTAAGCCAGCGGACGCCATAGTTGATGTCCTGAAGCTGTACGGGGTAAGGGAATCCTTTTCCCACCCGCTGGCCGATGGCGGCGACAACGATACCGGTGGCGGCCAATGGAGTGCTGGTGGATTCGTATTCGGTGTGATCCTTGTCAGTCCAAGCCCCGCCGTGGATGCTCAGAAGCATGGGGAAAGGCCCTGGTCCTTCGGGCTGGTATATCCGCACCAGACGGGTTACGCCGTCGACATTGAGGTACTCCACGTCATGCTCTGTTACTGCGTAGGACGCTGACGGGTCGTAGCGGTAGGCTTTCTTGGTTGTCATGGTTTAGCTCCTTGGATAAATCTGGATGNCCCAGGNAAAACTGGTTTTCACTGATTTGTGGCGTATTGGGATAGGGCGAACTATAGGGCGGTAAGCGTAGGGAGTCAACTGCGCTACAGATACTCCCCGTACCACTCCAACGTCTCCCCCATAACCTCGCTGAAGGCGGGTTCTGAGTAGACTTCGTAGTGGCCGTAGCCTTTTAGGACTACTAGTTTTTTGGGTTCTCCGGCGTGGGCGTAGAGTTGTTCGGATTCTTCGGGTAGGACCAGACGGTCGTCTTCGCTGGTGATGAAGAGGATGGGGCGCGGGGATATCTTGTCCACGATCCATTCGGGGTTGAANCCGATGGTGTCGTCCACGTATTCCATGGGTATGGTGCCTACGGCTGCAGGGTTTAGGCGGCGGGCCGCTGCCGCTAGTTCGGCGGATTGGCGGTCGGGAAGTAGTATCTCGCTGCGGTCCACGTAGTCAGATTCTCCGGTGGTGGCCCGCTTCTCCCGGTCTTCTTTGGAGCGCTCACGAAGGTCGACCCATTCGTCCACCCGCCGCACCCGGCTCATCCACCGTGCGCCGTGGCCGATGCCCACGACGCTGACGATGCACTTGGCCCGCTGGTCGATCGCGGCGGTCCAAGAGACGGTGGCTCCGCCGTAGCTGGTGCCGTAGAGACCTATTCTATCGGCGTCCGCTTCGGGCTGGATGCTGAGGTAAGTCATGGCGGCCTGAACGTCGGCGACGCGGCTGTAGGGGGCCAGGCGGCTGCGAGTGCCTTCGCTTTCGCCCCATCCTTTGTAGTCGAAGGTCATGACGACGTAGCCGGCGTCGTTGAGAGTCTTGGCATTGTCCGGCAGGTACAGGTCCTTAACGCCCGTGTAGCCGTGGCAAAGTAGCACCGCCGCTCTTTGCTCGCCGGATGGTAGACCGTCGGGAACGTAAACGTCGCCGACGAGTTTGAACCCTTCACTGTAGAATTCTACTGCTCGCTTCATGCCGATGCACTCCTGACGCTGAGATTGGCAGGATTATAGCATCGGCGAGGTAGGGGCTCAGAAAGTTAGGCGGAAGAAGGGGTTCGTGACGATAGGGGAACTAGGAGGAAGATGATGGCGGAGGCGGCGAAGAGGGCGGCAACGTAGTACAGGGCGGCGTCCAGTCCCCGGGCTTCGTAGAGCCAAGCGGCAATCAGGGGCGATGCGGCGGCCATCAGAAAGCTGAAGAAGGCGACGATGCCCAGGGCGGTGGTAGCCACTTCCCGTCCTACAATCTCCAGTGTCGCAGCGGTCAAGATGGGCTGGTCTGGATATAGGAAAAGGCCCAACAACGCAATCAGGACGGTGAGGGCGATTCCGTCACTAAAAGCGACCAGCAACAGCGAGATGGCGCATGACCAGATCAGCCCTGGAACCAGCACCTGCTTGCGTCCGAGACGGTCCGACAGGTATCCCATCATCGGCTTGGCAATCAGCCCTATCGCAATCAGCAGACCTATATGGATACCCCGGAAAAAGGGACTCATCTCCATCTCTTTGTCCAGATACAGGGGCAATATGGTAACCAGGGCTACCAGGCACATGGCCCGGAGACCGCGCACAACGATGACTCCCCACATGGCCCGGTTGCGGAGCAGACTCTTGGTTGCTTCTTTCCTTCGGTCGAAATCTGCTGCGCTGCCCGTGTCCGTGTCGGGTCCGCCAATGCCGCGGAAGGCCCAGACCGCCATGAATGCCAGGAAGAAGGGGGCGATGGCATAAACGCTGAGGATTCCTTGCCAACCCAACACCAATAGCAGCGATCCCGTCGCGACGGGCCCGGCCACGTCGCCGATGCTGCCGCCGACCCCGTGNAAAGACAGGGCCATGGCGCGGCGCTGGGAGAAGTGATAGGACAGAGACGCCGAGGCAGGCAGGTGCCAGATGGAGTGGGATATGGCGATTATGGCGATTCCAGCCAACAAAAGAGGATAGACCGGAGACAGCCCGAGCAGCAGAGCACCCAGGCTTATCCCACCGATGCAGACGGCTAAGATCAGGCCCCAATATCGCCGGAGAGGGTCGATGATGAACCCTCCGGGCAGGGAAACCAGGCCCGACGCCAGNTCCNTGGTGGTAACCAAAGCGCCAACGCCGACGCCGCTCAGGTGAAAGGTGGACTGAATCTCCGGCAGCAACACCACGAAGCCTTGGATCAACCAATGGAATAGAACGTGACCGCCGGCTAGGGCGCTAAGTACGAATCCGCCCCGATTCCGGACATCCCCATGACGGTGGAAATTTGCGTCGACTGTTTCTGCCATAACCTGCTCTTTGTTTTATTGTGGATNGGGCGTTAAACCGTGACCCCNGTGAAATTGAAGCGGCTTATCTTCAGGGCCGGGACTTTGGTGGCGAACCCCACTTCGTTCAGCATGAGCTTGCTTTGGCTGCCCACGGACTCGACCTCGGCCAAGGCTTCCACGTAGGACTGGGTGAACCGCAGGTCTTTGACCGGGTGGGTTAGGTGGCCGTTCTCGATGAGGAAGGTACCGTCGCGGGTCATCCCGGTCATCACGCAGTTCCGGTTGTGCACCACGCGTGTGTAGTGGAACCGGGTGATGTACAGGCCCCGCTGGGTGGAGGAGATCATTTTCTCCAGGGAAGAATCGCCGCTTTTCATGAACAGGTTGGAGGCGACAGGAGGGCCGGTGAAGGTGTATTGGTGGCCGGTGGACTGTTTCCCGTCCTTGCCTGCGGTGTAGGAGTTGTGGACCGGCTCCAACACGACCCCATCTTGAATGAGTTGGGTGCGTTGACGGGGGACTCCCTCAGCGTCGAACGGCACTGGCCAGCCTTCCATGTCCGCGCCGTCGTCCCATATGGAGATTAGAGGGCTCATGGCTTGTTCGCCGATCAGTCCGTTCATCCAACTGCGGCCCTCTTGAACCGCCAGCGCGCCCATGCCGTAGAGGCTCAGGCTACTTAGCATGTCGTCGACGGCGTACGGGTCCAGAACAACGGTGTATTCGCCTGGTTCGACCGGTTGGGGGTTCTGGCCTTTCAAAGCCTTGTCCACGGCTTCGGCGGCTAGGGCGTCGGAGTCGATATCTTCTACCCGCCAAGACCCACCCTTGGACCAGCCTGCCGATGTGTCGCTGATGGCCATGACTAGCAGTCCCGCGAATGTTCCCGCGTGATAGGCTTTCGCGCCTTTAGTGCTCATCACGGCGGATTCCTGGGTTCCGTTGCGGAAGAANCCCGAAGCTTCCAACCCTCCATCTGCCGCTAGTCCGCATACCGAGGCCACCACTTTGGCACGGAAGTCCGGGTTGTAGGACGCGGTATCTAGGTCGTGGGTGGCTACTTGTGGCGGTGCGTCGGGGCTGGGTAGGCCGTTGAAGCCGGGGTCTTCAGGCATCAGGAGCGCGTTCTGATGAGCTAGCTTGGCGGCTTTTTGTATTCCGCCATCGCTGAGGTCGTTGGTGGTGGCCCGCCCCTGCCGCTTGCCCACCACAACCCGGATGTGTAACTGGGCGTTGCTGTGGGACACGTTCTGGTGGATATCGTTGGAAGCGAATCGGGTGAGGTTGAGGTCTTGGACGGACAGGTAGGCGTCGGCTTCCTTGATGTTTGGCTGATTCAGAGCCCGGGAGAGAACAGCCTCACATCTTTCTTGTCCAATCATTTAGAGGACCCCGACGCGAACGTTGCGGAAGCGGGCGGGGGCGGCTCCGTGGCCGGTGTGGCCGATCTGGCCGGGTTGGCCCTTGCCGCAGTTGGGCGTGCCCCACATCGTCCAGTGGTCAGCGTCGCAGACGGCGTCGCATGAGTTCCAGAACTCCGGCGTGATGCCGGTGTAGGTGGTATTGCGCAATAGCCGGCCCAGCTTGCCCTTTTTAATCTCGTAGCCGACCTCGGTCCCGAACTGGAAGTTGTAACGCCGGTCGTCGATGGACCAGGAACGGTTCATCTCTAGGAAGATGCCGTCGTCGGTATCGGCGATGAGGTCGTCCAACTTCCATGTTCCGGGCTCGATGCTCACGTTGGTCATTCGAATCATCGGGATCCGGTTCCACGACGCAGCCCGCACGCATCCGTTGGAGGTCAGCCCCAGCCCGGAGGCGGTCTCCCGGGACATGAGGTAGCCGACGAAATCCCCGTTGGTCACTATCGGAGTGGATTGTGACGGCACACCTTCATCGTCCCAACCAAAGGACCCCAAGCCGGGGACGCGCAGGCTGTCGGCGGTGATGTTTACCACATCCGAAGCNTAACGGAAGTTGTTGAGTTTGTCGGTGGTCAGGAAGGACGTTCCGGCGTAGGCCGCCTCCGCGCCNAGGACCCGGTCCAGTTCGATAGCGTGGCCGCAGGACTCGTGGATCTGGAGGGCTAGCTGAGCGCTGCCGATGATGATGTCGGTCACGATGTTGCTGGGGCAAGGGTCGGCGGTGAGCAGGGCCACTGCCTCAGTGGCAACCCGCTCGGCGTTGCCAGGAAGGTCCATTGCGGTGATGTATTCCCAACCGGCGCACCCTTGCTGTCGTCCCATGGACTGGGGATAGGATCGTCGTTGAATCTCGTTGTTGCCGACGGCGTTGGCCGAGATACCGCCTCCCGCTTCGTAAACGGTTTGTTCCACGTGGGCGCCCTCGCTATTGGCGAAGGTCTTCTCTTCCTTGATGAAGATCAGGTTGCCCTGACGAGAGCGGATCCCCTTGACCGAAGCCATCCGCTGGTCGGCGTCCATCAACAGAGCCAGTTTATGGTCGGTGGAGATAGTGAAGGGGTCTTCTTCTATGGGAGTCGTGTAGGTGCCGCGGCTGGTTACCGGCGGACCCAGGTTTACGGCACCCTTGCTGAGGGTTGCCGAGGCTTTGGCGATATTCACCGCCAGTGCTGTTACCCGGTCTACCTCTTTGCTGGTGATGTCATGGCTGGAGGCGAACCCCCAGCACCCGTTCACCAAAACCCTGACGCCGAACCCTAGAGACTCATCGAAGCTCAATGTGTCGACTACCCCGCTGCGGACGGAGATGCGTTCTTGGCTGGTGCGGACGATGCGGATATCGGCGTAACCGGCCCCCTGCACTTCGGCTAGGTCCAGAGCTCTTGAGACCAGGTCGTCCATTGGATTCTCCTAGGTGTGGGCGAAAGTTCAGACCATGATACAGCATGGGTCTACGGCGGCCCTCACCTCCGGCCCCTCTCTCTTAGGGAGAGGGGTGCCGACGATGGAATTGTTGGCTGGGTGAGGGGCCGTGTCTCTATTGTGATGCCGGGGTGATACCCACCCACCTTAATCCTCCCCCACAAGGGGGGAGGAGACACGAGTAGCCGAGGAGGAAGATAATCTTGTTGGGTGAGGGAGTTTGCCCCTTCCCCCTTTATGGGGGAAGGTTGGGATGGGAGTGGCTCGTCTCACCGGATGCCTAGCCACTATTGGTAGCGAATCGATTGTGCTGTTAAAATCCCGTTTAACTCCGGTGGCACGAAAAGCAGTTGAACCCCGATGGAGGTCTAAGGCGATATGACTACCGTAGGCTCCGGCGACTATACCTATACCCTCATCGAAAATTGGGCCAAGTTGCCTCCTGGTGAAACTTGGGGGAACACCAGCTCTGTGGCGACGGACTCCCAGGACCGGGTGTACGTCTTCCAGCGCAAGGACCCACCGGTGATGATTTTCGATCGGGATGGGAATTACCTGAACTCCTGGGGCATCAGCGCCATAACCGACCCCCACGGCATCTTCATTGAAGACGATATCATGTACGTCACTGACCGGGCTGACTCGGTGGCGTTGAAATTCACTCTAGACGGTAAGCCACTACAGGTTATTGGCCGCCGGGGTGTTCATTCCGACACCGGCGGCGAAATTCCTGGAGAAGTGGTGCCCCAGTCGTCGGGGCCTTTCAATTATCCAACGCAGTTGGTGCCTGCGCCTTCGGGTGATCTGTACGTGTCCGATGGCTATCGCAACGCTCGGGTGCACAGATTCTCGCCGGATGGGCGGTTGCTGGCGTCCTGGGGAGAGCCGGGGAAGGAGGGGCCGAGCCAGTTTCACTTGCCCCACAGCGTCTTGGTGGACGAAGACGGTCTGGTTTACGTTTGCGACCGGGAAAACAATCGTATCCAGGTGTTTACTGGAGAAGGTAGGTTCATCACCATGTGGACCGACCTGCGCCGTCCCCTGGATATATCGTCGGACGCTGACGGCATCCTGCACGTCAGCGAGGGCGGCGTGGACGGTCTGTCACCCAGAGTGAGTTTGCTGACTAAGCAGGGACAGCTGGTGGCCCGGTGGGACTCCATGTCGGCTCACGGTAGTTGGGTTGATGCCCACGGCGATATCTACATGGCCCTTGGCGCGGCCATGCGGGTGGACAAGTACGTTAAGCAGAAGTAACGTCCTTCCGGTGCAACTCCGTTCGTGGTGAGCCTGTCGAACCACATAACGTTTCGGCGGTCCTTCGACGGGCTCAGGACGAACGGTTCATTGTCACTGCCGAGCCCTTAGCCGGCAATTCCTTCATCGATCATCGCCTTGATCGCTCCGTCAAACGCTCCCAGGGCAGTGTCGATGTCATTTTCAGTATGAACACCGGATAGGACGCCGCTGGTGCGGGACATCAGGTCCACTCCGCGTACTTGGAGGGCTTGGCGGAAGGCGGTCTGGATGCCTGGAGGGGCGTTCTTCAGGGTGTTGGCGTCCATGCCCTCGATTGACCTGTTGCCGAAGTAGACGTGGAAGGTGGAGGCGTCGCCGTAGACGCAGGCTGCCACCTCAGACTTATCCAGAATCTCTTGTAGCCCGACCCGTAGCCGCTCGGCCATGCGGTCGGCGGTGTCCTGCATCTCCCCGGTTGCCACAATCTCCAAGGCGGCGTTGCCGGTGGCGGCGCAGTAGGGGTTGGCGTTGAAGGTGCCGCCGTGGAGGACCCGCTCGTGGCGGTCGTGTTGACGGTCGCCGGTCTGGATCATGACTTGCATGATGTCGTCCCGCCCTGCCACCGCTCCACCGGGTAGTCCGCCGGTAAGAATCTTGGCCAGGGTGCAGAGATCGGGGTCTATGCCGATGCGCTGCTGTAGTCCGCCGGGGCTCCACCGGAAGCCGGTGATAACCTCGTCCAGAATCATCAGCACGTTGTATTGCCGGGTCAGGCGGCGCACACCTTCCAGAAATCCGGGGCTCAGCGGGACCGTCCCGTATGACGCTCCGGAACCTTCGGTGATAACTCCGGCGATGTTACTGTCGGCCGCTAGGGTGCGCTCCAGAGAGTCCAGATCCGGCGGTAGAACAATCACCGAGTCAACCGCTCCTTGAGGTATTCCAATGGAAGCCGGTGCATCGAATGGGGGCAGGTTGCCGGGCATGGCGTAGTCGTGCCAACCGTGGTAGTGGGACTCCCACCGGATGATTTTCTCCTTGCCGGTGTAGGCACGAGCGATGCGCATGGACAGCATGGTGGATTCAGCGCCGGA
>PANP01000083.1 GCA_002708395.1 Dehalococcoidia bacterium
GGCTTGGCTGGTGGCTCTGTCGGGATTGGGCTCAGAAGGGGGAAGTGGAGATTCCCAATCAGCGGGGACCGGGTTTGGACCTGCTATGGAACCCCAAGCTTGGCATTGCTTCCGGGTGCGTCCCGCCAACCATCCCCTCCGGCGGATATTCGGAGCGGCGGGGATGGTTTCCCGCTTTCTTGAAACCGGGCTGGTGGAGGGGCTGCGTGATGCGGCCACCACCGGGAAGCCCGCCCTGCTCACATCCGCTCTGGATGTTCCCAGCAGCACCGGCTCGGGCCCCGCTTTTGTGGGTCTTAGCCGGGCTCGGGACTTGGCGGTCAACGTGGTCCTTCCTTTCCTTCATGCTCTGGCGGAGATTCGACAGGACTCCCAGGAGACCGAAGCACACCTGGAGACATACGGCAGGTTCGGAAAGCTCCAAGACAATGAGCTTACTAGGGAGATGTCCGAGCATCTCTTCGACCCCGGCTCGGGAAAGGTTGTCAACAACGCTCGGCGGCAGCAGGGATTGTTGCACCTGAAGCACTTGATCTCGGGATTGGGTTANAGGTGTGGCAGGGGAAATCCCCCCAACCCCCCTTTACGAAAGGGGGGCGAGACGGTAGATCCGGCACGGTTAGTCGGGCATCGGTATGGCTAGGGAGATTCGGGGTTCGTCTCCGATGCTGCGGGCGATGTGGCCGTGGCCGGTCAGATCTTCGGCGACTAGGATGTCTCCCGGCACCATGCGGACCTTGGTCCCGTCGGCAGTCTCGAACTCGGCGATGCCCGCGATGTTGACCACGTATTGGCGCCGGGGCGCGGTGTGGTAGTCGGAGAAGGTGGGTGAAGGCCGCTGGCTGAAGGTGACGGCCCCGTCGCCCAAGGGAAATACAATCTCGGCCATCTGATCGGGTGTCAGGGTCTCGAAATGGGACTCACCGTCGTCTCCGGCGTATACGCGAACTATCTGGGCCATGTTATCCCCCTCTTGCGTTGTTGATTAACTGTTGATTGCCATCATGGCAGACCCTTGCCGAGTGGCCGGGTCTGCCCACAGCTTACTGTCTTGGCGGAATCGAAGCAACCGGACCCGTCGTGCTAGAGGCGATCGGCGCGTAGAGCCAACCTTCAAGGCGCAATATCGAGTCTGGCAGAGACAGGGAGTCTTCTGGATCGCCGTCGGCGCCGGGCAATCTGAACAGACCGGGATCAATGCTCCACAATGCTGCGGCTAAGGCGGCGACCACCGAATCCAAGCAGTCGTGACTGGCCATGCAGGCTTCCCTGAATTCCTGAAGATTGGGTAAGCGTACTGGGGACAGATGGGGAAGACCGTCCAGGATAGTTCGCCGCAATTCCAGGCGGCGCTTCCCGTTCTTGTAGCCCTTGAAAGGCAAACCCANGGCCCGCAGGACCGCTCCGGGCATGACTTCCAACAGCACGGCTTTACCGGCGTTCTGCGACGGCAAGGGCGGCACGTCGCAACCGGCGGGCCACAACCGGGCCAGCATCTGCATNCCCCGAAAGGTCATGGGCACCATATTGGGATTGGCCTTGTGGAGGCAGGAGTAGGATTCGGTATGGGACTTGTCTATCTCACGTTTGGGTTCGCCATGCNGGGACACGAAATCGTCCCGCAGCTTCATGAACTCGGCAGATTCCATGGCTGCTGCGGCGGTCCAGAGTCGGGTCATGTCTTCGGCGCTGGGCGTCCAGTACTCCGCGAAAGAAAGCGGCACCGAGAAGGGAAAATCCAGGGCGGCCACGGAGCTGGCGGGCAGGGCGAGCAGCATTTCAGTGACCTGGTTCCGGTTGGNGNGGAAACACTCCCGCAATTCCAAGCCACTGTTTACCAGTGTGCCAACAGCGACCCAGGTGTTGTTGTCGGGAGCCGCACCGCTGAAATCCACGCCAAGAATCTCCACCACTATCTTCTATCCTCCCCCGATCGCTGGGAACGCCGCCCCGGCTGGCACTAAAAGATACCTTTCAAGACTGTACCTACGATGAAAACGAAGGTGGCGGTGATTAAAGACACCACGNCGGTTGATACCAGATGGTCCGTGGACACTGCGCTAAAAGTCATGATCCGCCGGTTGAACCCCGAATCTTGACTGGCGGANCCGGCGGTAATCAGGTCGACACCTAATACATACTCACCGCTTTTGCNTAGGAAGACCGAGCCCGTGGAATCGGCGAAGGGCATCGCGAAGGCTTCGCTGAAGAGCACATTGTTCTTGGTCTCGCTGGGATCCAACAACACCCACGACATGGCCAAGCGCCGGGTGCCGCTAAGGGTGATTGCCGTTACTTTTACGTCGGCGGAGAACTCGTCCCCGGCCCGGTAGGGCAGCCATGACAGCCACCACTTACCCCGCCATCCCCGGGGTTTCGCCTCAACGCGAACCCGCTCTTCCCCGGCCCACAATGAAATTTCCGCTGACCTAGACCTTGGCATAACCGTCTTGATGCTCCCTTCCGATATTCGTTATTTTACTTCCCGGAGCACTCTAGGGTTTGTGCTAAAATGTGCCACGCCTCCGGGCGCCTAAGTATATCCCAGCCGCTGGCGAGACATAAACCGGTTGCTTCAGGACCGGTCGTCTTACGAAAGGAAAGGAGTCTTATGAACTTAACCGACAGAAGAGAAAGATACCGGGCAGTTCTGGCCGGAGACCAATGCGTCCACCCGGCGTCGGTATTCGACCCCATCTCGGCCCGGATCGCCGAGGACTTGGGATTCGAGGTCGGCATGCTGGCCGGATCCATAGCGTCGTTCACCGTTCTGGGCGCGCCGGACATCATCGTATTGACCTTGACCGAGTTCGCGCAGCAGATCCACCGCATCTGCCGCGCCGGAAACCTCAGCCTGATGGTCGACGCCGACCATGGCTACGGAAACGCCCTCAACGTCAAACGCACGGTTGAAGAACTGGAATCAGCGGGAGTGTCGGCCCTGACCATTGAAGATACCGTGCTTCCCCGCCGGTTCGGCACCGGCGAAACCGAGTTGATTTCCATCGAGGAAGGCGTGGGGAAGATGAAGGCCGCTCTGTCCGGGAGGCAGGATCCCAGCTTGGTGGTCGCCGGGCGCAGCAGCGCTTTGTCGGTAACGGGCGTGGAAGACGCGATCCGCCGGACCAAGGCTTACGAGGCCGCCGGTGTGGACGCCATGTTCTTGTCGGGCGCCACCACCAAGGCAGAGGTGGAAGCGGTGCGGGCCGAGGTAAAGATACCGCTGATGTTGGGCGGAGCCGGCGGTGAGCTTTCCGACCGGGACTTCCTGTCGGCCAACGGCGTGCGCATAGCCTTGCAGGGCCATCTGTCTTTCTCCGCCTCAGTGAAGGCGATCTACGACACGCTGAAGTCTCTCCGTGACGGCGTCGCGCCGGGTGATCTCACTGATACCCTAGCAACCCCCGGCATGATGGGCAAGGTCACCCGCCGTGCTGACTACGATAACTGGACCAAAGAATTCATGAACTAGCCTGGTGCCTAGACGCGGGGATTAGTAGGGCGAACGGTTAGGACCCCAAACGTCATTCCCGCGCAGGCGGGAATCCAGTGTAGATGATGGAACATGCGAGTCTGTGGAAGCTGGGCATATCTGGATCCAGGCCTGCGCCGAAATGACTGGAGCCTACAGAAAAAACTATCCGAAGGAGTGATGCCATGAATTTCGTATACAACCACCTCCATTTCCGCAGCGAGGACCCAGATGCCGCCGCCAAGTTTTATTGCGACAACTTCGGCGCAAAAATCACTTCCGAGCGGCCAATGTCCACCACTAAATCTATCCAAATAGAACTGAACGGCCATCACCTGATGACCATCTCGGGGCGGGCTGAGGGAGAGGACCCGGTACCCGGCTCAAACGAGCCGCGTTACGGGTTGGATCACTTCGGTTTCGAGGTGGACAACATGGAAGAAGCCGCAGCCCATCTGCACGGCAACAACGCCAACTTCATCTGCGAGCCATGGACGATGCCTTCAGGCACGACGGTCGCATTCATCCAGGCACCAGACAACGTTAGCGTGGAGATTATCCAGCGGGCCAAGTAGGGGTTTGTTCTCGAATTGGCCCGTACCAAGCAGGTCCTTCGACAAGCTCAGGACGAACGGAAATGGGGAGTCTTCATCCTTTCGTGATGAGCCTTTCGGCAGGCTCAGGACAAGCTTGTCCTGAGCCACACGCTGGAACAAAGGTTTCAATGCGGGCTAAGAAGAGAGGCCGTCGAAGAAGTCCTCGGTGATTGTTTCTGAGGGCTCAACCTGGGGCACCGCCCGGATGTAGTATTCCCGGCCCATCACGGTTTGGGCCACGTCCCGGGACACCCGGTGGTAGGGCCAGTCGGCGGCCACTTGGGTGCGATGGCACAGGATGCAGGCCATCTTTCTTTCAAGGTGCTCGTCCAGGTGCATCTCCAGGTGAATCTCTTCCGCCGGTGTCCCTTCCTGGGCCCGCTCCGGAGAGGGCAAGGGGAAGTCGATGCCCGCGTTGCGCAATGCCTGAGCCCACTCCATCCGGAAACCCTTGGGCCTTGCGCTGTAGAACAGGCGGGCTGGGGCGTAGGGTTCCACTCCGTTGGTAAGTTGGTTCGGAAAGACGTTGGCATCGCCGGAACGGCGCACCGCTTCCGTGGCTTGGCGGGAAATGGCGATGTGGTCCGGGTGACCGTACAGGCCACCGGGCTCGAAGGTCAGCACCACTTGAGGCCGGAAACCGCGAATCTCCTCCACCAGTTGCTCCACCATTTCCTCGTCGGGGACGTTGATGTAGGCGTTGGGGTAGTTGTTAGGCTCGGTACCGGCCATCCCCGAATCCCGATAGCCCAGCACCCGGTGTCCGGCCAGACCTAGCGCTTGGACCGCGCAAGAAAGCTCAACCCGGCGTATAGACCCCAGGGTCTCCCTGGTAGCCGCGCCCTCTTGGCGAATCTCCCCCTCCTCACCTGATGTGGCGGTGAGCAAGTGAATCTTCACGCCTCGCGCTGCGTGAGCCGCTAGAGCGCCCCCTACGGGAAANGCTTCGTCGTCGGGGTGAGCGAAAAGAGCCAGCAATCTTTGTCCGGGCATCGTGTCTCCTGTGTTGGGGTTAGCTATTTTGTGGTTGGTGATGGTAGTTGTTCAGTGCGCCCCCCACCCTAATCCTCCGCCAAGTGGGGGAAGGTTAGAGCCTGCCCTGAGCGCAGTCGAAGGGATGGGGGTGATTGATTTCATGGCAACTATGGCCGGATATCCAGCCGACTTGCCAACTCTACCAAGCAGCGGCGTGGCCGTCGCCCCGGGGGTCTGACGCGCCTTTTAAGATGCCCCGCTCCCGGTCAAGGACGATGACCTGTACGTGGCCGTCGTATACGCCGGGACTACGGCGGGCCACCTTGTGTCCCAGCCTTTCCAATTCCTGTATCGCAGCCTCGGGCATACCGGGTTCCACCCGCAATTCCATGGGGGTATCCAGGCTCTCCGGATCTGTTCCCGGGAAACTCCACCATCGGGGGGCTTCGACAGCTTCCTGGGGGTCCATGCCGTAGTCGATCAGGTTGGTGAGGATCTGCAGACCGGACTGGGGCTGGAAATCTCCGCCAGGGGTACCGCCGACGATGGCCGGCTGGCCGTCCTTGGTGGTCATATAGCAGTTGAGGGTGTGCATCGTCCGCTTGCCCGGCTCTATCTCGTTGGGGTGGCCCTCCTCCAGACTGAAGCCCCGGCCGCCTCGGTTGTTGAAGATCACTCCGGTGTCTCCTGCGATGAAGCCTGACCCAAAGGCGTTGGAAAGGCTGTGGATCCAGGAGACGCAGTTGCCTTCGCCGTCGGCCACGCAGAAGTAGGTCGTGTCCCCGCCGGTCTTCACCGGTTCCATGGTTGGTGATTCCGAGGAGACACCGTTGGGATCTATCTCGCCCCGACGGCTATCGGCGTAGTCCTTGGAAATCAACTGGTCCACCGGCCATTCGACGAACTTGGGGTCGCCGGCCAGACGGTTCCGATCGCTGTAAGCAATCTTCTTGGCTTCGGTCATCAGGTGTATCGCCCCGGCGCTATTCTGTCCAAGAGACGCCAGGTCGAAGCCTTCCACCAGGTTCAGCATCTCCAGCAGCAAGAAACCTTGGGATGGGGGCTGGGTCTGGTAGACGATGTGGCCCCGGTAATCGGTGCTCATGGGATCGTAGACCTCGGCGTAATGTCCGGCGAAGTCGTCTTCGGTGAACAAGCCGCCAGCGTCTCGCAGGGCTTTGACCATCTCCCGGGTCAAATCACTTCGGTAGAAGGCATCGGCCCCCCCGGCGGCTATCAGCTGGAGAGTCCAGGCTAGCCCTGAGTTGACCAGCACGTCGCCTTCCACGGGCGGTAGACCGTTGGGCAGCAGAACCGAGGCCGACGACGGAAACTGGGAAAGCTTGCTCACGCCGTTGGCTAGACTCTTAGCGATCCCCGGAGGCACCGGGAAGCCTTCCCTGGCATAACTCACGGCGGGCGCCAACAACTCTGCGAAGGGCCGGGTGCAGAAGTTCTGGTGGATGGTCTCCCAAGCCGCCACTTCTCCGGGCACCGATATGGAGTGGGGACCGGTCAGCGGCATTGTGGTGTATCCCTGGGACCGGTAGTATTCGCCCGTCGCTCCGGTGGGGGCCGGCCCGCTGCTGTTGACGCCGGTCACCTTGCCGTTAGCGGCCTCGTAAAGCAGCACAAAGGAGTCGCCGCCGACGCCGCAGGAGGGGATGATGGTAACGGTCTCGGTGGACGCCACGGCTAGGGCAGCGTCGAAGGCGTTGCCGCCGTCCTTCATAACGTTGATGCCAACGGAGGCCGCCAGAGGAGAGTTGGAGCAAACCATGCCCTTCTGACCGTAGACCAAGTGTCTTGAAAGTTCGGTGATTGACATGATTTCCTCACGTATCTATTTTAGATGCACGAAACAGGGTGTTTGGGCCAGTTTAAGGTGGCCTGGTGGGGTAGTCAATGGCAGAGTCAATGGCGCAGTTTGACAGCCTCAACGGGTGATACTACAATCAACTTCAACGTGCCAGCAACACACTGGCGAATACTACAAGCCGTCTTGAATCACGGATATTGGTGCGATTCGGCGGCCCAGAACGACGGGAGGACGGAATGGCTGAACTACTAGGTATCGGATGTTCCCACGGCCCCATCATCCTGACCCCGCCAGAGGTGTGGTCCAAAGGCCGGGAGCGGCTCTACGCCCGCGTTCCCAACTATGAAAAACCGGCCGTATTATTGGAAGAACTCGCCCAGGATAATGGCCTGGCCCAGGACCAGCACGATCACGAGAAAATCGTGGAGTCTTTCAAGATAATGCACGACGCACTCCACGACTGGAATCCCGATGTGGTCATGATTATCGGCGACGACCAAGCGGAGAACTTCTTACAGGACAACCTGCCGCCATTCTGCCTTTACACCGGCGACACGGCGGACGGCTATCCCTTCCGCCGCGCGGCCCAGACCAATCTCTGGAACGCCGATCCGGATACCAAGTACACCTTCCAGTGTCCCAAGGGCTTCGCCCAGGACATGCGTAACCACCTGATACGCAACGGGGTGGACATGGCTTCCTCCAGTTCCCTTAACGGATGGGACTGGGGATTGGCCCACGCCATCATCAACCCACTGATGTTCCTGGACCAGGAAGGAAAGTTCCCCCTGCTTCCCCTCTTCGTTAACTGCTACGGAGAAGAGGCCGGACCCGACTACCCGCCCCGGCCCACTCCCAAGCGTTGCTACGAGGTTGGTCAAGCCATCCGCAAATTCCTTGACACCCGTAGCGAGCGCGTTGCGATCGTGGCGTCGTCCAGTTGGTCCCACAGCTTCCTGGCCCACAAGTATCAGTGCCGTGAGATCGACATCGAAGCTGATAACAGAAGCTTGGAGTTCGTTCGCTCCGGTCAGGGCAGCAAGCTGGCGGAGTTAACCCCCGAGGAGATTCAGGATTCGGGAGATCACGAAATCTTGAACTGGATCATCGCCCTGGGAATCCTGGGCGACACACCAGCGGACATCGTCGACGTTCGGGACTCCCATACCCAGTTGGCTTACCGGGTCGCCGCCATCTGGAACTGAGCCGGTTCATCCTGGGCTTACCTGGCATCCGGTGAAAACACTCAAAAAAGAGGCAATAAGGTCCGTTCCTTTAGGGGAGCGGAGGGAGAGGTTATGCACTTCGGCCTAGTAATGGAATGTGACTATCGCTACGGGACGACTCAGGAAGACGCTTTTCAAGAGGCCTTCAACTTGGTGGACGCCGCCGAGTCCGGCGGTCTGGACGGCGTGTGGCTGGCGGAGCGTCATTTCGCTGCTCCCAGGAATCCGCTGGATGCCATGGGCGCCGGGATACCGTCCATAGTTTCCGCTCCCCTTATTATGGCCAGTGCCATCGCAGCTCGTACCGAGCGTCTACGCGTCGGCATCGCCGTTAGCGTGTTGCCCCTGAACCACCCCGTGCGCATGGCCGAAGAGGTCGCCACCATCGACCACGTAAGCCGTGGCCGCTTCGACTTTGGCGTGGGGCGCAGTGGGTTCCCCAGGTCTTATGAAGGCTATGGCATCCCATACGAGGAGAGCCGCGAACGGTTCGAGGAGTGCCTACAGGTTATTCTGGCCGCTTGGACCAACGAGCGCTTCTCCCACCACGGCAAGTTTTATGATTTCGACGAAGTAGCGGTGTTGCCCCAGCCCTACCAGAAGCCCCACCCTCCGATCCGGGTGGCGGCCACTACCAAAGACTCCTTTCCCCGCATCGGCGGTCAGGGACGCAATGTCTTCGTCGGCCTTAGGGGGCTGGACCGTCCGGACCTAGCCGCCAACTTGAAGGTATATCGTGATGCCTGGAAAGAGGCGGGGCATGATGGGGATGGGGACGTGCTTCTGCGCATACCTGTCTTCGTGGGCAAGACCGACGAGGAAGCATTTGCCCAGGCGGAAGAGAGCACGATGCGCAGCTATCGCCGTATGGCCCAGTCCTTTGCTGGCTCGGCTGCTGGACCTGGAACCACCGTTTCGGAAGAGCGGGCGGAGCGCGGACGGCGTTTGGCGGGCATCACCTACGAAGACCTACTGCGGGACCGGTTGGCCTATGGTAGCCCCGACACCGTGGTTGCCAAGCTGAAAGACCTGTCCGAAGACCTGGGCCTTTCCGGAGTCATCGCTGAGATGAACGTCGGCGGATTGGTACCGCGGGAACAGATGTTGGATTCGGTGAAACTCTTTGCCGATGAAGTGGTCCCGGCGCTGAGGGATGCCTGCTAAGAGTCTTTGGTTCACTCGGGATAGTGCTTGACTCGGCCCTTCGACAGGCTCAGGGCGAACGGATTGTCTTGATGCCTGTGGGATTCCCGGAGCTTCCATTTATCTGTTAGCGACGAGTTCCCGGCTCCCCGTTCGTGGCCTTGCCCCCGTATCCGTTCGTGGTGAGCCTGTCGAACCACAGTGCGTGGACAAACCCTCATGCGATCCACCAACCATCAGATCCGGGGCAGGACGAACTCCTGGATGGCAACCGCCAGTCCGTCTTCCTCCGCCGTAGGCGCAACGTAATCCGCGATGGCCTTCACTTCCTCCGGCGCGTCTCCCATGGCGATAGCCAGACCGCACGCTCTTAGCAGTGGCACGTCGTTATAGCTGTCTCCCGCGCCTGCCATCTGACCCAACTGCACACCAATCATGTTCGCTAGAACAATCGTGGCCGCCGCCTTGTCGACTCCCCTCCGGGTAAAGTCCACCGCCCAAAGGTCGTTGTAGGGCAGATAAACTTTTACGGCCTGCGTCTCCGCATCGTTCTGGAATCGATCCGCCAGGCTGCCCGCCGCCTGCTCGGAGATGTCCAGCGCGGAAACCCGGATCAGGTTCCAATGAGTGACGCCGCCAATCTCCGCCGTCGAGCCGCCGGGGAACGTGGCGATGAAGGGAGTTCCCGTTTCATGAAGGAGCCGCACGATCCGCTCGGCGTCCACCGGCTCCAGCGGGTTGCACCACGTGGCCTTGCCGGTGGATGGGTCCAGCACCGTTGCCCCGCCGTCGCATATCTGAGGCGTATCCAGACCTAGTTGCCGGGCGTAGTCAATCACATGGGACATCTCGCGCCCGGTGGCGATGGATACCGGAATCTTCTTGGATACTTGTTGAACAGCCCCCTTTACCCGGCCGGAAATCTTCTCGCTCCGGTCGATGAGGGTGCCGTCCAGGTCTACAACGAGCGCCCGAATCATCGGAATGCCGGGATAACCTCTTCCCCGAACAGCTTCAGCGACTTCAGAGACTGTTCCTGGGGAATGGTGCCGAAGCGGTGGTTGGCGCAGAAGATGTCGTATCCGCACAGTTCGGACTGGGCTTTGAGTTGCTTGATTACCGTCTCCGGACTGCCGACCAAGGCCAGTCCGTTGTCGATCCAGAAATCGAAGGACTCGCTCATCCCCTGGAACACTCGGCCCAGTTCCTGGTTGGTGGGGCTCTGCGAGTTGCCCTTGAAACCGATACGGGTGTTGGCGATGCCCTCCCGTCCCAGTCCCCGGGAAGTTAGCAGCGGCTGCTCCGCCTCTTGGCGGGCAATCTCGTCGGTCTCCGCCACGTGGACGGCGCGCATCAGGAAGGTACGTGGCATTGGACCGGGATGGTTGCACTCCTTCCATACTTTGCGGAAGTAGTCGAACTTCTCGGCGATAACCGAGTCCACGTCGATGTTCTGGGAAACGTGGTAGTTGTTCTTGGCGGCGTATTCCAAGGAGGCAGGGCTGTGAGCGCCCACCCATATAGGAGGGTAGGGTTGCTGGTAGGGCTTGGGCACCGGCAGGGCCTCGTCGAACTGCCAGTACTCGCCGTTGTAGGTAACTTCATCCTGGGTCCAGGCCTTGACGATGATCTCCAAGGATTCGGATGACATCTTCTGCCGCTCGAAGAAGGGCAGATTCCAGCGGATGAACTCATGCTCAGCCACGCCTATTCCCGTTCCGAACTCCACCCGGCCATGGGAAAGGTGGTCCAGTGTCGCCACTTCTTCCGCTAATCGTATGGGGTTGTAGAAGGGGAGTTGATAAATCATGACGCCGATGCGGAGTTTGGTGGTCCGCTGGGCCACGGCGCAAAGGTAGACGCTGGGCGCGGTTATCTGTCCGACATGGGAGTTTTGGTGCTCGATGATGTAGTAGGATTCGTAGCCCAACTCTTCGGCCATCACGGCCTCTCGAAGGTGTTGGTCGTAGATGTCGGCGGCGGTGGGGGACAGCGCCATCTCGTGCTTCCCGAATCCGTCCCACAGCGCAAATTCAAGTTGTGCCATAGTTTCCTCCGGCTATCCTCGGTCGATTTTCTCCGCCGTATTCTACAGGAAAAACCTTAGTGTGGACGGGCTGCAATCTTGCCCCGGGCCCAACTAAAAAGGGGCCAGCAAACGCTGGCCCCTTCAATCAGGTTCGTTATGAACGAGATGGTTGGCTTAGGAGAAAATCAGTTCCTTGTTCTTGCGGCCTTCGCGGCGCATCTCGGCCAGACCGTCCACGGCGTCGTCTTGGCTGTTGCAGAACAACTCGATGCCATTTCCGTCCGGGTCGGAGATGTAGATGCTCTTGGTCATGCTGTGGTCGGTCGTGCGCATCTCAATCTTGTAATCTTCCAGGCGGTGGTAAAACTCGGTCAGAGTGTCGAAGTCTTCAACCTGCAGGGCCATGTGGTTCAGACCTAGTCCGCCGGGGGTGACGGGAGCGGCGTCNGGTGCGGCCTGGAACAGAGCCAGGTCGTGGTGAATCTTGCCACAGGTCAGGAAAGTCCCGAAACCTTCACGGTTTACCGAAACTTCAAAACCTAGAACTTCAGTGTAAAACTTGGTCGAAGCTTGTTGGTCCCTAACGTTGATTACCAGGTGGCCTACTCGCTTGATGCCTGACATTGTAAATCCTCCCAATATTGTGAGTTACTCAAAGGCAACTTTCTGTAGCGACAGAGATTGATGATAACTATACATCTTTTGCATCAAAAAGCCAAGTCAGTTCGTGCCCGGAGACGTGATTGCCACAGAGACACAGAGGGCAAGGAGAATCAACGGATATCCCTTTTTGAAATCTCAGCGGTCTCTGTGTCTCTGTGGCGAATTTCGTGCAGCTCAGTCAGCGCGGTTTAGGAAATCCTGCACTCGTTCCATGGCGGGGCCCCGGTCATAGTTGTCGGATAGCGCTATCGAGTTACGCACCGGGTCGCCGCCGAAGAACCGCTCGTATAGCACCTGCCGCCCGCCGAAGGAGCTACAAGCCACGTCCCACGCTAGATGGAACAGCCTGGTTCGGTCTTTAGCCGACGAGCTATCAGTGGCCAGGTACCGCTCTACCTCGGGCGTCAGGGTGGTATCGAAGTCCGCTTCCGACGGCAGAGCCATGAGGCTACTGGAACCCAGAATCTGGATTATCTCGGCCATGCGGGGGTACATCATCCGAGGGAACAGGTTGCGGCCCGCGACTAAAGGCGTCTGCGCCGGGCACATCATTCCCCATTCGTTCAACTGGGCGTCGGCTTCCGACGCTCGGACACAGGCTTTCAATATCTCTAGGTATACCACCAATTCCCCCATGCGTTCCTGAACGTGGGCTAATTGGTCTGAGCCAAGGGTTTCGACCATCAAGCCCGCCAGGCCCAGGATGAACTCGGCTTTCACCACGCACCGGGTGGTCACCTGGTGTCCGGTGTGAGCGTTCATCTGGGTGGCGTTGCCGTGGTTGTTGCACATATCCACGTCGCCCAGCAGGAAGACCCGTTCCCAGGGCACCAGCACATCGTCGAAGAAGACCACTGCATCCATCTCTTCGAATCGGGAGCCCAAAGGGTGGTCGAAGTGGGACCGTCCCTGGTCCAGGCTCTCCCGGCACATGAACTTCACTCCCGGAGTGTCGCATGGGATGGCGAAGGAGAATGCTTGACGCCAGGACTCTTCTCCCAGCAAGTGGCTTCGGGTGGGATATACGGCAATCTCGTCGGTGATGGGGCCCAAAGTTGCCAGCATCCGGCTTCCCTTGACGATGATACCGGCGTCGGTCTCCTTCATAACCGTCAGAGCTACCTGTTCATCCAGGTTGTCGGCCATGCCTGGGATGCGGCTCTTCTGTAGATTCACCAGAGTGTGGGTTAACGTGATGTCATTTTCACGGACGAATTCGTAGTAGTCCTCCACGTTCTTCTTGAACTCGGGCCGGTTCTGGGCGAAGAATTCGGCACCGGCGGCCCAAGCGGTGATGGTCACGTTAAGGAAATCCGGGGTGCGAGCCATCATGCCGCAGCTTGACCAAGCCCATCGGGTCATCATGGCCCGCCGCCGCTCCAGGTCTTCGATGGTGCGAGGGGTCTGGAAACATAGGCCCACCGGCTCACCGCTGGTGGGAGAGGAATAGGTCATCTCGTCCCGCAACTTAGAGTCCAGTTGCATGTCGTACAAGTCGGCCACAGATCGGACGCCGTTGCGCAGGGCCGGGTGAGTGGTGACGTCTTCTATCCGCTCGCCACGAAGCCATACCTCGCAAGGCCTCTCGCTGAGCCTGGAAACGTACTGAGCGCCTGTTTTCGCTGGCATAACACTTCCTCCGGCGGGCCAGATGGATCCGTACTTAGGTTCGCTGCGCCGGGAGTGTAGCAAGGGGATGAAAGGAGTGTCAAAGGTCAACGAGTCTTTGGCACTCCTGGCCTCCATGGCCAACAATGACTTGACACACGCTCCGGCCCTATTACAATCAAGCCGTCATATTGGGACTAGCCGGGACTGGCCTCCTATGCTCTCCCAAATCTGACGATCGTGGGGCAATTTCTTTGGAGTGCCAGTCCTGCGGCTTCGAAAACCCAACCGGCTCCGGATTCTGTGAGGAGTGTGGGACCAGTCTTCCACCGGCGTGCCCAGCTTGCGGTTCGGAGATTCGTCCGGGCGCCAGGTTTTGCCGTTCCTGTGGCGCGAACCTAGGCGAAGCAATCGCTGCCCAACCGGTGGCTGCTGCGCCAGCCGCCCAGACCGGCGTGTCTCCGATTCCAGCCTCATCGCCCCAACCCACCTCCTTCGCCGATGGCCGTTACCAGGTCAAGAAGTTCCTGGGCGGAGGCGGCAAGAAGTTGGTCTACCTTGCCCTAGATACCACGTTGGGATGGGACGTCGCCTTCGCCCTGCTTAAGCCCGACGGTTTGGACGAGACCTCCCGCATTCGCATCCAGCGTGAAGTTCAAGCCATGGGGCGTCTAGGCTCTCACGCCCATATA
>PANP01000084.1:0-10587 GCA_002708395.1 Dehalococcoidia bacterium
TCATGCGGGCANNGATTCCAGTCTGATATCTCAACTGNGACCGNGATTAGGTCTGATCANTATTGAAGGCTCGGAATCTCCCGGTTTCTCATCTTCCCCGNTGGCGGGTCTTATACGCGATAGGCTGGCCCGCCTGACGCAACCCGCCCAATGGTCCTTGGTTCACAATTATCTGTCCCACGAAGTAGGACTCACTGGAGAGTTGGCAACCCTATACCTGCTCATCTACTTGCATCATGAGCAACCGGGGTTGGAGATTCGGATCAACGCCGGTCATCAGCTAACGCTGGCCGACGGAGCTTCGGTTCCTGTGACACGTATCACCGGCGACTTGGTTCCCCATCTACAGTGGAGTGGAGATTTCAGCAACTGGGCCGGCACCATCGGCCCAGTAACCCAACCGGAGTGGAACGACACCCTGCTGTACCTCTCCCTCCTTTGCCCGAATCTCACAACCGCCACGGATAAGGGAGACATAGAAAATCAAGAATCGGTTCTCTTGTCCCATATGGGAGAGTTCGCCCACCGCGTCCAACGCGCCACCAACTTGCTACGATATTTGGGAGCGGCTGAAACCCCGAATAGTGAGAGCGTTTCCGCCCTGGAACGCCTTCTGGAAATATCCGGGGATGACTACCTATCGATATACCGGTCCATAACAAAGGTCTATCAAAGTAATCGCCAACTGGACGACGATCTGGCTGAATTGGACCAGATGTTTCGATTGAGTGAATGGCAAGACGATATTCGATCGGCCCGAGAATACTTGGGTCGCGCCGCTGTCCCACTGGCCATGGCCGAGCTCTCGATTCAATCGCAAGCTTTGCAAGAAGCGACATCTTCAGGTCCGCTACTGGGATCCAAGCGAGGATGGGAGGGACTGGCCCCTGAGATTGCCCGCTTCAAGTCCCAGTACTCCGCAGCTTACCGAGCCCACCATCAAGACGTTCATCAATCCCTGCCAGCCTACCTCCGGGAGTTGGAGGCAGCACGGCGTAAGCTGGACTCACATTCGCTTTTGAATGCCCTTCCCGAACTCGGAGAGCCCTCGGGGGACGGTCTTTTCGAAGACCTGGGTGGTATTGACCCCGGACCCTCTCCTTGCCGGACANATTCGGCAGCGCTTAATCTCGGCGCCGTACCCGGATGTCCGTCCTGCCAACTAAGCCTGGACTGGTCCATTCCCGACGGGGAATTGGCGCGTCTAGTGTCGGCGATCGATGGGGTACTGGAGGACAAGAACCGGCGCTTGAGCAATCTGTTAGTGGAGCGAGTTCTCGAAGGCAACAACGACCAACGGCTGGGCGACTTTATGACCATCGTCCAAGCCAGCGATCTATCGGCATTATCCAACACACTAAATGAAGACCTTCTGGCCTTTATCCGCCAGCTTTTGGTCTGACGGCAGGTTTTATATGGAATCTCTATGCGTTTGATAGTAGGACTGGGAAATCCTGGAACACGGTATCGCGATACCCGGCACAACGTTGGTTTCCGGTGCGTGGACCGGATGGCCCAAGGTTGGGAAATCGGCCCTTGGGACCGCAGGGCCAAGGCGGTGATGGTGGCGGGGACACGGGCCGGAGAGGAGATTGTTCTGGCCAAACCCCGCACGTTCATGAATAACAGCGGTGAAGGGGTCCTCTATCTTTTGGCTCGCTTCAAAGCTCAGCCGGAAGACCTTCTCATAGTCTACGATGAGATGGAATTGCCGCTAGGCAGGCTCCGTATCCGCGCATCGGGCAGCGCCGGGGGCCATAACGGCATCAAGTCCATCATATCCGCCCTAAACTCACAGTCGTTCCCCAGGCTCCGCGTTGGAATCGGCCACGCCCCTCCGGGAGCGGACCAGATCGCCCATGTGATAGGGCGCTTTTCCGGCGAAGAATCCAAGATTATGATTGAAGCTGAAAAGAGGTCAGTAGAAGCTGTCGACTGCATCTTGGAAACCAACATCGATATCGCCATGAACCGTTTCAACACAGTGGTTGACTCTGAACCGGGACAATCTTGAAGCGCCAAGACCGGTCCAGATCAATCCCTGTAGCGTAAAGAGAACGTGCGACCGACTCTATTATTCACGGTTGTCCTGNTGGCCGCCTCCCTGTTAGCTTGCACGGCTGAGGCAACTNCCCGGCCCAACACCGTCGCTGCCCCGGCTAAGCCGAGAGTAGATTCGCCGACTAAAGCGCCTCTCTCGCCTGTTCCGAATCTAGCCNATGCCACTCGATCCCCCAGCTCCACGGCCTTAATTCTAAGTTCATCAGATGAGCCCACACGTCCTCCCCAGATCAACACCGTAGGCCGATCGAACCCGGACTACCTAACTGCAGCCCCGGACCGAGACCTATACCAGTTGGCCGCCGAGTTGATACCCGGAGTTTCGCCGGGGTTTCCGCGAGTGGTAACCCCCACTCCGCCGGAGTTTGAAACAGGACGGATCGACACATTTTGGCTGCTGGATCTCCCCACTCTAAAGATGTACCAGTCGGACTTTGAATTGAGGCTAATCACCCCTCACGCCTACTGGTACGTGCAAGAAGGCCGCTCTATCAAGCAGAATGACTTGGAGGCGTCAGCATCCGCTTTCGAGGGTGATATATATCCCCGTGTTACCAAGATATTGGGCACCGAATGGTCACCAGGAGTGGACAACGACCCCCACTTGAACATTCTCAATGCCAGGCTGGAGGCTATCGGTGGGTATTTCACTTCCGGAGACGAGTATCCGAAAACCGTTTTCCCATTCAGTAACCAGCGAGAGATAATCTATCTCGACACCAGCGTAAGTTCTGTGGGCAGCCCCGGTTACAACCGGACCTTAGCCCACGAGCTTCAACACGCGATCCATTGGAATGAAGACCCCTCGGATGAAACATGGATCAATGAAGGCTTGTCAGAGTTGGCAGTCACCGTGGCTGGGTACGGACAGAACTTGGTGGGGAGATTTCTCGGCGGCCCCCCAACGTCCTTGGTCAATTGGCCCCTATCACTTCAAGGAGCCGGAGCCCACTACGGAGCCTCGTCTCTATTCATGCATTATCTCTACGAACATTACGCCACTCCCACGGGCCTACGGCCTTTGCTGGCGGACCCGAAAGACGGTATCGAAGGTATCGACAGCTACCTGGCGGCTTCAGATTTCGAAGTCACTTTCCGCGACATATTCGGCGACTGGGTAGTGGCTAATCTACTGGACGAGGACGAAGGTAAATACGCCCATCCCAGCTTAGACGCACGGACCAGAGTGCGAAATATCGTTGATTATTACTCGGATTTCGATTCGGAGATTCCTCAATACGCGGTGGAATACATAGAACTCCAGTCCTTGCCCGGACCGATGCGCCTCAGCTTCCAGGGCAACACGGAGACCCCACTGCTGCCGGTGGATCCGGGCACCAATGGATGCTGGTGGAGCAACTCGGGCGACTCTATAAACTCCACCCTTACCCGAGCTTTGGACTTGAGAGAGCTATCCAGCGCTACTCTGAAGTACGAGCTTTGGTATAGCCTGGAGGAACTGTGGGACTATGCTTACCTGGAGGTATCCACCGACGGAGGGCAAACCTGGAGCATCCTGGATGCCCCTCACACGTCGGAGGAAAACCCGGTGGGCAACAGCTACGGCAAGGGCTACACCGGCGAAAGCGGCGGCTGGATCCAAGAGTCGGTGAATCTTGATGCTTATGCCGGGCAAGAAGTCTTGCTACGCTTCCAATACATCACCGACGACGCTGTTAACGGCGCAGGACTGTGCCTGCGCCACATTGCGATTTCCGGCGGCCCCTTGACCGATGGGTGGGAAGCCAACGGTTTCATCCTAATCAACAACCACGTGCCCCAAGACTACATAGTTCAAGTGGTTGAANTGGCCCGGTCGAACCAGGTGAGGGTCATGCCATTAGACGCTGCCAACTCTGGAGAGATCGTGGTCGACGCTCCCCAAGACCTGGACCGGCTGATTGTCGCAGTGGCGGCCCTCGCCCCCAAGACCTTGCAACCAGCCGCCTATACAATCACCGTCGCGCCTGTCGAGTAACCCTACAGCGAAGACAGATACCGGGAAACCTCGTAGTCGGTGACAGTGGCCCGGTACTCTTCCCATTCAATCCTCTTGTTCAATATGAAGCTATTGAACGTGTAGTCCCCCAGAGCTTCACGAAGCAGATCACTCTCTTCCGCCAAGGCTATCGCCTCACCCAGGCTACCGGGCAAGGTCTTGATGCCCCGAGACTGCCTCTCCTCCACGGACATAGCGAAAACGTTGCCCTCAACAGGAGGCGGCAACGGATATTCCTCTTCGATACCCTTCAGACCCGCCGCCAGCATGGCGCTGAAGGCCAGGTAAGAATTGCAGGCCGGGTCTGGAGCCCGGTACTCGATGCGGACCGAGCTTTCGTACCCCGGCTTGTAGGCTGGAACCCGAATCAGGTCGGACCGGTTCACGTGAGCCCATGAGATGTAGGTCGGCGCCTCGTAACCCGGCACCAGACGCTTATAGGAATTGACCCACTGGTTGGTTACCAGAGTGATTTCCGGGGCGTGGCGAATCAATCCGGCGATGAATCTCTTGCCGACGATCGAAAGGTGATGCTCGTCATCGGGATCATAAAAAGCATTGGTATTGCCCTGAAACAGGGATTGGTGGGTATGCATGCCCGAACCGTTGAGATCGGACATTGGTTTAGGCATGAACGAAGCGTAGACACCCCTTATCTGCGCCAGTTCTTTTATCACCAGCTTGGCGGTCATGACCGAGTCGGCCATGGTCAAGGCATCGGTGTACTGCAAGTCTATCTCGTGCTGGCTGTGGGCTGCCTCGTGGTGAGAGTATTTGACCGGGATGCCCATGTCCGACAGGNTTAGGACGGTGTCCCGTCGAATGTCCGAGGCCGGTTGGCTGGACAGTTGGTCGAAATAGCCTCCGTTGTCCAACGGCACTGGATCGGCGGAGTCCTTCAGGAAAAAGAATTCCAACTCCGGGCCAACATAGTAGGTGTAACGCATGCCTGCCAGGCGTTCCAGGTTACGTTTCAGAACGAATCGCGGGTCGCCGGCGAACGGCTCTCCGCTGGGCATGCGGATGTCGCAGAACATACGGGCTACCGCATTCTGCCGGGGCCGCCAGGGAAGAAGGGTGAAAGTTGTGGGGTCGGGAAAGGCCCGCATGTCACTCTCGTTTATCCTGGCAAAACCCTCTATCGATGCCCCGTCAAACCCTACGCCCTGCTCTATGGCATCCTGCAAGTCCTCTACCNTGATGGCAAAGCCCTTCAGGTTGCCCAGAATATCGGTGAACCACAGCCGGATGAATTTTACGTCGTTCTCTTGGGCGCTACGCAACACGAAATCACGCTCGGCTGCCCGGTCCTGAACCATGATATTCCTCCCAAGTTAACCGCAGATTGACTACATTGTATTAGTTTGGCGTCCCGGAGAAAACCTCAAAGGCGATCAGCTTGGCCCGATCTCCATCGATACGTGAAATAGTTACAAATATAAACGAGCCCACGCTGGCGAATATTCGCACTAGCGTGGGCTCGAATCAGGTGCTATTTAATGAGTCTCTCTTAGAGACCCTTAAAACAGAACGGTTACTTGCGTAGGAACTTCTTGGGAAGAACCACAAAAGCGGTGAACAATCCCACAAACGCAAGTCCTGCGAATATTGCCTCCATCTGTTGGCTCCCCCTCTCGATTGATTCCTATACTCTATTTTAAGCAAGAGTGTTACACCGGCTTTGCGGATTTGTTAAATCTTTGTTACAGATCCGCAAATCCGTGCGATCCGGTTCCGAATACTGGGCGCTTAATCCCCGCCTACGATCTGAGGCTCCGGAGGGTACGCCAGAAGCCCATGCTCAGGCATGTCCAGCCCTTCCAGTTCTTCCTCCCGGGTTGCCCGAACTCCCATCGTAACTTTCAGGGTGAGGAACAGAGCGAATCCGGTCCCCAGCGCCCAAGCCAACACCACAGCCATGCTTATCANCTGGGAGACGATCTGTAAACTGTTTCCCCCAATCAAACCGGTCACGCCATTGTTACCGTTGGCGAATATCCCCACCGCCAACAAGCCCCACAGGCCGGTGGTACCGTGCACGGAGATGGCGCTGACCGGGTCGTCAATCTTAAAGACTTTCTCAATCACGCTAACCGACGTCAGCATTATCGGGGCGGCGATGGCGCCGATGACTACGGCGGACCAAGGTTCCACGAAGGCAACGGGAGCCGTGATGCCCACCAGACCTGCCAATGCTCCGTTACAGGCCACGAGGATATCGGTTTTCCCGGTCCTCACCAACACGATGTACAAGGCAACCACCGACCCGGTAGCACCCGCCAAAAGAGTGTTGATGGCGTTCAGACCGATGGAGTCACCGGTGTTGATGTTGAACCCGAACCAACCGAAGAACAGGATGAACGTGCCAATCACCACATACGGCAGGTTATGGCCCGACATGAGATTCGCGGTGCCGTTGGCGGCAAACTTACCGATCCGAGGTCCAACAACCGCCGCTCCGGCCAGGGCCACGAAGCCACCCACGGCATGGACAACACCCGACCCCGCATAGTCAGCCACTGCCGGCAGACCCATGAAGGCCAGATCACCCAGCCAGCCGCCACCCCAGACCCAGTGACCGTAGATGGGATAGATGACTGCCCCGATGATGAAGCTATATGCAAGGTAAGCCTGGGTGCGAGTTCGCTCGGCAACCGCGCCAGCAACTATGGTTGCGGCGGTAGCGGCGAACACCATCTGGAACACCCAGTCCACGTAGGTTTGACCTTTGGCAGCGTCGGTCAAGAAGAAGTTAGTGGTACCGGCGATACCGGCCGCCGAGGTCCCCCACATCAAAGCGAAACCAAACGCCCAGAAGGACAGAGAGGCCATGGCGAAGTCCATGAAACTCTTCGTCATGTAGTTGACCGTGTTCTTACCACGGATCAGGCCGGCCCCTAAGAAGGCGAAGCCCGCCTGCATGAAAAACACCAGGAAAGCGCCGACCATCCATATAGTGTTGGCGCCTTGATCCAATTCCTTTGCGTCTGAAGTGATTTCCTGAGCGAAAACGACGTTGTATCCCGTTAAGACACCCGCCGCAAACAACCCAGCGACCATTAATGGCAACATTCTACGTAACATCATGCCCTCCTTGAGCGATTTCCTACATCCTAGGACATGCTTGTTACGCGAAGATTGCCGATTTGTTACAGCGATGTTGCCAGTTTGTAAAACTGTTGTTACAACAAAAAGCCAGGGCGGAATCTACTCCCGCCCTGGCTTGATCGGGTTCCCTTTATGCGGTGCTGGAGCATCCTCTCAAAGGACGCCCGGCGCCAACAGTGCTACGGCTTTTCTATCGGGGCATTTACGATGCTGCCCCATTCGGTCCACGAGCCGTCATAGTTGCGAACGTTCTGATGCCCAAGAAGCTGGGTCAGGACGAACCAAGTGTGAGACGAACGCTCACCGATGCGGCAATAGGCGATGGTTTCCTTGCTGCCATCGATACCCTTGCCTCCATAAAGAGCGGCTAGATCGTCGGCCGACTTGAAGGTACCGTCCTCGCTGACCGCCTGCCCCCAGGGAACGTTGGCTGCGCCAGGGATGTGCCCGCCACGCTGGGAACCCTCTTGGGGAAGGGCGGCCGGGGCCAGCAACTCACCGGAGTATTCAGCGGGTGCCCTGACATCGACCAGATGGACACTGCTGGAGGAGACGGCTGCCAATACGCCGTCACGGTAGGCTCGGATATCCTGGTTGGGTGCGGCGGCCCGGTAGGACTTGGCCGCATGGGATGGGACATCGGTAGTCAACGGGCGCCCATCGGCAACCCATTTGACCCGTCCGCCGTCCATCAAGCGTACATCACTATGTCCGTAGTATTTCAACTGCCAGAACGCCCATGCGGCGAACCAGTTGTTGTTGTCACCGTAAAGTATCACGGTTGTGTTGTTGTCGATTCCGGCAACACCTAGCAGCGCCTCTAGTTCCGAACCGCTGATCAGATCACGCCTTACCGACGCCTGTAATTGGGACTGCCAGTTCCAGCCGACGGCCCCGGCGATATGTCCTTCATCGTAAGCCGATGTATCAACATCCACTTCCACCAACCGCACGTTGGAATCGCTTCCATGCTCGGCAACCCAATCAGCAGTTACCAGGGATCCGGGGTGAGAATAGTCTGCCATTACGCACCTCTATAGATTTGAATTTGGGATCCCCCATTTTGCGTTGAAGTACCTGTCATAAAGCACTTTCCATTAGATGCGCATCATGGCTTGAGAGGTTCAACGCGCCGCCGCCATTTCGACTTTGATGGGTAGGCTCGCATTCTACACTATCCCATCGACTCTGGCAGCACGTCGACGGGTATCGGCGAACCCTATTGGCCTTTATATGTATCTAACCNTTATACTTTGCAATTCCAGATTGTCTCCATTATGATGGTATGGGTGAGATTCAGGTGTGGGCGGGGACAATTAAGAGGTAATAATGGGCAAGAATCGTTGGATGCGTAACGGCGTCGTTTACCTCCTGGTAATCGTGGGAGTGATAATAATCTTCTATACACTCCTACCCAGCTTTGGTGCCAGCGGCGATGTACCTTTAACCACGGTTGTGGCCATGGCCAAGAACGACGAGATTCGNGAGATTGCCGTCGATGGCAGGAAACTCACAATCATCCCCAATGTTAGCAGCCGCGTAGGCAGCGACCGGTTATACAGCCGCATCGGCAATGACACCGACATCATCAACCTGTTAGTAGAGAGCGGTGTCGAGATTGGCCCTCCCAGCGGTGTCTCGGTCACCTTCGAGGGTTCCAGCGGTCTGAGCAGCCTGCTAGGGTTGCTGCTGAACTTCCTTCCTTTGATAATCTTCGGCGGTCTGATTCTATTCATGATGCGCCAGGCCCAGGGCAGCAACAACCAAACGATGAGTTTTGGGCGTAGCCGCGCCAAGATGATGCCCTTCAACCGCCCCGGTGTTTCCTTCAACGACGTTGCCGGCGTGGAAGAAGCCAAGACCGAACTGCAAGAAGTCGTAGAGTTCCTGAAATACCCGGAACGATTCTTGTCCCTGGGAGCAAAGATTCCCAAGGGAGTGCTGCTGGTAGGACAACCGGGCACCGGCAAGACCCTGCTGGCCCGAGCCGTGGCCGGAGAAGCGGGAGTACCCTTCTTCCATATAAGCGGCAGTGAATTTGTAGAGATGTTCGTCGGAGTTGGCGCAGCCCGTGTTCGGGACCTGTTCGACCAAGCCAAGCGAAACGCCCCCTGCATCGTCTTCGTTGACGAGATTGACGCCGTCGGAAGGCACCGAGGCGCTGGACTNGGCGGCGGACACGACGAGCGTGAACAGACCCTGAACCAGATCCTGGTGGAGATGGACGGGTTCGAAACCAACAACAACGTCATCGTCTTGGCCGCTACCAACCGGCCGGACATTCTGGACCCTGCCCTGCTACGTCCCGGCCGCTTTGACCGGCGTGTCACCTTGGACCTCCCCGACATCCGAGGCCGCGAGGCCATCTTGAAAGTTCACGCAGCCGGCAAGCCCATCGCTCCGGAAGTAACATTGGATAACCTGGCCAAAGAAACTCCTGGATTTAGCGGGGCGGATCTTGCCAATCTGGTGAATGAAGCAGCCATTCTGGCGGCCCGCAACAACAAGAAATCAATCTTCATGGCGGAGTTTGAAGAGGCGGTGGACCGCATCGTCGCCGGTCCCGAACGCAAAACCCGACTCATCAGCCCCAGAGAAAAGGAAATGACCGCCTACCATGAGGCCGGCCATGCTCTGGTGGCCCACAATCTTCCTCATGCCGACCGGGTGCACAAGATATCCATCGTATCTCGGGGCAACATGGGCGGCCATACCTCACTGTTGCCAGACGAGGATCGGTACCTGTGGACCAAGAACCAGTTCGGAGACATGCTCTCCGTCATGATGGGTGGCCGCGTCGCGGAAGAGATGATTTTCAGCGAGCTAACTACCGGCGCTAGTAACGATATCGAGCGGGCGACCAAAGTAGCGTTGAGCATGGTAAAGCGATACGGCATGAGCGATGCCCTGGGGCCCCGAACCTTCGGAAAGGTGCAGGAGATGGTTTTCCTGGGCCGCGAGATTAGCGAAGAGCGGGACTACGGGGACAAGATCGCCGAAGAGATTGACGAAGAGGTCCGGGTGCTGATTAAGTTGGCCTACCAAAGGGCCCAGGAAGTCCTAGAGGACAACAAGCCTAAGCTGGTGCGGCTATCCGAGTATCTCATCGAGCACGAGACAATCTCCGGCGAAAACATGATTCGTCTGATAGATGATGGCACCATAAGTGATGGACCGGGAAATCCGGCGATTCCGCCGGAAACCCCTCCCATAACGCCGTCACCCGCCGGGCCGCCCATCGGGCAGCCTTCGCCAACGATGGCCAGTACCAGCGATTCCATTCCCGCAGGCGGAGAATCTGACCGCTGAGTGAAATGCCGGCTACCGATTACCTTGCAGTCCTCCGGTTCGCCGGACACTGCAGAGAGCACGTCANTGGTTCGTAGACTCNGTGGGTTCAGCTGAACCCACNGAGTCCT
>PANP01000084.1:10592-14744 GCA_002708395.1 Dehalococcoidia bacterium
CCNGTTATGGGCAGTTGCCGGTAGTATATCCCCCAATCTTGCATCAGTTCCGTGATTGGGCCATGTTTTAGTGCCACCAACTCGCGAAAGAACCCGGCCAGGGCGTGAGCCGGAATCAATTCCTCAGAGCAAACCCAACTGCGAGAAGCAGGGACGACGTAAATCAATCCGCTTTGATGTTCACACGTAACTTGGACTCGGGTCATGCCCTCGCTGGATTTCACGGTTATACCGGTGTCAGCCATGGATCGAAACCTCCCAAAGGTTTAATGTGATTAGCAATTAACTGCTTGATAACGCGACAAGCACAGGATGAAAGGTTGCAGATGCCCTTCCGTTCGCAGTCATCTTGTCGAACCGTTGAACAAGGTATCACTTAAGGATTATAACGCCATCGCCAAGCGCACCCAATCGTCTGCAAAGGCATCCTATTTTGGAGTGCGCCGGAGGGTGGGAGCAACCAGGGCTGGCATGGAGATTGGCAACTTGGATACTTATCTCCTCAAATCGGTAGCCGGAAATTAGCTCCCTGCTCCAAGAAAATGATAGAATCACTCGATTGGTTTGTTACGGAATCCGGTCGTTTCACGGTCTATTCTCATTCAGGCGCGGTATAAGGACACTTCGATATGTTTCAACCTGGCGGACCACGTCAACCGGAAGTCGACTTTGACCAGCTATTAGCCGGAGTCAAAGGTACATTGGGCAGCATCGCCGCGAGATTGGGCGGCGGGGGCGTAGGCGGCGTAGCCATACTCGCTATCGGCCTGATAGCGGTTCTATGGCTAGCCACCGGCATCTACCGCACCGGCCCCGGTGAAGAAGCCGCACAGCGGCGCTTCGGCCAGATCTGCGGCGCAGCACTGGGGCCCTGCGAGGAAGTCGCAGGTATTGTCACTCAAACCGGGCTCCATTGGTGGTGGCCAGGCCCCATAGGAAAAAAGGACGTAGTCAAGGTGACCGAAACCCGCCGTATGGAGCTGGGCTTCCGTAGCGGCGCTGATCAGGGAGTCTCCGACGCCGCAGTGCCGGTGGAAGGTCTCATGATTAGCGGCGACCTGAATATCGTAGACGTTCAGATGGTAGTCCAATATGACATCAAGGACCTGATAGGCTACCTCTTCCGTGTGAACGACCCCGGGGAGGACGCCAGGGGCATCGCCCCGGGCAATCCGGAGGGCCGCACGCTGAAAGACGCCGCTGAAGCCGCCTTGCGGTTGGTGGTGGGTCAGAGAAGCATCGAAGATGTCTTGACCGAGCAGCGGACCGCAGTTGAGTCGGACACCAAGACCAGACTCCAGAACATCTTGGACAATTACCAAACCGGAATAAACATAGTAAGCGTCCAACTGCTAAGGACCCAGGCCCCGGAAGAGGTTTTCGAATCTTTCGAAGACGTTCTTCGAGCCCGCCAAGAGCAGGAAACCCGGGTCAACGAAGCCCTAGCGTACGAAAACAATATCATCCCAAGGGCTGAGGGTGACGCCGAACGAATCAAGAGGGAAGCCGAAGCTTTCGCTCAAGCCCGTGTTTCAAGGGCCCGTGGTGAATCGTCAAGATTCGTCTCGGTTTTGGAACAGTACCGCGACCATTCGATCGAACTGCAAAACGTGCTGCAAGATACCAACAACGCCGACGATGACGGCGATTCATCCACCGGCATCGGGCTCGGTGACGTCAGTGTGATTAGCGGCCCGGACGTTGACGGCGATGGCTTCGATATCCTAGCAAGTTCTATGACGCTTATAGGCGCAGGATTGGGGGACGGATCCCGTTGTCTGTTTACCAATGCCGAAGCCGGGTCCGATGACGACGCCGTGACTTGTACCTTCAGCGTCTCCTTCGACGCCCAAACCGGCGATCTGGTTAGTGGAATACCCTTCTCCATAGCGTATCTAGGTAACGAGATTCTCACTCTGCCCAGCTTGGTTGGCAACGGACCCTTCGAGATGCGGTTGGCCAACCCGGTTCTGGACACCGACAACTCCGACCGGGACGACAATCACGCATCAGGCATCTCCGCTGCCGATATCAAGGTGGTTGATGGGCCTGATGGCGGGATAGTCCAAGGCATCGACATTGCGGTGGATGGCTTCGATGCCCGCACCAACGTGGTTACTTTCCGAGTTCAGGATGGAGAGACATTGAACGGCGGAGACGGATTCACTGTTCAATATCTGAATAGAGAGAACCTGAACGTCCCCGCTACCAGCGAAGTCACACAGCAGCGGCTTTAGTTGGAAGCGATCGAGGAGATATTGCCCCGCATCAACAAGGTTATCGTCTCACCCGATGCGGAATCAGTGATTATCCTGGGAGGGCGTGAAGGTATCACCCCGATCCCGGTTGGACCCAGCCAGGCCCCGTAGAGTTCAATCTCCGTAAAGATTACGATAAAGGCGCAGGAGTCCTGAAATGAAGATCTTGGTTGTTCTCGGTGGGTTGGCATTAGTCACCCTCATCGTTGTTGCCCAATCGCTATATGTGGTCGACGTCACTGAGCAGGTTCTTATAACCCGGTTCGGTGACCCTCAGACCGTCAGTAAGAATCCCGGCATATACCTCAAAGCGCCTTTCGTAGACACTGCGCTGAGCTTCGATAAACGCGTGCTGCGTATCGACGCACCAGCGGTATCGATGCCCGACATCGATAAGCAGAACATGACGATCGACTCCTATGCCCGGTACCGCATCGTAGACCCTCTACAGTTCTTTAAGACTTTGCAAACCGAGAATACAGCCCGGACCCGCCTTGGAGACATCGTAACCTCCAGCTTACGGGACGAGATTGCCCGCAGCTCCAGGACCCAAATCATCGGCGCAGAGCGCGTCCTGGACGCCAACGGAGTCCCGGTCATCGATGAGGATGGCTTGCCCATAATCGAAGCCAGTGAGTCTAGGTCAGAGCTGCTGGAAAATGTTTTTGAAGCTTCCAAGGCTCGAGTGAAAGAAGGCCAATTCGGCGTTGAAATGATTGACGTTAGAATGAAACGAGCTGACTTCTCCGACCGTGTACAGGACGCCATCTACAACAGGATGAGGGCAGAGCGTAACCGCATCGCCACCCGCTTCCGCTCCGAAGGTGAGGAAGAGGATCTGAAGATTCGCGCTCAGGCAAACAAACAGCGGGAGATTATCCTAGCCGAAGCAGAACGGACCGGCAACGAAGTTCGGGGTCGAGGGGAAGCTGAGGCAATCCGAATCTTGGCCGACGCTCTGAACCAGGACCCAGAGTTCTTCGCTTTCCGGCGCAGTCTTGAGTCTTACCAGAAGTTCCTGAATCAACGAACCACCGTCATTCTTTCGTCGGACACCGACCTATTCAAGTTCTTGCAGGAACCTCCGGGCCAGCAGGGCTCCGCTAAGCAGTAGGTCTATCCCGTGATGCCCGGAAAACCTGCCGGGATGGGCATAGGATTCCAATAACTCCCTGGCCTCTTCCGGCTGACGGATGAGGGGTTGTCTGGGATGAAGTAGACCAGGAGAGTCAATGAAGATTCACGAGTATCAGGCCAAAGAGGTCCTCGCTCGTTACGGTATCAACGTTCCCTCGAGCCGATTGGCTAGCAGCGCTGAAGAGGCCGGTCAAGCCACTCAAGACCTTGGGGGAAAAGCAGTGTTGAAAGCCCAGGTCCATGCTGGGGGCAGGGGCCAGGGCGGCGGCATCAAGGTAGTGAATTCCCCGGATGAGGCACGCCCAGCCGCCGCTGCCATGTTGGGCAGCAACCTCGTCACTCATCAGACCGGACCGGAAGGCGCTCCCGTAAGCCATGTGTTGGTTGAGGAGCTTGCCGACATCGACCGGGAACTGTACCTGGCGATTACCATCGACAGGGATTTTCGTGGCCCCATAATGTTGGCAAGCAGCGCTGGCGGCATGGATATCGAAGAGGTAGCCGCTACCCGGCCCCAGGACATCTACATGGAACCACTGTCCCCGATTCTTGGCCTCATGCCATTCCAAACCCGTCGGCTTACCGCCAAGTTGGGATTAACGGGACCCTCCGCCCAATCAGCAACCCGGATAATGAATGCCCTGTACAAGGTATTTACGGAGTTGGATTGCTCTCTAGTAGAGATTAATCCCTTGATAGTGACCGGCCAAGGCGAGTTGGTCGCGTTGGACGCCAAGCTAAACCTGGACGACGATTC
>PANP01000085.1 GCA_002708395.1 Dehalococcoidia bacterium
TCAGGTCAGGCTGCCGCGCCGATTGGGTCAACCGGATACTGGGCACGCCAGTCGCCGAACCCTCCTTGGAGGGCCACGGCGTCGATTCCCCGCCGACGGAGTTGATGCGCCGCGCGGGCGCTTGTTGCTTCATCGTCTCAACCGCAATGAGCCACCACAAACTTATCGTCCGGGCAGTCGGCGGCCCATTCCAGCACTTCGTCGGGCAACACCCGTATGCTGCCCGGAATCTCAGCTTTATCGGGCTCGTAGCTAGCCCGAGCCCGCACATCATTAATCATCGGCGCCTCCGGACTGGCCATAAACTCAACCAGTTCGTCGATGGAGATTCTCGGAACTTCACTCTCGTGCTGTCCAAATAATCCGGCAACGGTAGCCTCCCGCTCCTCGTCCAAAATTTCCTCGGCAGCTTTGCGCCCGTACCACGCGCCAAAGGGAGTAGCCGTCGCTCCATGGATCGTGACCGAGGCCAGCACAACCACACCGATGGTCGCCAGCAGCAACTCAGAGCCGGGGATTCCCGCCTGGACGACCAGTAACGTCAACAGCAGTGAGTTCAAGCCTCTTGGACCGAACCAAGCAACGAATGCCCGAGCTTCCCAACTCACCTCGGCTCGGGACAACACAAGCGCCAGCACCGGCGGGCGGATAAGGAAGATAATCAATGCCGCCAGAATCAGCGCCGGCCCAAGGGACACCGAGCCTAGGATGCNCGAAAGAANCGCCCCGCCGATGAACGCCATCAGCCAAGGGAAGCCCAATAGGAGGGCCAAGGCCACTGCACCAAGCCCGATGATAATCCCGGTGCCGGGACCCAATATCAAGGCTGGGACCAGCCATCCCTTGCCCAGTTCTCCGATCTGCAGCTTTACTGCGTCAAGGAATAACACTAGGGCTAAGGTCAAAGTGGCGACAACTTCCAAGAAGGGAGTGGGGGGCCCGATGTCTATCGCCCCCAGACCGCCGCGGCCAAGCAAGAAGCCCAAGCCTAGGAACATCATCGGGAACGACAGGGGAGAACGCTCAACCAACCCCGACGCCAAGGCGGAGACCGTCAGAACGACGGCGATAACACCCATGACAATTATAAAATCAGACACACCGCACTTTGTAGCGCAGGTTATTACGTAGGTTGTCGCCGAGTTCTAGCCGGTTTGTTTCGATCGGTGGTTTAGCTGGATTTAGCCTCAACCTCGTCGTGGGCCAGTCATTCCTTTCCTACGCCGAGCCACCGTCATAGGCAGGCCAGATCCGCTCACTCAGTAAACAACACCCCAGCTATCGAGACCACGGAGCCGAATCGGTCGTCGGCGGGGCATTGATCGTAGGCCACCACTTCGCCTTTAGTTTCAGGCAGTATCTCCAGCATGTAGTGGATGGGCGAAGCGCCACAGATCCTGGTGGTGTCTCCCTGGGTGCGCATGTGTTCCGCCAATCGTTCGCCGTTCCCGGTGCAGGCTGCTTCCAACCATTCCTGGTCGNTCTCCCGGATACGGGCTTTAGCCGTTATATCCAGGGGCAGGGTGTCGCTAAAGGCGGGACCGACATGGCTAAGGTCGCCGGCCGCGACTACTAGGGTGTTTTGCTCCGCCACCACCTTGGACAGATAGGACAAGGCTTCTTGGAGGCGAGTGTTGTTTCCCTCTCCGTTCTCCATCAGGTTTTCGTCCACACCGCAGAGAATCGGGAGCAGGCGTTTGGGCTTGCCATCGGCGAAGTAGTGCAGCCACACCGATGCCAATTCCACCGAATGTTCGCCGATGTGGTGGACCTCTTCCCGGAAGGCCTCTTCCTCGCCAAGAATCTCCACCAAGCCGTCTACCAGGCTCGTGTCCGTCGGTAATTGGCCCCATGGCGTGGCGTAATCTTGCCGAGTCAGGGTCAGTTTTCCGGGGCTTCCGGAGTGGTCGGTGCCCAGCAGAATAATAAGGTCCGCATCCTCGACCGCCGACTTGGCCAGCTGCCACGTTTCGGCGTAGGTGCGCCATCCCCGGTTGTAGTCGATGTGGGGGCTGATTAACCCTACGATCCGTCCGGAGGAATGATTGCCATCGTTGCGGACCAGTCCCTGACTATCAGCATTGGCATTGCTGCAATAACCGTCCAAGGCCTCCCGCAGGTCGTCAGGGTTACCGGGATACGCTCCTCCTGCCAAAGACGACGGACGGAACGGACCCGACCGGTAGTGGTCCATCACTTTAACCAGTGCACCCTGGAATCGTTCGTTCTCCAGCAGAAAAGCGTCGTCCAGGCTCTGAATAAAGGCATCTACCTGGCTGGATTCTAATTGTATCCCGGTGCGAAGGAGAAACCCCGTGCGAAGGGCATTCCCGTCCCGAGTACCGTCCAACATCGTCAGCATCGGGGCGATGGGACGAGGCACCATGAAGTAGCCTTCTCCCAACCGGAGTGGGTCCTGGATGGAAAGAACTTCCTCTCCCTGGTAATTGATCCAGTGGAGACTAAGGGGGCGCAGTTTGGGTAGTTCATGGTTCATTCGACGAATTATATACGATGGGCAGAAGAGTTGATGCGTTTTTTCAGTCAAGCCGCAACCGGTTTATGGCTTTAACAATCCTGACCGGCGGTGAATAGGAGGTAAGGGTTACGGCGTTAATGATGACTAGCCCTTTTGTCATCTAAAAAATCGCCCGAAAGGGTGATGCCGCAAAGGATGCCCACGGAGTAACGTTGATTGAACTCATATAGGAGCGAGACCATGACAACCATCGCAGTCAGGGAAATGGAACAAGCAGTCGAGGAAGCCGAGGCAGTTGTCGCCGAAGCCGCGATCGAGTCCTCCCTGGTCGAAGCTGGCCCTGTGTGTGCCCATTACTGGGTGATCGAACCCGCCAACGGTCCGGTTAGCCAGGGAACATGCCAGCACTGCCTGGAAGTTAGGGACTTCAAGAACCTCGTCGACTCTTACCACCAAGACGACGAATAATCCTACCTTGCCGTCGCCGTAGGATCACTCGCTGCGCCGTGTTCAAGCCGGCCGGTAAGTGTCTGCCTGGTCTGCCGCGATGGCCCGTCCGTCCTCTTCCAGCTTCTTGAGGTGGGCCACCACTTGGTGGCGCGCCAGGAATCCTAGGCGCTCGCTCGTCTCCCCATAGATCCGCGATACCAGATCGTCGACATGGTTCGTCCCCTCACGCAGCATCCCCAGTATCTGCTCGTCCCTCTCCAACCGGTGCCGGACCAGATCAGGAATCTTGGCCAATGGGTCGTTCATTACGGGACCGTGTCCGGAGAGAACAGTCTTGAGGTCCAGGTCCAGCAGTTTCCGCAACGAATCGATGTGTTCCGTCATGCGGCCGCCTTCGTCGGTCCGCACGACAACGGTGCCCTGCCCCATGATGTGGTCTCCGGTGAACAGTATTCCCTCCTCCTCCAACAGGTAGCAGAAGGTGCCTAGAGTATGACCGGGGGTGGCGACCGCCCTTAAGTGCCTACCTCCCAAGTCGAAGACTTCATCCCCGTGAAGCGGTTTGTCCACAACCTTGCTTCCTTGTCCAATGTCAGCATCCACGGCTTCGGCATCGCCTGCGCCGACAGCCACTTGAGCTCCGGTAGTTTCTTTTACCAGCTTGACACCGCCCCCATGTTCGTAGTGGCGGTGAGTTACGAAGATCCACTCTGTTTTTGGGCTGCCCAAAGTGTCCCGCCAGTAGTCCAGAAGAGGACGGGTACGCTCCTCGTCGGGGAAACCGGCATCGATGAAGACCCCATAGTCCATTCCTTGAACGTAGTAGGCGCTGACAGTGGGGTGACTGCCGGAAGAACCGTCGCCGCCCAATGTTATCTGGTGTATCCCATCCATGATTTCCATGGATTCATGCCTCCATCAGTCATTGAGGTCACGCCCATAGTACCATCCCGAATCACTGGTAAAGTCCACTTGAGCTACCGGACCGAGCATGGTACATTCCCGGCCACATCGGTCCGGTGCAGCCCACTTTCGCGATGGAGGAACAAGACATGCCTAAAGAGTATTTCGCAGACGCTGCGCAATCCGAGCGAAGCTATTCACCCGCTATAAAAGTCACCGGCGTAACGACCATCTACCTAGCGGGTGTAGGAGCTACGACCGACGATACCGGAAAGTCGTTGGCAGGTGACTTCGACGGACAGGTGCGGGCCACCTTCGAGCGCATCCGGGCAACTCTAGCTAGGGCCGGAGGAACCCTGGACGATATCGTCACCATGACGGTGTTCATCAAAGACATGCAGTACGGAACCCACTTCACCCAACTCAGAAAAGAGTTTTTCACCCAAGGGTTCCCCTGCAGCGCCCTGATCGGCATAGACTCGCTGGCGCGGGCGGAGATGATGGTGGAAGTGCAGGCCATCGCGGTAACGGACGGATAGGCTCGGCACGACGGCATTCTGCGAACATAGTTAGTTGACAAATTGCCGGACACGAGCGTGCAATGGGCCATAAGTTGCTCCACGGCGCAACCTACTGCAAACCTCATGAATCTATCGTGCGGCGTAGTTCACAGTACCCAGTGGGGCAACTTATGGCATCGTATATCCAAAGTCCATCCTTAGGCACTTAGGCAAATGCCGGCATGACCTCTTGCGAGAATAGCCGCATCGACTCCATGGTCTGCTCGAAGGTGAGCGAGCCAAAGAAGAAGGAGCCAAGGACGTAGTTGCAGCCCGTGGCGTCAACCTGCGACTTGATCTGCGCCGACACGCTGGTTGGGGAACCCACGATGTGCAGGCCGTCGGCCATGCGGCCCTCNAAGTCCTCTAGATAATTGGCTCTGCCGCTGGAGTCGCCGTGCTCGTTTCTCAAGTAGTTGAAGTTGTGGATGAAGCCGGTGAAGCCGGCCTTAGCCTCTGACAGCGCCCTTTCGTCGGTGTCGGCCACGTAGACGTGGCGAACGATGCCCAGCTTCGGGTCAGGCTCGTGTCCGTTCATGCGTCCTTCCCTATGTCGGTTCTTCTCCCACTCACTCTTGTACAGATCGAACAGTTCCCTCACCACGTTTATCGGCGCGTAGTGGGTGACGGTGTTGATTCCCTCTTGGGCCAGCCACTTGATGGAGTCGGGGTTGTCGGTGGGGTACCACAGCGGCGGGTAGGGCCGCTGGAATGGCCGTAGGTGAACCTGAACATCGTTGATGGAATAGTGCTTTCCTTGCGCGGAGACTTTGCCTTCCGCCAGTCCTGGCAGGATGGCGGACAGCGCCTCCTGGTACATGGTTCTGGATGTTTCCCGATCCACGTTGAAGAAGGCCAACTCGTAGGGTGAAACTCCCCGGCCCACTCCCAACTCCATCCGGCCCTTGCTCAGGTGGTCCAACATGCAGATCTCCTGAGTCAGCCGCAACGGGTCGTAGAGCGGTAACAGATACACCAGCGGGCCTAACCTGATGCGGCTTGTGCGCTGGGCCGCCGCCGCCAGGAACAGTCCCGGCGACGTCGCCATGCTCAGGGGCGTGGCGTGATGCTCCGCCAGGTGATAGCAATAAAATCCGGCTTGGTCGGCGAACTCCAGATACTTTAGCCGCTGCTCGTAAAGGTCGGCAGTCTCCATCCCGTTGGTATCGATCCAGTCGAACAGACCGAAGCGCACCGTGGGATCGATCCCGCCTGACTCGGCATTGTTTACAGTCATCGTTCCTTCTCAGTGGTAGGGTTCCAAAAATCTTCTCCACTCGTGAGCCGGAGACAAAGCTTTCTGGACACCTTTTGTCTGATGGATTATGCTTCCTCGGACCCTGGATTGCTAGGAGGTTAGGCGTGGTTTCATACAGCAATATCGGTCGTTCAACCCCTCGAATGGAAGGCGAGAGCAAAGTTACGGGCGGCGAGCAGTATACGGCAGACCTGACGTTGCCAGGCACGCTGTGGGGCCGGGTGCTGCGAAGTCCCTTCCCCCACGCTCGAATCACCCATATCGACGCCTCAGCCGCCCAACAAGTACCTGGGGTCATGGCGGTGCTAACCGGCGCAGACCTGAGAGGCGTTAGGTACGGGCGGCGCTTGTACGACGTGCCGGTACTGGCCGAAGACCGGGTCCGGTTCGCCGGTGAGCGCGTCGCCGCTGTCGCCGCAGTGGACCGGGACGCCGCCGAAGAAGCTCTTCTACGCATCGAGATTGAATACGAAGAGCTTCCAGCCGTCTACGATCCTCTTGACGCTCTGGAACCGAACGCCCCCATCCTCCATCCCGACGTCAACAGCTACACCGGCCTGCCGCGCCCCTTGGATACTGTGACCAACGCCTTCGTGCGGGACACTTGGGGCAAGGGCGACGTGGCCGTGGGGTTTGCCCAGGCCGACGTCATAGTGGAGAACACTTTCACCGTGGCTAGACAGCACCAGGGTTACCTGGAAAGCCACACCTGCTTGGTCTGGATCGACGACGCTGGCCGGGTGCAGGTGTGGGCGTCCAGCAAAGTCCCTTACGCCGTGAAGCAACAACTGTCCGCAGCCTGGGGGCTTCCGGAGGAGCGTATCCTGATAAATCCCGTCAGCATCGGCGGCGATTTTGGNGGGAAAGGCTCACCCATGGACATCCCTCTGGCGTATTACCTGGCCAACCGNACCGGACGCCCGGTGAAGATGGCCATGGACTACATCGAGGAATTTACGTCTGGCAACCCCCGCCACGCCGCCGTGATTCAACTCAAGACTGGGGTTATGCGGGATGGAACGCTGGTCGCCCAAGAATCCCACGTCTATTTCAACAGCGGAGCCTACGGTGGTTTCAAGCCTGCGCCCGGAGTGAACCTGGGCGGGGCGGCCAAGGCGGGCGGGCCATACCGGATTCCCCACGTTCTATTGGAAGGAGTACAGGTCTACACCAACACGGTGCCCGGAGGATTCATGCGCGCCCCCGGCGAGCCTCAGACGGTCTTCGCCTCCGAGTCCCACATGGACGAGATTGCCCGGCAACTGGGCATGGACCCTCTGGACCTCCGCATGAAGAACGTGCTTCAACATGGCGACGAGAACCCACTGGGGAACGTATTCGAGAACGTTCGTGCCCAAGAAACGCTGGAAGCCGCGGTAACCGCCTCGGGCTACCGGACGCACAAAGGCCCCAACATCGGCCGCGGCGTCGCGATGTCCGACCGTCCTACGGCAGGCGGCGAGTCTCATGCGTCGGTAACGCTGAATCCCGACGGCTCGGTAGTGGTGCATACCGCTATATTCGAGCCCGGCACCGGCACTTACACCCTGCTGCGGCAGATAGTCGGCGAAGAACTTGGTCTGCCGGTTGACGCTATCCAGGTCGAAGTCTGGGACACCGACGGCGTTCCCTTCGATACCGGCGTGGGCGGCAGCCGGGTGACCCGGGTGGCGGGACTGGCCGCCTACCGAGCGGCGCGGGCTGCAGCCCAAGAGCTTATAAGTGTGGGCGCAGACCTTCTCGGCTGGCCCGAAGAGCAGATGTCATTAAGAGGGCTGGAGATTGTACGGCAGGATTCCGGCGGCCATCAGCCGTGGTCAGACGTGCTGCAACGGTTGAACCGTCAGGTGGTAGGCACCGGGCACGTGCGGGACCCGTCACCGGCGCCGGTCAGTTCATTCACCGCCCAGGTCGCTGAAGTTCAGGTGGACCCCGAAACTGGAGAGGTTAAGGTTCTGCGCTTCACCACGGCCCATGACTCGGGTAAGATCCTGAATCCGGTGGACCACCAGGGGCAGATAGACGGCTCAATCATCCAGGGCATCGGTTACGCCCTGTCGGAAGAGCTGGTCGTGGACGAAGGCCGGGTAACCAGCACCACTTTCGGCGAGTACAAGATACCTTGCATCAAAGATATACCGGAGTTAATAACGGTGGTGCTGGAGTCCGATTCCGGTCCTGGCCCCTACAACGCCAAGGGCATCGGAGAAAACCCGTGCGGAGCTATCGCCCCGGCCATCGCCAATGCGGTCCGTGACGCCGTGGGAGCGCGTATTAAGCACTTGCCCATCACGGCGGAGAAGGTGTTTCAGGCGTTGGCTGAAGGGGAGGGTGGCTGAGCTGGGGGAATCCCCCAACCATCCTTACGAAAGGTGGGCTAGACGACGGGACCGTTCCATCGCCGCGTCAATCGTTGACAGCCCACGCCTATGCAAATACACTCACCCTCGTTATAAACTTTGCCCGGAACTGTGTTTTCAAGTGTATAAACGGAGAATTTATCAGTGAAGAACAAGATTTACGAGACTTTTGACCAAGCCGTAGCGGGCATTCCCGACGGCTCTACCATAATGTTTCCCGGATTTGGCGGCATCGGCTCTCCTCAGAACCTGATTGCAGCCCTGCACCGGTTGGGGCCCAAGGGCCTTACCGGGATATCCAATGGCCACGGCGGAACCGACGGCAGAGTCGATGTGGGGACGCTGATCGAAGCCGGCCAAGTTAAGAAGATGATTTGCGCGTTCACTGCGCCCACCCACCCTTCCCGGGTGACTCCCTTCGCCAAGATGTATGCCGATGATGAGATCGAAGCTGAATTAGTGCCCCAAGGTACGATGGCTGAGCGTATCCGCTGCGCCGGTGCGGGTATCGGCGGGTTCTTCACTCCCACCAGCGTGGGAACCGAGTTGGCCGAGGGGAAGGAGCATCGGGAGATTAACGGCAGGACTTACGTTCTGGAACACCCGCTGCCCGCCGATTACGCTTTCATCCGAGCCTGGAAAGCCGACACTTTGGGCAACCTACAGTTCCGCTTGGCCCAACGCAATTTCAACCCCATCATGGCTATGGCGGCCACCATCACCATAGTAGAAGTGGAGAACGACATCGTCGCTCCCGGTGAATTGGACCCGGACCAGATCCAGACTCCTGGGATCTACGTCGACCGCATCGTCCGCATACCCGAGGACGGCATCTGGCCCGATGTCGCCGGAGGGCCAGCAGGCACCGGAAGAACGTTCGCCTAGTCATACCAATTGTCTCGATATTGGAGGCTAGAGCCAGAAGCTAGGTAGTAGGGGCTCGCCATGGTTAGATTGTTTCTGATGGCCTGCATAGCCCTGCTTTTGGCAGCCTGTTCTACGGTTCCGACGCCTGCCGAGGAACAGACGATGCTGCGCTGTATCGACTGCCGAACGATGTCAGTGCAGAGAGTCATCGACGGCGACACCTTTGATACGCCATCCAGNCGGGTCAGGTTGTTCGGCGTCGACACCCCGGAAAGAGGAAAGGCTTGCTTCAAAGAAGCCACTAACCGGTTGCGCAGCCTAGCAGGGAGTCAGGTTCGGGTAGAGCCGGGTCCCAGAGCCCAAGACCGGGGCGGACGGCTTCTCCTCTACGTGTACACCGAATCGGGAAACAGTATCGACGAGATTTTGATAAGAGAAGGGCTGGCCGTCGCCTGGACCAGGGACGGACAACACCGGGACATCCTGGTTTCTCTGGCGAAGGAAGCCCAGACGATGGGAACGGGTTGCATCTGGTAGGCCGTGCCTCAATAATCACCGCGCCGGTTGACACTCCAGTCTCAAGGTAGTAGTGTTCACGCCAACGCTCGGCGGTGGGCGACGCCGAATCAGACACGGATACCCCATTAAAAAGCACAGGATTACAGGAGGAGGGAACTCATGGCCAATTACGAAGGAATGCTAGCGGAAACCGTACTTATCAACGGGCACGAAGGCACCCAGATCGACGCCTATCTGGCACGCCCCCTGGGCGCGGGCCCCACCGGCGCCGTGGTACTGATTCACCACATGCCGGGCTGGGACGAAGCGTCCAAAGAGATGGCGCGGAAACTAGCCTACAACGGCTACACCACTATATCGCCCAACCTGCATTTCCGGCAGGGTCAAGCGACTCCCCAGGATAACAGCGCCAGCATCCGTGACGCCGGCGGGATGCCCGACGCCCGCACCATGGGCGATGTTCAGGCAGCCATCGACTACCTGCGGACGTTGCCCTACACCAACGGCAAAGTTGGCATCATCGGATTCTGCTCCGGCGGCCGTCAGGTTGTCTTGGGCGCCTGCACACTAAAGGGCGTCGATGCCGCAGTGAACTGCTGGGGCGGCGGCGTAACCCCCCGGGACAGTGAGCCCGCCACGCCGGCCATGCCGAAATCCCCCATCGATTTCATCGCCGACATGAACACCCCCATGTTGGGCATATTCGGCAACGATGACGCCAGGCCCACTCCGGAAGAAGTAAATGTGCTTGAGGCGGCCCTCAAAGCTAATAACAAGACCTACGAATTCCACCGGTACGACAACGCCGGACACGGCTTCTTCGCCGTGGACCGTCCCAGCTACGCCCAGGCAGCCTGCGTAGAAGCTTGGGGCGAAGTCTTCAAGTGGTACGGCAAATACCTGAGCTAGAACGCTCCGGTGATTCACCGGNTATAGCCTGATCGCATTCAGCAAGCGCAAAAGAAAATACCCCCGGAGNNNCTCCGGGGGTATTTTCTTTTTGAATTCAAGATTGGCAGAGCTTGAATACCGGNGCTNTTACCGAGTTCGAANCGGAGATGTTTCAAATAAGCGAACNCGGTTTAATGGGGCAATAAGTACTGTCCCGTAGTGGGCATCCCCTGCTTGTTGCTCATGGATAATCTGGCTGGAAGGTTGAGGTGCACAGGTCGTTTGGTCCCCACGACAGAACCTTCGATCCAATCGAGGTCAATTATGCGAAGAACCAGGTTTCTGGTGATAATCTGCGTAGGTATAAGTGTGGGGTTTTTGTTGGGGATGGGAGTATCGTAGCTACTTCGAGCCATGATTGCCGGCGGTGACAGAGGTCTTGAGATGACTTTCACCGCTCTTGTGGTATCCATGGCTGGAATTCTCATTACCTACGGGCTAAAGTCCATTCCCGATAGCCAGTCATTCGTAGCACAAGGGAACGAGATTCATTTAGCAAGCCCGCAACCCCCCGCCTCCGAAGTAGAGGAGACAAAGCCACTTCCGGCAATTGCTGTTGCGACAACATCGCTGAACGGTATTCAGGAACAGCCGGAAGCCAGNGTGAACGGAATACAAACCCCATTGGTGTCTATTCCCGCCGGTGTCGAGCCAGTTGTAGACTAGCTGGCTACTTCGAACCGCTCCGATTCGGGAGGCTGTGACCAGAGGTCGCCGGCCCCGGCCATGGCCACGGTCCGTTCGGGACTAGCACGCCAGGCGTCGTAGATATCGTTACTATCCCAGGTAACCAGGGTAGTAATCTTCGTCGCGTCTTCTATCGAGTAGAGAGTTTCCCGGCTGCCAAAACCGGGAGCTTTGCTTTGAGCCAATCCGTTGCCGTCCAGCAACTTCTTTGCTTCTTCTATCTTGTCAGATTTGGCCCAGTGATGGGTCAGAACTCCAATCATTTCAACCACCTTTATTCGCAATCAGTTTTCAGCTATCCGCAGTCAGCTTCGGAGTACTTTCAGAACTCTGGCATTCGTAGATACATGCGTGGATACTCTAGCTGAGAGTTGATGGCTGATAGCTTTTCATCCCAAGTATATCATCGCAGNCTCAATCCGAATCATTCGATCCCTTCACCTTGAGCGCCGCTCCGGCCGCCAGGGCAAGCAGCGCCACTCCTCCGCTGAGCACCGCTCCCATCTTGGCCGGGTCCTGAAAGGGAGGACCGGTAAACGCTTTACCAGCGACGAATAAGGCCACCGTCAACCCTATTCCGGCAATCAACCCCGTTACCGCCAGGTGTCTGATGCCCATGCCAGTGGGTAGGGGAAAGCCCAATCTGACGGCTATCCAAGAGAAAAGAGTGANGCCAACGGTTTTGCCGACTATTAGCGACAGGAGAACGATGATAGTGACCTGACCGATAAACCCGAACGCCACCCCGGCATTGACGAAAGCAAAGAAAAATAGACCAACGTCCACAAAGAGCTTGAGTTGCTTCTCGAACAGTTCCAGAGGGCTGTTGCTATCGTGAGCGCCAGCGATTCCTTCTGAAATTATCTCGCCATCGGTTTTCGCTTCCGCTGGGCCATGCTCCACCGGAACGTGCATGGTCCCAACGCTGTAAGGAAGGAAAGGCACGATGGGCACAAGCGCTAATGCCGGTTCAATCGACGCCTTGATGAGGCCGATCCAACTAAGGGTCCCCGCGATCGCTATATAGGGGACCCACGAGGAAACACCCAACCGGCGCATGGCGAAGGCGGCCCCCATGCCAGCGGCGGTCACCAGCAGCCACGCGGGCATCACCGGGAGATCCGGGTCCGGGTAGAACACTGCGATGATGCCCAGCCCAATCCCATCATCAGCCACTGCCAGAAGCAGCAGGAAGTTGACTGCCGGATGCCGCTGGCCGAACACCAGCCGGGCCACCAGCCACGCCAAAGCGATGTCAGTTGCCGTGGGAATGGCCCAGCCGTTGGCAACTGTTCCAAAATCTGCCGTGCCTCCGTAGAACACGAACGCCAATAGGAGGTACATCCCCGCCGGTCCTAGCACCCCACCAATTGTTCCCAGTATCGGATTGATAGCCTTATTGACCGGGTTTAAGGCTCCGCCGGGCAATATCGATTCAGTGATTTCTTTAGTTGCGACCCCAAAGAAAAAGACCATGAAAATGCTGTTGATCAGGAAGTGTGCGGTGATTGTGTGCCCGAACAGAACGGCGCTGTCGCCGAAGACGTGGTAGTCCACAATCTCTTCGTACCAATGAGGCCCGATGTTGGCGGCGAGCATCCCAGCGAAGACACCCAAGATTAGGAAGATGGAGTACCGCTGCATGAGGGCGACTAGATTCCGGGTCTGAAGCAATTCCTCTCCAAATAGGTAACGATTAGGCGGTGTCGATCCGCACGATCTAAACCGATAGCGAGGCGAAAGTTTACTAGTGATCACGCATGAAAATATTCAACTTAGAAGTAGTGCGATGCTTCCGGCAATAACGCGAACCAAAGGTCGGCAGGCGTAAGTCCCAGGCATCGCCGATAAATTATATCACCCATTGCGGGGCCGCCGGTTCTGGTGATTCGTGCCTGGGACGAGGCTAATCAGGTTGACAACCCCCATGCCCTTTGATAGTATCACTGCCATCCCCCACTATCTATGCATAGTGCCGATTCGTCTATGGAGGTCCAGTCCCAGGTGGCTTTTGTTAGCGGATTAACNTGCCGGGAGTGCGGCAGAGATAACCCTGCCGAAGCTCTCAATGTTTGCGACTTTTGTTTCGGTCCTCTGGAAGTCGTCTACGACTACGATGCTATCTCCGATGTCATTAGCCACGAGCGTATCGCCCAAGGCCCGTTGAGCATCTGGCGGTACCAGGATCTTTTGCCGGCCGAAGGCACCGACCCGGTGGATATCATGGCTGGCTACACTCCATTAATCAAGGCCCGCAACCTTGGGAAAAAGCTGGGTCTGAATAACCTATACATCAAGAACGACAGCGTTAACCCGTCCTTCTCATTCAAGGACCGGGTTGTTTCCGTTGCCGCTACCAAGGCCGTGGAATTCGGTTTTGAAACCATCGCCTGCGCCTCAACCGGGAACCTGGCTTGCAGTGTAGCCGCCCATGCCGCCCGAGCCGGTATCCAGGCAGTTGTGTTTATCCCCTGGGATCTGGAACGGGGCAAGGTCATCGGCGCTGCCGTCTACGGACCCACCATGGTTTCAGTGGAAGGGTCCTATGATGAGGTCAACCGCCTCTGTAGTGAAGTCGCCGACAACTACCCCTGGGCTTTCGTAAACATCAACATGCGCCCCTACTATGCCGAGGGCAGCAAGACTCTTGGCTACGAAGTTGCCGAACAACTGGGATGGCGGGTTCCCGATCATGTCGTCATCCCCAGCGCCTCCGGAGCCATGTTCACCAAGATATGGAAGGGCTTCAACGAACTGGCCTGCTTGGGCCTGCTGGACGGCGTTGCGGGGTCCTCATTCGGACAGGACCAGAACACGGTCCACCATCCCGCCGTGACCACCAAGATGCACATGGCTCAAGCCGTTGGCTGCGCTCCTATCGTGACCGCTTGGGCTAACGGGAACCCCCACGTATCTCCGGTCCGGCCCGACACCATCGCCAAGTCCCTGGCCATCGGCAATCCTGCCGACGGCATCTACGCGATCCGTATACTGCGCGAGTCCAACGGTTCCGCTTACGCTGTCCCCGAACACGACGTTGTTGAGGGTATCAAGCTTCTGGCCGAAACCGAAGGAATCTTCACCGAAACGGCCGGAGGAGTCACCGTATCCGCTCTGAAGAACCTGGCGGACAGCGGGGCCATCAAACCCGATGAGTTGACTGTGGTCTACATAACTGGCAACGGGTTGAAGACGCAAGAAGCGGTAGAAGACGTAGTCAACCCGCTGCACATAAAACCCTCCATGGGGGCCTTTGAAGACGTTATAGGTCAGCGTATAAGCGGTTTAGTGGTGGGAGGATGATGAATGATGGGCACGCAGCGGGTCAAATTCACGTTTATGACGCAGCTTGTGAAAGAGCCGATAATCTATCGACTGGGTCAAGAATTTAATCTGGTAACCAACATTCGCCGGGCCGACGTGCGTGAAGATATGGGTTGGGTAGTGCTTGAGTTGGACGGGGATGATACGGAGATTCAAAGAGGACTAGACTGGGTGGCCGCCATCGGAGTGCGGGTCGACCCGGTCAGTGGAGACGTTATCGAGGGTTAGGCCGTGGGGCCTGACTGCTGTTTAAGTTTTAGGAGGACATCCCCTGATGACTGTCACGGTTCGAATACCCACCCCCCTGCGCCGCATGACCAAAGGAGAATCCAAGGTCGAGATGGATTCATCCAATTTGGGTGACTTGGTAGAGAAGTTGGATGGAGCCTACCCCGGATTCAAAGAACGGTTGGTGGACGAGAACGGTGAGTTGCGCTACTTCGTAAACATCTACGTCGACGGCGAGGATGTCCGCTTTCTAGACGGTTTGGGAACTGCGATAGCTTCCGGAGCCGAAGTTAGCATCGTGCCGGCCGTNGCCGGTGGCAATTAGCCTCCCCTAGCCTTCAGCCACTTGTCTTTCTGCGCCTGCCTCGCCGCTTCGTCGGTGGGGCGGTATACGTCCCAGAATTCCCGCTGAAAGTCGCCGAAGCGGTCCTTGAGGATTGCTTCCCGCATATCTTTCATCAGCCTCAGAATGAACCTCAAGTTGTGCATCGTCGCCAGCCGCAAGGCTAGCAATTCCTTAGCCTTAAACAGGTGCCATAAATAAGCTGCGGAGAAATTCCGGCACCCGTAGCAGTCGCAATCCTCATCCAGCGGTTTGGCTTGATCTGCGTATCTCCGCTTAGTTATGTCAACTCGTCCGGTACGGGTGAACAGAGCACCGTTACGGGCTACTCTGGTGGGCAGCACGCAGTCGAACATATCCACACCTCGGGCCACGCACTCCACCAAGTCTTCCGGAGAACCCACGCCCATCAGATACCTGGGTTTGTCCTGGGGCAATCGTCCCGCCACCTGTCCGGCGATCTGGTATAGCTCGGCCTTAGACTCGCCCACCGCCAGTCCGCCGATGGCGTAGCCGGGGAAGGGAATCCCGGTGATGTGCAGAGCNGATTCATCCCGAAGATCCGAGAACGCTCCNCCCTGAACGATACCGAAGAGGGCATGCTCGNCAGATTTGCCCGATGCCTGGTGAGAGTCGTAGCATATCTGAGCCCAGCGGTGAGTCCGGTCCATNGCCCGGCGAACTTCGTCTTTGGAAACGCCGTGGGCGATGCACTGGTCCAGGCACATGATGATGTCGGCACCCAAACCTCGCTGGTTGGCGATGGCCAATTCCGGCCCNAACCGGTGTTCGCTACCGTCTATGTGTGAGCGAAACCGGATGCCGCCTTCNTCAATCTTGCGCAACGCACCCATGCTGAAGGCCTGGAAACCACCGCTGTCGGTCAGGATGGGCTTGGACCAACCCATGAAGNGATGAAGCCCTCCCAGACGCGCCACAGCGTCAACACCGGGCCTCAAGTAGAGATGGTAGGCGTTGGACAGCACTATCTCTGCCCCCAGCGACTCTACCTCCTCTGGAAGGAGACCTTTCACCGTGGCCTGAGTGGCGACAGCCATGAAAGCCGGGGTGGCTACGTTGCCGTGTGAGGTGATTAACTCACCAGCCCTGGCCAATCCGTCCGTATGGTCCAACCGGAAAGAAAAACTCAAGAATCACATCTCACACAAGGGATATACCCGATATGCGCCGCTGTCCGGCCAATGGGCGTCTTACGTGATATTATCAGAAAGCGGTTCGAGACCGGGGGAACTAGCGATTCAGGAGCCAAGCGATTCCAATCGGAGTGATTCGGGGAGTATGGTATCCCGGCACTCCCCCCGGACGCAACAATAACGANCCGGTAGGCATAGACCATGTTCGAAGCATTCAGCGAGTTTTTAACTTCACTCAGCAGTAGTTACCCCCTGCTGTGGGCTTTGTTCGTCATGGCTGTCGTGGCCGTGATAAGCCTGGTTCTATTTTTCTTCTGGGAAGCGATCTTTCGATTGCTTCCGACCATCAGCCCGTTCGGCAAGGGCCNGAGGGTACAGTAAGTTTGGACCTTTTATTCCCCAACGCCGGCGTGGTCGTTCCCCTCCCACTATTGCTACTCCTGGGATTGATTCTGGGCACTCTTAGCGGCTTTTTTGGCGTTGGGGGCGGGTTCCTTATCACCGGAGGCTTGCTGGTATTCGGGGTCCCTCCCGTGTTTGCCGTGGGCACCGGACTCACGCTAATCATGGGCTCATCCATCATCAACACCCTAAAGCACCGCCGCATGGGCAACGTAGACGTTAAGCTGGGGGTATTGTTGGTATGCGGTACCATACCGGCCCTGTTCTTGGCTCAGTCGATAATCCGATTACTCTCTGCGGCCGGGGTAGTCGAATCGGCCATCCGCTATATCTACGTGGTAGTTTTGGCCATCCTGGCGATTTTCATTATTTACGATTTTCTGAAGACTCGGCGGCCACAAGCGCAGCTAGAGGGAGAGGGAGAGGTNTCCACGGCCGGACTTGCCCGGCGCATTCAATCGATGCGAATCCCCCCTCATTCCGTCCGAGTCCCTGGNTTCGGNACCGTTTCAACCTACNTCTCCTTGCCTGTTTCCGGTATAAAGGNCATCTCNGTGTTTGTCCCCCTGGTGGCGGGAGTGGCGACTGGTTTGTTCGCCGGTCTGTTGGGGGCGGGCGGCGGGACCATCCTCATGCCGATGCTGATTTTCTTGGTGGGAGTGCCCACCACGGTAGCCATAGGCACCGACCTGTTCCAGATCGTTATTACCGGGTCGATGGGAACTTTGATAAAAGCCTACTCTAACGAAGTTGACTTGCTGATGGTGGCGATAATGCTGGTTTCCGCCTCGGCTGGAGCTCAACTGGGGACTGCAGCCAACAGGTTGGTGGACCCCGCCCGCATCCGCATCCTGTTCGGTTTGACCGTCCTCAGCGGAAGCATCGCCGTAGGGATGGAGCAGGCCTCCTATATTGTTTCAAATGCGGATTACCTTTCAAAGGCGGCGGACTGGATGCTATTGGGGTTCGGCGGACTAATTTGCCTGGTTATCGCGGGCATGGCGTTAAACGCCCAGATGGGCAGGCGAGGAAATCAGGAGGCCGAGTCCGTAAAGGGTCCGGAAAACAACGCAGACAACTAACCTATCAATTCCCTCACAGTGGCTTCAACTAAGACACGGGGGACGTCACGGCGGACCACCGCTTTGCCGACACCCTCAAGCATCACCCAACGGTTGGACCCAGCCTCGGTTTTCTTGTCCATGGACATGGCTCGGAATATCCCGTCAATGTCCACGCCAGCGGCAGTGGTGGGCAGGTTGAACCGGCGCAGAAGTTGGTCTTGGCGGTCCACCAACTCCGCCGATATCATTCCCATCTGCTCCGCCATCCGGGCCGCGCCCATCATCCCTACGGACACTCCCTCGCCGTGGAAGAAGCGTCCGTACTCCGTGGATGCCTCCAAAGCGTGGCCGATGGTGTGGCCGTAGTTCAGCAAGATCCGTATGCCCAGAGTTTCCCGTTCATCCTGGCTGACTATCTCAGCTTTGATTGCCATGCTGCGCCGGATCACCTGGGTGGAAATCTCCGGCTCAACCTCCATCAACGCCTCAGCGTTTTTCTCGAAGGTGTCCACCAGATCGGCATCTAGGATGAAGCCGTGCTTTATCGCTTCGGCCCAGCCTTCGGCCAACTCCCGCTTGCCCAACGTAGATAGGGCTTGGACGTCGGCAAATACTCCCTTAGGCTGATAAAAAGCCCCGACCAAGTTCTTGGCTTGGGGCAGGTTAACCGCGACTTTGCCACCGATAGATGCATCCACCATGGCGGCCATGCTGGTGGGAACTTGGACGAAAGGGACTCCCCGCAAGAAGGTAGCGGCCACGAAGCCCGCAAGGTCGCCAACCACTCCTCCACCAACCGCGATTATGGGATGGCCTCTTTCGGCGCGGCGCTCCACCAACCAGTCGTAGATCGACTGGACTAGGCTGAAGCTCTTGCTGGTCTCCCCGGCGGGAATGATGAAGATGTGGGCAGCGATGTCGTATTTCTGTAACGCCAACTGGGCTTGCCGTCCGTAGGGGTTCATGACGTTGGTGTCGGTGATTATGTAAGCCGGACCTTTAAGCCCTAGGTCGACAAGTCGTCGTCCGAGGTCGTCAAGAATGCCCCATCCGGCGACGACGGGGTAGCTGCCACCCGCATGATTAACTACAGCGGCCAGATTCTCATCGGCCATAAACTTATCCTCCAGTTCCGGCATCCGATTCATTAAACAGTTTCAACGCCTCTTGAGCGACCTGCTCGGTCGTCAGGAAGTCAGTATCTATCGTATGGTGAGCTTTGGCATAAGATTCGGTCCTTTCGCCCAGTAATTCCTTGATGCGTTCCAACGGCGGTGTCCCGGCAAGTAAGGGGCGGGACTCCGCGCCGCCCAACATGCCTTCAGTGATGCGCCGATGTATCGTCTCCGGTTCCGCCCTTAAGCAGAGCACCAAACCGTGAGTCAACAACTGCTCTCTATTATCCGGGGCTACGAAAGCCCCACCGCCCATGGCGATGACTTTCTTCGAGTCTGAGGCAAGTTCTTTGATAAGAGATCGTTCCAAGTCTCGAAAGGCGTCCTCGCCATCTTCTTGGAAAATCTCGGGGATCGACCTCCCGGTCCGTTTCGCCAACTCAAGGTCAGCGTCGACAAACTCCCAACCGATAAGCCGGGACAATATCCGGCCGACATTGGTTTTTCCCGAGGCCATGAATCCCACGAGAAATATGTTGTTTGGCAAGGACATCGCTTTCGGCAACGTACACCCAGACCCCAAAGGTGTCAACGCCACGCCTGAAATGTGCGTGCGCGAACGGCTATGCCAGCTTGACCCGCGAGTGGGGCAACACCGCCGGATTGACCAGGAATTCCGGCATCTTCCCTTGCAGAACATCGGCCGTAGCCTGGGCGGTGCGGACTTCCAATTCCAACACCGACTGCTGGGACAGGAAGGCCACGTGGGGGGTGACCAGCACGTTATTCAGAGCGAATAGCGGATGATCCGCCGGCGGGGCGGCAACTTCCATCACGTCCAATCCCGCGCCGCCGATCTGACCGTCGCGAAGGGCGGCGTACAGGGAATCTTCGTCTATGATGGGTCCACGAGCGCAGTTGATGATGAACGCCGAGGTTTTCATCATCGCAAACTCCCCGG
>PANP01000086.1 GCA_002708395.1 Dehalococcoidia bacterium
AGCCCATATTTGTGTTCCATCTCCAGTAAGGACCGTTCCAACTCCTGTTGGGCTTTCTGTAACTCCAGACTTCTCTTGTCTACATCCATTTGAAGTTTACGAAGTTGGTAACTGTCTTCTGGGTTCAACTCTGACATATCAGTCTCCTGCTAAAGCGAGTAGACAAGAGATTAGTACATACGTACTGTTTAATCAAGTAGCGAATGGCATATATACAACCCAAGGTATTGTGGTCATCAAGTGTAGGTGTTCAGCGATGATGGGACATTTTTAAGGGGAGAAAAACCTGAGAGTGGTGGTAGGTTTGGACCCCTGGTGTTGGGTATGAATCATCCACATCAAGAAAGGAGCCAGAAGTGTCTCAGAACAACATCGATCAAGGCCAAGCCGCAGAGNCCNNGANTCAAGAGACCAAGACTTTCATCCGGCAAGNCAAGATCCGCATCGTCCTGGAAGGGTTCCGAAGAGAAGTGANCGTTAGTGACCTCTGCCGACGAGANGGNATCAAGCCAGGCGTTNTCTATGCCTGGACCAAGGACCCTTCGGCAAGCTNAGGGGATGCTTCATGGAAGCGGGGAAAGAGCNTCTCNCCCGGGACACGGTGAGAGACGCCACCCGTCAGGAGATNGAACACCTCAAGCGGAAGAACCACGACGGAATAACCACGATCTGAAACAACTGGTTGCCGACCTTTCCCTGGAGGTCCACCGCTTCAAAAGAACGGCCATCCCAGCTTTCGACGGGGNCGCAGGCGCATGAGCGCCCAGGAGAGGTCGAACGTCATAACCCGGGTGGAAGAGACCCGGTGGGGAAACAGGAGCCCAATCCGCTGAGCCTATCCCTGCGCAGCCTGAGGCCCAGTCCGGCGAGACCGCAATAGAGACAGAAGAGCCCATGCCTGCTCCGGAGGAAGTGTCGGAACAACCCCAGGTAGGATCGGAGGCCGATCCGACACCAGCGGTTACCGTCGAGTCAGACCCGCCCGCAAATGATTCGGTTCCTGCGGAGAATCTGTCTGACCTAAGCCACACCAGGGCCACCGGAACATCGTCCTCCGCCCCAATGCCCAACAGGACTCGAACCGATTCGGAACGCCCTATTCCTGAGACGTCTGTAGGTCCNGCTGTCTAGGTAAGTATGGGGGTAGGTATACTCCTGATTCTCTTCGACCTCAGGAACATGTGGGATCCAAGCTTTATTCCCGGACCCACTTCGTACAACATGTCTTCTATATTCCCGGAAGCTCTTCGGGACGCAGCTATCTCCGCATTCGGCCTGACGTTCTACGGCACTATGTTCTCCCCCATAGGAGGCGCATTGTCCGGGTTTGCCGTATACCGATGGAGAACACGAAATATAAGGACTGAAGACGCCCGGCCCTCATCTAAGCCGCCGCAGGACGTAATCTCGTCCGTGCTACACGTTCTTATTGGCTCGGTGCTAGGAATCGGAGTGGTTTGGCTAGTGTTANAGGCTTATCCTGCCTATACGTGGTCCTAGCGCCCCTTCGCCGAAGGCTTGACTCCGATTTTGGTTTCGAAATTACAGAGACCCGTCTATAACGATGTCCAGAACGGCTGGCTTGCCGGAGGCCACGGCCCTGGCAACTGCGGGAGCTATCTCCTCCGGTGCGACTATTCTTTCCCCGTGGACACCCATGCTTCGGCCTATGGCCGCTATATCAAATGGGGTGGGGAAATCAGAGTACGGAAGCTGGCTGCCGGCCGGTTCCGATAGCTTGAGAATGTCCCGTTGATAGACGTTGAAGTTAACCTTGAGCACTCGGTACATACCGTTGTTGCAAATCACGAAGATGCACGGAATGTTGTCATTGGCGGCGGTCCACAGGCCTTGGATGGTCATCATGGCGCTGCCATCACCGATTATGCCAAAGACGGGCCTATCGGGGTAGGCGCATTGGGTGCCTATGGTCGCGCCGATACCGCCGCCGATGGACTGTCCTCTAACTCCGACAAGGTCTTCCCGCTTCTCTGCTTTGAAGTAATGACGCAGCGCGCCCCTGTTGCTTATCGCATCGTCTACCACGATGGCGTTGTCGGGTAGGGCTTTGGATAGCTCATCCATCATCCTAGCGGGGGTCATGGGACGGCTGTCCCACTTCTCGGACACCGACTCGTCAAAGGCCCGCCGCTTTGCTACTGCTCCATTGACGGATGATTGGAGGCGGGTTTTTATCTCGTCGACATTTGCGGGAGTTAGTTGCGGTTTCAATGACGCGATCAACTCCTCGATACCCAGGCGGCAATTGGAGATGATGCCTACATCAGTGGGTTCAGACCTGCCCACCCGCCCGTGAATCGGGTCGATGTGGATCAGCTTTGCGTCCTGACCCAATATTACGTCGCCCCAGTAAAACAATTCGTCAAAAGTATCCATGCCGATCGCCAGAACTACGTCAGATTGTTGCAGTGTTTCCCGGTCGGATGTGACTCTCAGAGAGTGGTTGCCCATGAACTGAGGATGGGTTGTGGGAAAGGCTACCTCAGCGCCCCGTGACTGGAATACCGGGAGGCCAAGCAATTCGGCCAGCTCAACGGCTTGGTCCACCGCGCCATCGTCGGAGACCCGATCTCCCACAATCATCATGGGCGACTTGGCAGCGGCCAACAGCGACGCCGCTTCTTGAATGCCTTTCAGACTTGGCCTGGTAGCGTCGTCTACCTTGTTTGAGGGTACGATGTTCATCTCCGCCGTGGCCTCAAGAGCGTTGGAGGAGAAACCGACGTACACCGGGCCCTTGGGATGGCTGTTGGCTTCGTTGAAAGCCCTTCTGATTACACTCGGGATCTGGTCGGGGAGGGTACACTCCACCGCCCATTTGGTGACGGGGCGCACCAGGTTAGCCAGGTCGGTCATAACTTCATTGACCTTGCGGGAGTCGTAATTGGCCGAGGTCACAACCATAGGCGTTCCGGTGTTCAAGGCGTCCAACATGAGGGCGATGCCGTTGGCCAACCCGCTGTCCACGTGCAAGCCCACGAAGGACGCTTTCCCGGTGGCCCTAGCGTAGGACTCCCCCATGCCCACAGCGACGCTTTCCTGCAAGGCGAGGATGTACTTGAACTCCGGGTAATCTCCCAGCAGATCTATAATCGGACCTTCACTGGTCCCTGGATTGCCAAAGATATATTCCACTCCCTCTGCTTTCAGCATCTCCAGCAGAGCCTGTTTTCCAGTCATGGTTTGGGACATTGAAGCACTTCCTCCCTGATTAGTAGCAGAATGCCGGGCTGGGCAATCGTCCTTGCGACGATTGATCCTAGACGCCAACGCTCCGTATTATACGTCTATCCGGTACGCGCGGACGGCGGTGTCGTGAAGCATGTCGGCGCGTTCGGTTGCCGAATAGCTTCGGGTCAGAATCTTAAAGGCGTTGTACATCACGTTGTATGAGAACGACACCTTGTCCGGCGGGAAATTACTCTCGAGCATGCACCGGTCCGGACCGAACTGTTCGATGCAGTAGGTCAGCCACGGCGACATGGCCACGGCCAGTTCTTCCGATCCGATGGGAACCTCCCGGGCGTGCCAACCGAATCCGATGCGGGGCATTCCCAAGCCGCCTAGCTTGACGACGACATTGGGACAGGCGGCCACTGCGGCGATACCTTCCCGCCAGACCGGTAGCACCTCATCATCCTTGTTGGCATAGATGCCCGTTCGGCTGAGACCACCGATGTGGTTAAGGATGATGGTTAACTCTGGTACGGATTTGGCGAAGTCCGCTAACTCCGTTAGTTGGGGGAAAGATTGCATAGTGTCCAGTGACAATCCCATCCGTGCCAGCACTTTCGCCCCTTCCCGGAACTGGCTGGTGGCCAGGACGCCCTGAGTTTCCCGGTTTTCCCAAGAGGGATCCACGTTCCAGGTCACGTTGTGCCGGATGCCTTTGAACCGGTTGGGGCTGGCGGCCTGCAACGCTTCCAGGACCGGTGCCACTTTGTCCCCCAACTTCAGGTCGGCGTGNCCGACGATGGCCGCCGCCGCCCTGCTGGGACCGTAAACGCCGCTATTGCTGGCAGCGGCCAGACCCTGTACGAACTCCACTTCGCCAACTGGGCGCAGTTCTTCNGGACCGTCCACGCGATACATGGAATTCGCTTCAACGAAGGCAGTGGAGCGAACGTTATGTCCACTGTAGATGTCGGCGTTCAGCTCGTGAAGCAGATACGTCTGGTAGGGAATGCTCCTTGCCCGTAGGTCCCAGAAATGGTGATGGGGATCGCAGATGGGCAGTTCCGGCTCCAGGGTGGGTTCTTGGGTTAATGCGAGCCAATCGTTGCCGCCGTACGGCATGGTTGTGCCTCCTTGTTCCAAGCGGATTCTAATTTTGCAAACTTCATTCCAAACCGCCCGCCTAAATGTCATTCCGTTCCTTAGGCGGAANGAGAGGAATCTGAAGCTGTTTGGCNTAGAATGCCCGAGATTCCTCTCTACGCTCGGAATGACATTATCCCTAAATGTCATTATCCCCAATGGAAGTGTTCTGAATTCCGGTTTGTTTGAGAACTCTCACGGGGAATGTATGGGTCAACACTACTCTTCGAAGTTCGGCCCATGCGTAGAAGCCCCAGCCGGGGGTGCGCTAGATAGGCAGTGCCTGCTCGGCATGACCATCCGGCAACCCAACCCCAAAGGCGTTGACGTTGAAGGCCAGCATGGCGTAGCAACCCAAGAGATTGCAAAGTTCGGTAACGCCCAGAACCCCGAACTGACCGATAGCGGCGTCAAAGGCGCCCTGGCTGACTTTACGAGTGCGGAAGAACTCCCTTCCGATATCCACCACGGCGGATTCGTCCGGCGCCAGGTTGGGTAGGTCCTTCTTGTCTCGCAGGGCGTCGACGATGTCGTCCCGCAATCCGGCTCGGCGGGCAGCCGGGGCGTGGGCGTTCCAGATGAACTGGCAATCGTTCTCCCGCGCCGCGACGAGCATGCCAAGCTCCCGTATCCGGGGCTCCAACGATGTTTCAGTGCGCAAGAACAATGCAAGATCCAACGCCCGTTTAGCCACCTCCGGCGCGTTGAACATCACCGAGCCGGGACCGACAGTCGGTATCTCGCCCCGCTCTTGCACTATCTCGTCAAAAACGGCCCTCTGGGTCTCAGGAATGCTTTCTCTGGTCACATTAGGTACTCGTGCCATAACACTCTCCATCCGGGTGAATTAAGCTTCTTGCTAGTCTCAGTAACCCTAAACTACGTTCCAGCGAGGGTTGGCCTCGGCTTCAACCTTGAGCCGGTCTACGATCCAGTCTCTGACCGGCTCAGCGATGTAGAAGGAAGGAGCGATCAGATCGCTCTCGTCCTTGATGATGCCCTCTTTTATGGCTGCGTCCGCTGTTGGCGAGTCGGGACGGATGCGAACGCCCACCCGCAGATTGGCCAGTGCTGGTTCGATCTCATTCAGAAAGGCTAGCTTGGCCTCAACGGTCTCTCGGGTCTCTCCGGGCTCGCCGAAGGACTGGGAAACAGTGTAGTTGATGCCGATTCTGTCGCAGCGCTGGCACACTTCCCGGAGGGGAGCCAGCCGGCTTTCCAGGCTAAACCGCTCCGTGTCTTCTTTGGTCTTGTTGGTAACGATGACCAGGCCGGAACCGGCTTCCCGCATCAGTTCCAGCACTTCGTCGTCGCAGGACTCGGGAACGGGAGCCAGGTAGCTGTTCCAATGGACCTTGAGGTCGGCGTCCATGATGGAGCGACACAGGGCTTTGGCGTAAGGCAGGGGGACGTTGAACCCCGAATCGATGAAGAATATCTTGCGCAGGTTGTAGCGATCCTGCAGGTCCCGAATATCGTCTATGACATCTTCGATGGGGCGCAGCACCCGCCAGGAACGAGTGTCGTTCTCAGCGATTATGGAGTTGGAGAATGCGTTGCCCAGCTTGGTCACGACGCCGATGCCGAAGCCCGCTTTCTCGTACCGGGCCATGTCCAGTTGGTCCAACCGGGGCGGCTTGGAGAACTCGGAGTAAGCCAGTCCTTGCCGCACGATGGATCCGGAGACGTCCCGATATACCAAGCCGGGCATGTTGAGATAGGTCTCGCCGCTTTCCATGGCCTCAGCCAGTTGGGCGAAACTCTCCCCACCGTCACCGGCCACTCCCAAGTCGGGTTCCAGATAGTCGAAGCAAGCCTCAGGGAGAAGGCTGAAGCCCGGCCCGCCGCATACGATGGGCGCTTCGGTGATGGACCGAACTTTGTCGATAACCTCTTTGGTGCCCGGCAGCGTCCACTGGGGGTCCATGTAGCTGACGTTGTCCAGGTTGCGCAGGGAGATGCCGATGAGGTCTGGTTTGAACTCCCGAACCACTCTTTCGGTTTCGTCCAGATAGTCTTCAGAAAACATCAGGTCCAGAATCTTGACGTCGTGCCGCTCCGGGTCCAGATACCCGGCGATGTAGGCCAAGCCAATGGGCGCCGGGAAGGCGTTCATTCGGCTCATTAATCTCTGGTGTTTGTTGGTGGCGATGAGTAAGATTCGCATATTCGGATCTACCTCGCTGCGATTGTTGGTTCGTGGCTAGACATCTCTTACCCTGATGCCAGTCCGAGACCAACTGCTGAACGGACCGGAGCGTTTGGGGCGGACGGCCCGTGTTCAAGTCTGTTCGCCGCTATTGTAGGAACAGTCCCGCGTGAGGTCAAATCTTAGCGGTTCGAGAAGGAGTTGGTCTACGTCTAGTGCGTTAAAGCAGGGTCCCATGGCATAATGCGGGCAGACAGATACAGGAGGCAACCTGACATGGGTATGATAAATTTTTACGAGGGTGCGGAAGCCACTCAGCATTATATCGGCAAACTTTCCAGTACTCTTTCTCAAACATACGACTTAAGCCGAGCCGGTGCTCCGATAGGGGACGGCGAAGCTTTGTCATGCACATTGCTAGAGGTCGAGCCGGGCACCAAGATCAAACTGTTCAACTCAGCCAGTCCCAGCCAAGGCGAAGGATGCACGGAGATAACCATCAAAGCTTTTGTGGAGAACAGATGCGTCCCCTACTTCAACGTTGACGCGTCGGACGACGAGGTTGAAGTGCAGGTACATAAGGGGAGCGGCGAGCCGGGCAGGGTCTCTAGGATCGAGGTCCAAAGCGCCTGAGCTTATTCGCGGCATAAAGGCCATGACTTATCGGTTGCCAGTGATGTGGCATGGAGAGGAATCCGTGATGGGGCTGGTCCCGTCACTCCGAGATTCCTCTCCTTCCGCCGAAGGATCGGAATGACAATCGTCGCGGTCACGTGGACACCACGTCAACTGGAACTTGGCAGCTTTATTCCGAAACGTTTCCGCTTGGCGAGTTTGGATCCGAGAGGAATGAAGAGCGGAATTGAACGCCCCAGCGCCCATCGATCTTGGTGAAGATCCATAGCGTCGGAAAGGCGTTGTATTCGGTGCCATCAGCCCGGCGTCTGGATTGGTTTATGGCTAGATGCACTTTGTCCGCGCTTGATTGCACCGCCTCGATGGATGTTGTAGCAGTGTGATGCCATTCTTGCGCTGCGAGGGATGCCGTCGCATTGTCACCCCTGGTAGCGCGGAAATCAGCCTCGGTTCGCCACACCTGGAACTCGTTGTCTCCCGACAGCCTTCGATGCGGGAAATGCATCTCGGCAACCATCCCTTCCATGTCGCGGGCGTTGAACGCAGTGTTCCAACGTCCGAAGGAAGCTTTTGCTTGTTCGATGGCATCCGGCATGCTGTCTCCCCCTTTTATTTCCGCTTAGGCCTTCCAGCGAGTAGCCGGCTTCCCAGCGGCTAGAATCTTGAACTGACCAACGCTACTCGGTCTTTAGCCCGCCGCCGGAGCGAATAGTACTTTCACCGTCTTGGCCAACTTAACGTCCACCGCCCATGCGACGTCCAGCACCGCGACTAGGCTCCACACCATGGAAGCTCCTTTTATGAAAGCATACGGCGGATCGTCCTTATGGATATGGATCCGGGCCTTGTAGCTTGCGTTCATATCAGCTTCCAGGTGGGTGGGGTCGAGAAATCCAGCGCTGCCAATCACGTAGGAGTGTCTGTGCTCCACCATTTTCTTGGTAGGGACTCTCAATGCGTAGGAGTTCATCACGTGACCACCCGGGCCAGGGCGAATCATTCGGCCCATCGGGCGATGCTCAGTNTCAGGCGCGATCCATCGCACTTCGTAGACGAGGTCAACGCGGCCGCTCCTAACCTTGGCGTCACGCAGGGCATTCAGCCCCACTNCGATATCAATGGTATCTCCAAGCGAGTAGGGCTGATCTTTGAAGACCAGATCAACNGCCAAAGAGCGNGTCCAAGAATAAATCNCCNTNAGTGTCCTCCGCTAGCCGCCGAACACGATGCGAGGATCGGTTCGATTAGGCAACTCCGCCAAATATCATATCAAAACAGGTTGCCTTTACATCCGTAACTTGCCTGTTGGCTCACTCCGACGTACTATTCACCCGTAAATGTCGGTCCCTATCGGGCGCTGCCTAGGATCACGCCTGTACCGAAAGATAAAGGAGAAGCCTCATGGCCGGTATCTTAGACGCCGATACCCACATCGCCGAACCGCCCGAGATGTGGGACTACCTGGACCCGGAATGGAAGCCAAGGCGCCCCGTCATCGTCAACGTGCCTGAGGACACGGTCTATGGCCGGTCGGACCACATGTGGCTCATCGACGGGAACATATTCCCCAAAGCGGCGGGCAAAGGGGGCAACCGGTTGGTGACTCCCTCGGCCCAGAGCGGTATCCGAGACAGGGTGGACATCAAGGCACGGGAACTTCTCGATCTACCTCTGCGCTATCAGGACATGGAGGCCACCGGCGTGGATTCCCAGGTGGTTTACCCCACGCTGTTCCTCGCCTTCCTTACCTACGACCCAGCATTTGAAGCGGCGCTATGCCAGGCCTATAACCGATACATGGCCGACGTGTGGGCCAAGTCCGAAGGACGAATCAAGTGGGTGGTTGTACCACCACTGCAGGATATCGAAGCTACCATCCGAGAGATCCGGTTCGGCCGGGATAACGGAGCCTGCGGGGTCTTCTTCCGCGGGATCGAGAAGGACCTAACACTGGACGACCCCTACTTCTTCCCCATCTACAGCGAGGCTCAAGACCTGGACCTGGCCATCTGCATCCACCAGGGCCAAGGCTCGCCGGCGTTGAACAACCTGGTGGACATCCAACGCAGCGCCACCTTCACCCACGGGCGGCTTCCTCCCATCGTCGCGTTCCGGAACATCATAGCCAACAAGCTACCGGAGCAGTTTCCCGGCATTCGGTGGGGATTCATAGAGACCGGAGCGTCGTGGATACCCTTCGTGTTCCACCAACTGGCGGGAACATACCGGGCTGACCCAAGCTTCTGGGGACCTCAGCTGTTCGAGGAAAACCACATCTGGGTATCGTACGAACTGGGGGAAGATCTGCCCTATCTGCTGAACTTCATCGGCGAAGACCACATAGTCGTGGGGACAGACTACGGCCACCACGCACCGGGAACGACGGACCGGCTGGCCTCCGACCCATCGGCACAGGTCCACATGGTGAAGGAGTTGAAATCCCGTCCGGAGCTCTCAGAGCGCACGCTAGAGAAGTTCTTCGTAAACAACCCACACGCATTGTACGGGGTCAAATAATCGGGGCGAAAGTTGCGGCGCTCAGCCTGCCTTGAGGGCAGACTCGAATGCCTCGAAGATTGCGTCATTAGACTGGCGCAAGATGGTGGTGTTGACCGTAAGTCTGGTTATCCGGTCGGTCCCGTCGTCTGGATATAGGAAGACTTGGTTGCGGCTAAGGCTTTCAATCACCTTCTCCGTGTTTACATCAGCCGCGAAGGTCAGCGGGAAAATATTGGAGCCATGGTCGAATTCCCGTGTCTCCATGCCCGGTAAGCTATTAAGCCGCTGGACCAAGTCCCGCCCTTGTTGCAACGCCGCTCCGAACCGCTCTTCAAAACCGTCAGTCCCCTGTAGTGCCAAAGCGGCGGCGAAATAGGAAGAAGCCAACCCGCCGCCGAACATCCTCCTGGTATGAAACATGCCGTCGATCAGTTCGGCATCTCCCGCCAAGACTCCACCGTAAGGAGCGCCGAAATATTTGTACAGCGACACGTAGACTGTATCGAACAAGTCGGAGTAATCCCGAAGGCTGATCCCAGACGCCGCCGACATCATGTACAGTCTTGCCCCGTCTAGGTGGGTGCCTATCCCATGATTTCTGCAAAGATCCGTCATGGCTTTCATCTTTTGAAACGGAACCACCTGACCCATCTGACGCCTAACCGGGCTTTCAATCATCACCGTGCCGATGGGATTAACGACCCTTCCCGCAGTGGATTCGGCGATAGCCTGTTCCAATTCTTCCAGGTCAAAACAAGTCTTTCCCCTGGCCAGCGGAACAAGGTTTATCCCACTGAGTTGAGTCACGCAGTCTCCCGAGTCGTGATAGAGGTGACTCTGCTCTTGAACGATGGCCCTGGGCTTGACGCCGCACAGCGCCCGGATCGCCAGATGATTGGCCAATGTCCCGGTGGGCATGAAGATGGCGGATTCTTTTCCCAGGACTGCGGCAAAATGGTTTTCCAGGTCCGCCACGCTACCGCCCAGAGAGTAATAATCCGGTCCCAATCCGGCGCTGTTTTCCATCTCCGCCAACCGCCCTAAGAGCAAGCTGGCCGATTGGGGTTCTCCGTCACCTCGGAAAACAACGGCAATATCGGATTCTCCCTGATTCACACGGCTCTCAATTTCGCTGTTCATGGGTAACGTGGACATTGCCGCACTCCCTGAAGATTAATATTTCCGAATGTTGGGATGGTAGCGGGCGGGGTAAGTGGCGTCAACTTAGCACAATATGTCCTCCTGTGCGTGTTGACACTGACCCCACCAAAGTCCAATATTAACCCCCGTGAGACATTTCAACATCCAATGTTAGATAATCAACGCAGCCGCGTAACCAGAATTTTCCCCGGCATTCATTACGCCTGGATAATCATCGCCATCGCGGGATTCATGCACATGGCCGGAGGCTCGGTGCGTCAAGCCTTCGGAGTGCTGATAGTTCCCCTTCAGCAGGACATGGGCTGGAGCCCTGCGTCCATCTCCCTGGGCTACGCCCTCGCCAGCATAGTGGGCGCGGTGCTCGCTCCACTCAGCGGTATGGCTACCGACCGCTTCGGACCTCGGAAAGTCATGATTGCCGGAATTTTTTTCTTCTTTGGCGGCGCGATAATCACGGGCGCAGCCAGCGAGGTCTGGCACCTCTGGATCTCCTACGGGATATTCCTAGGCGTGGCCCAAGCCTGTTTCAGTGTTCCGATTCTCACCGCAGCCAACACCTGGTTCCGCACCCGTTTGGGCTTTGGCGTCGGGTTGTTGCAAGCGGCGCATGGTCTGGGTCCGGCGATAATGGCGGTGTTCCTTAGCGCCCTCATCGCAGCACTGACTTGGAAGACGGCGTTCTGGCTCATCGGCGTGTCCGGCAGCATTGCCATGATTGGCTTGATGCTATTTTTCCGGAATGATCCGTCCCACGTGGGACTCCGGCCTTACGGAACGCCGAGCAACGAAAAAGCACCGAAAAAATCGAACCCAGACGAGGCAAGACAGCGGGCCAAAGTATTCCTGATGAGCATGCAGAAAACCAACGCCTTCTGGCAGTTGGTAGTGGTGCACTTCTTTGGATGCGTGGGCCACGCCATCGTCATCATCTACGTGATTCCCATCGCCGTGGCGGCTGGGGTCAACGTGGTGTCGGCTGCGGGAATATTGAGCACTCTGATGGGCGTCAGCGTGCTGACCCGCTTCCTCACCCCGGTTGTCGCCGATTATCTGGGCGCGAAACGGGCCATGGCAACCATGTTTGTTCTTCAAGGATTGCCCGTCCTCATGCTCTTCTGGACCCACGAGCTATGGCAGTTCTACCTGTTCGCCGTGATTTTCGGCGTCGGTTACGGCGGTGAAGGCTCGGCGTTTCCCATCATCAACCGTCAGTACTTCGGTCGGGGACCCATGGGCCGCTCCTTCGGGTGGCAGCAGGCTGGAGCCGGAACTGGGATGGCGGTAGGAGCTTGGATCGGCGGTGTCTTTTACGTCATGTCCGGGTCTTACGACATAACGATTATTCTGTCAGTAGCGATGAGCTTAACTGGGGCCGCTGTGATTCTGACCATGCCAACCACTGCCCGGTTGTTGATTCCCAACTGGGAAGACTCCCTATCTCCCAACCTGCAACCGGGGACAACCCGTCCCGTCGGCACAGGCGGCTAATCGGATGCACCGGACTATATATCCCGAGCAAACAGACGGCAACGAACAGCGATGAGGACTTGCCGTTAATAGGGGAATGCTGATTTGGTTATTCAGGCAGAAACTTGGCGGATGAAAGGCGACCTCATAGGCGCTTGTAGTTGCGACTGGGGCTGCCCTTGCAGCTTCGACGCTCCGCCAACCAATTACTGGTGCCATGGCACCTACGTATGGCACATTCGGGAAGGAAGCTTCGACGCGGTGTCATTGGACGGGTTGACCGTGTCCTGGTCCGGTGAATCACCCGGCCCCTTACACCTAGGCCACGTCACCGGCCAGAAGGTGATTGACTCCCGGGCCACCAGCGAGCAAAGAGAAGCTCTGATAAAGATAATGAGCGGTCAGATAGGTGGGCCTTTCGCCATATTCGCCAGCGTCACCGAGACCGAGTTGGACCCGATATTCGCTCCCTTTGAAGTTACCATCGACGGCTTGTTCAGCCAGGTTAGCGCACCTGGGGCGTTGGAGGTAACTCTCACCACCATCAAGAACCCGGTGACCGGCGAACCCGAGGAACTGACCCTCCTGAAACCCACCGGTTTCACCGCTACGGAATCACAACTGGGGGCGTCGGAAGTTTACCGGTCCACCGGAGGAATCAAACACGACCATTCCGGGAAATACGGCGAGTTCTCATCCTTCGAATACAGCTGGCCGTAAATCAACAAAGCCTGGCATTCGTAGCCGTCCTGATTCCATCCAGGAACCGGCTCAGTTTCTTGACAGGTTGACCACGAAACCGCAATAATGTCCCAACCTTGAGAGCAATAGTGCAGAAAGGAGGCAGGAAATGGCTCAAGTAGCAACTTACACCATGGAAGCTTTCGTTGAGGACGTAAGGGAAATGTTCTCGACCACCACCGATCCCCGTGCCCAAGCCCAGTTCGTTGCCCAGCACATGCAAGAACTTCTGAAATCTTCAGAGTGGTTGACTGAGCGGATCGGCCTGCCCGACGAGGGCGGATTTGGAAGCCACAAGCTTCATCTGGACGAAGAATACGGACATCCGGATGGCGGATTCCTGCTGATGTGCGGCATTCAGAAACCCGGACAGGAAAGCCCTCCCCACGACCACGGAACCACTTGGGTGGTCTACGGCGTCTTGGAAGGCGGCATCGAGCAGACCAAATGGCGCTGGTCCTACCCCGAGACCGACAGGACTTCGCCTCAGATCAAACCCCTCGAAAGTTGGATCCAAGGGGTCGGCGACATCGCCTTCTTCTTGCCCGGCGAGATTCACAACACTCGCAATGTCGACGAAACCCGTTCGGTAGTGGTCCGGCTGGAAGGCCAGAGACTGGCCGACTTGATTCGTCACCGGTACAACCCGGAGACCAACAGCGGGGAGCTATACACTTCCGGAACCTAGAACCGAGACCCTGCTCCAATCGCCGAAACAGAATGAATCGCTCCAGGCTTGATTAACCTGGAGCGATTTTCGTTTTCAGCCCGCGCATTCCTCGTTACTGACGGGCATCGCCATTGACGGATATGCGGCGGTTCAGACCGCTACGTCTTTGGCCGCTTGAGCCGCTTCCGGGTCGTTGGCTCTAAGGGCAAAGTAGTCGATCTTCGGCGCGAATATGTCCAGTAGCCGGCGCAACTCCACCACCGGCGTCGGGTGTTCATCAACCCGTAGATCCACCCTGGAAAATGTGTCCGAGGCGTAGACCAGCAAAGCGGCCGAATGGTGCGGTGTGGCGTCTTGCGCTTCCCCACCGGCCTCTTGCCCTGCCTCCAGCGTCCTGGTCAAACGCTCCTCCAAGTCCAGATCTGCAGCATCTAAGAACACCGAGGACATGGCTTGGACCACTCCTTCCCCCACCAACCCGTTGCCCATTGCGACGTGGTCCCGCCCAGCGATATGCCCCGCCCAAGGATTGTTCATGGCCCCGGTCCTGGCGGCGGAATTACCGTTGCGATCCACCATCCCTAGCTGGCGCCGTTCTATGAATGGGTCATTGGCCTCCAATTGTTGAAGAGCGCCCTTGGCCGGGTATCCTTGCTCCATCAGCCTTAAAGCGAAAGGTCCTAATCCAGGGTCAGTTGAGGCTTGAGTGGAAATCGCTCCCACCGCCGGCATCACGTAGGGACACCGGGAACCCACCGTGATGTCGCTGGTGGTGATTGCTACCCCCAACATCCCGGTCCGGGAACACCGGCCGATGATGGAGAACGTATTGAACGCGATACCCGGGATGACTCCCATGCCCAGCCT
>PANP01000087.1 GCA_002708395.1 Dehalococcoidia bacterium
CTATTGCTATCGATTTTCTGCTGGGTTGTTGGCTCCGGTTTGGTTCTATGGCTTTGGGGTTGAGCTTGTGCTCTAGGCGGTGTGGTGCGGCGGGATAGGCCGGGAACTCCAGGTAAACATAATCTACCCAGGAGCGGCATATATGCAGTCATCTGAAGTACCTGCCGAACGGTCGGCTGGCCAGCCTGAAGCGGCCCCAGTTCGAAGATCTGATCGGGCCGTTGTCGCGGTGGTTGCCGCGACTCCCCAGACCGTGAATGCCGATATCGAGCGAGCCATGGTGTTGGCGGACGTTGGCCGGCACTTGAACGCCGACTTGGAAACGCTGCTGAAAATCAACATCTCCTGGCAGCACTGGTATCCGGGCTGCTCAACTTCTCCTTGGCAGTTGGAAGGAGTGACCAAGGCCCTTTGGAAACTGGGGCATAAGGAACTCATCGGCGCCCACAATGGCACGGTGGTGGTCGACTCCTTCGAAGGCGAGGAAACAAACAAGCACAAAGCCGTGCAGGACAAGCTAAACCTGCCGGTGGTTCATCTGGATACCCCGCCAAACAAGTGGGTGAACTACAAACCCAAGGCGGAGATGCTGGTGCTGGACGACATCTTCCCCGAAGGGATCCAGATACCGGAGATATTCCAGGGCCGAAACATCGTTCATCTGCCCACCATGAAGACCCACGTCTTCACTACCATGACCGGCGCGATGAAGAACGCTTTTGGCGGGCTGTTGCACCGGAAGCGCCATTGGACCCACTCGGTCATCCACGAAACCCTGGTGGACCTGCTGGCGATTCAGCAGGAGATTCATCCCGGCGTCTTTGCGGTGATGGACGGCACCTTCGCCGGAGATGGTCCAGGACCCCGGGCCATGCGCTGGCACATCAAGAACCGCATCCTGGCCAGTGCCGATCAAGTAGCCATCGACGCCGTGGCGGCCAAGATGATGGGCTTCGACCCCATGAGCCTGAAGTTCATCCGCCTGGCCCACGAGCGTGGCCTGGGCTGCGGCGACGTTTCCAAGATCGATATCGTCGGCGAAGACATCAGCCAGGTCAACTGGCAATTCACCGGCGTGGAAAGCACCTTCGCCAGCCGGGGGCAAAAGATGATTTACTGGGGGCCGCTGAAGCCCCTGGAGAACTTGCTGCTCCGCAGTCCATTGGTAAGCTTGGCGTTTTTGGCCTCCAACCTCTACCACAACGGCTACTGGCTGAAGACCGTAGGCCGCCGCCGTATCGAATCTGCTCTCGAAACCGAGTGGGGCAAGCTGTTCCAGTCGTACTGATTGGCGTTATAATCCCACTATGGATGTAGCAATCATAGGACTTGCCCAAAGCGGTAAGACAACTGTATTTAATGCGCTGACTAAAGGCCACGGGGCTCCCACCGGGGGTGGCGGGCCGGGTGGTGAGATGCATGTCGGCGTGGTCAAGGTCCCCGACCCCAGGCTAGATATATTGGATGGTATGTATCATCCCAAGAAGGTCATCAACGCCGAGATTACATACTGGGATCTGCCCGGCGCGGAAGACCCTTCCAAATCCCAAAGTATCGGCGGCAGGCACAAGAATATCCTCCAATCTGCGGACGCCTTCCTAGTGGTGGTTCGTACCTTCACTGACCCTTCGGTACACAATCCAGCAGGCAGCGTGGACGCCGGGCGGGATCTGTCGGCGATGTTGGAGGAACTGACTTTCTCCGACTTGGAGGTCATGGATCGGGCTGCCGAGCGGCAGGACAACGAAGTTAAAAAAGCCAAGCCCGCCGACAGACAAACCATGACGCGACATCTGGACGCGGTCAACAAAGCGAAAACGGCGCTGGAAGATGGCGTGCCGTTACGAAGGCAGGATCTGTCTCCCTCTGAGATGGAGTTCTTGTCGGCCTACCAGCTGTTAACCGCGAAACCGGTCATCGTGGCATTCAATACCGATGAGACTGGCCCCGACGTCGATATGACCCAGTTGGGATTGGATGACTCGGCGATNCACACTCTGGGCCAANTNAGTCTCTGCGGTAAGCTGGAAGAAGACCTTTCCCTGATGTCCGACGAGGACGANGCCATGTTCCGTGAGGAACTTGGCGTTGGGGAACCGGCGACGTTCAAAGTGATTAACGTCAGCTATGGGACTCTTGGTTTGATATCCTTCCTGACCGTTGGAGAGGACGAGGTTCGCGCTTGGACCATTCCCGCCGACCTGCCAGCGCAGGAAGCCGCTGGAGCGGTCCATTCGGACTTTATCCGGGGGTTCATCCGCGCCGAAGTCATCCCGTACGACGACCTAGTGCGTTGCGGTGGGATACCCCAAGGCCGGAAGGAAGGGGTGCTGCGGTCGGAAGGGAAGACCTATCTAGTGAAAGACGGCGACGTTATCAACTTCCTGATCAACGTCTAATCCCCGAGGCGCTTGGCGAAGCTAAGTTCGTGGCCGTCCGGGTCGCTGATGTGGAAGTACCGCTCACCCCAACTAGCGTCTTCCGGAGGAGCGTCGGGGGAGAGACCGGCACTCGTCAGGCGATTGTAGATAGCGTCCACATCGTCCACGTGAAGAATCAACCGGCCCCACCAAGACCATCCGCCCTCGGTTGCCAGGATGAGGTTCAAGTAACTTTGCCCCACTTCAAAGCTGGTAAATGACGCTGTTGGCCCCCCATAGCGAACCACCAGCCCCATTTTGGCCTGGTAGAAGTCTACCGCCTTGGCCATGTCTTTCACGGCCAAAGTCACTGCGCTGATGTTCTGGACCGTCACGGTGGCCTAACCTCCCGGCTCTCCTTCGCACTGAACGGCTTAGATTGTACAATATTGCCAATGCCGCTCAATACGGACGGGCTTGACCCTAAGCGAGGTGACNTTTGCGGATAGCTTATATACAACCGGTCGGAGGAGCCAGCGGCGACATGCTATTGGGAGCCCTGCTGGACCTCGGCCTTTCCCTGGAGACCCTTCAAACCGACCTGAACAAGATGGGCATATCGGGCTACGAGCTACAGGTTACCCAGGACACCCGCTGCGAGATGCGGGGCACCAAGATGAATGTTCAACTCGACGAGAATGCCAAACGATTCACTCCGNGCTCCTTGTTGGATACAGTGGCGAAGAGCACCCTTCCGGAGGGGGTGATAGCTCAAGCCAGTGCAGTGCTGTCGGCCCTGTGGCGCGCCGAATGCCGGGTTCACGGGGAATCCGAGGATATCCTTGAGCTGGAAGAATTGGGCACCGTGGATACGCTCGTGGACGTGGTGGGAGTGGTTTCCGGCCTGCACCAGTTGGGTGTGGAACGAGTGTACGCTGCGCCCATCATCCTGGGCGAGTCGACACCTCCCAGATGGGCTGGCGGATACTCCAATCCGGCCCCGGCTACGCTGGAGTTGGTGGCGATGTCAGGCGCCCCGGTGGTGGCGGACCTACCGGTTCATAAGGGAGCCGGTGAATTGACCACTCCAACCGGCGCGTCACTGATGACGACTCTGGCGGAATTTCAGCGGCCGCCGTTCTCGGTGACCGGCGTGGGCATCGGCCTGGGGAACAAGGACCCTGAAGGTTTCCCCAATGCGATCAGGGTTTGGTTGGGCGAGACAGCGGAAGCGTCCGTTGCCGGGCGGCAGGGTGGCATCGTTCTGTTGGAAACCAACCTGGACGATGTGACGGGTGAGGTGGTGGGTTACGCCCAGGAGCAGCTATTTGCTCTGGGCGCTCTGGACGTTTGGTATACGCCCATCCAGATGAAGAAGAACCGGCCCGGCGTGATGCTGTCCACCCTGGTGCCCCAGGATCTGGAAACTGCTGCCTATGAACTTATCCTGCGGGAAACGACCACCCTTGGAATCAGGACTAGGCCCGTGGAGCGGTACGCAGCGGAGCGCCGGAACGAAGCGATGGAAACCGGGTCGGGTGTGATTGGGGTCAAGGTTAAGTACCTGGCTGGGAAGGCCGTCAGCGCTGCTCCGGAATATGAGGATTGCCGAAAGATAGCTTTGGAGTCGGGGATGCCGCTGCAAGATGTGTACCAGCAAGCGGTGGCCGATGCCCGGCGGCGATACCTGGATTAACCGGTTCTGATCATGGATAGATTCGACTCAAGGCTCTGATGCCTACTGCCGTCTGCGGCGGGCCTGGCGNGGGAGACCGGGGTAGGTTCCTTCGTCCAACACCCACTCGATGCGGTGATGCAGGGCGGCTACTTCACTGGGGTGCAACTGATCAAGCATTTCCTGAACCTGGCCCTCCGGGGACTCCAGTTGCTTTGCCAGGTAGCGTAACGCATTCAGATGGGGCCTGGCGATACGTCTGCCGCCAAAATCCCAGATCACCGTGCGAATCTTCGTCTCAGAGTGAAACGTCAGCCCGTGGTCGATGCTCCACAGCTTTCCTGCTTCGTCCACAAGAAGATGATTCGGCTTCCGGTCGGTGCTGTTAGCCACCAAGTCGAAGCAAGCAATCTTCCGCAACTCGTCCGAGTTATCGTCGGTGAGGTTGTAGTAGTTCTGCTTGGGATCATGGTCGATATAGTGCTGAACCGTGCCGATGCCATAGGGACCGTCGCGGATGATGGTATAGGGTATGAAGTCCCAGCCCAAGATTTCGCTGAGTAGGAAGGAGGCGTACTCCCGCTTATACAGCGTACCGCTGGGAAAATCCCACAGGGGCGACTCACCGTCTCGAGGTTTGTAGATCGCCAGCCCTTGCCGGTCACCCAGTTGAAGCTGGGCGAGAAAAGTGTAATTAGAACCAGCGGGAGTGAGCTGGCAGGAAACGATTTCGCCGTCGTGGATTAATTCTAACGTAGACTGATCTAGGTTCAACGAGACCCCTATTTCTGTTGCGGCCTGGGTCAGCCGGCTTCCAGAACGGTGTGGCCGTTAGCTCTGGGACAAACGTGTCCATCAGGGTTGATGGGGAGACCGCACAGGAAGCACCGGGGACGCCCGGCGGCGCAGATCTGCAAGGCTTCTTCGGAAACGGAGCCGGCCTGCTGGAGGCTCATCCAGAAACTCACCGAGGCGCCGTCCTCGGTAGCCTCTTCTTCTTCCCGCTCATAAGCCAGCATCCGAAAGGAGTTGCTGTCCTGGTCGTAGTTCAGCATCACCTGGCCGACTTTGAAGTCCAGGGATATCCCCTCACCGGTCCACGCCGGCTCTTTTNCCTGGGTTTCCCTGGCTTTGTCTTCGTCGGAGAGAGATTCAACGGCTTCTTGAAGATAGATCCCCAACTGAAACAGTTGCTCCTTCTCTAGCCAGACGGTGCATCGGGCTTCACCGGACTCCAGCACTAGGTTAAAGGTGCGTTGTCCCGGTTCCCCGAATGTGTTGGGCACGATGCGTGACACCGCGCCCAGTGAGTATTTGACCTCTGGTGGCTCCATGGCGTCTATGATAGCTCCAGGTTACGAGTGCCGCAAGGGAAAAACAGGGAANNCCCCGACGGTTTCTCAGATACGTTGGGACCTTGGTTCTTATACGGAAAGAACAACATCGATGATAGATATCTTGCCTTGCTTAACCGCGTCTAGTCCATTTTGCAGAGCCTGCGTCAGCTTGGCCGGGTCGTCCACCCGCTCACCATAGCCGCCAAAGGGATCGACAAGCTTGGAGTATTCGGGGCCCGGTATGTGGACGCCGTGCCAGATGTCTGAGGCTGCAGCGTCTCCATTCGGATAGTAATGCAAGTGATTGCTACGCATGGCTTCGTAGTTGGCGTTGTTGAAAATCACGGTCATGAATGGCAGACCGGCCTCGCAGGCAACGCCAAAGCTCTGAGTAACCGGGTTATAGAGGAAGCCTCCGTCACCCATCAGAGCGACCACGGGCTGATCGGGTCTGGCGAGCTTAGCACCCAACGCCAGACCCAGCCCTTGGCCCAGACCGCCGCTGGGATGGAGGTAGGCATGGGGGNCTTCCCAGTTGACGTGGCGAATAATTGCGCCCCGATGGGAGGTAGTCTCTTCCGAGTATATGACGTCTTTGGGCATGACCTCGTTCAATGCGGCGCAGAGCCATACCGGGTCTATGGGAGATTTTGTTTTCGCTGCGGCCTGCTCCGCCTGGATGCTTTCGGTTATCTTGTTGTGCTCGGCTTCCCAGCGGCTCCGCCGCTCTGCGATCTTACTGGCATTTCCCGCACCGCTGGATTGCAATGCATCTAACAGCAGTCCCAGGCCGATGGGCAAGTCGCCTTCCACGTAGTGATCGGCCATCAGATTCTGGTAGACCATGTGGCCCTTGAGNGTGGTATCGCCCATCACTACCACGGTGGCATTGCTCGGACCTTGGTAAGGGGGATACCAGGGAGACCGGCTGGCGATAACCAGAACCAAGTCTGCCTCATTCATGTAGGGCCGTGGATTGAACCCCATGTGCATCGGGTGGCTCTTGGGGAAATTGGAGTATACTGCCGCGCTCTCCACCACCGGGATAGCCAGCATATCGCAAAGCTTGACCAGGCTGGCGAAGCCCTCGGGCGTCCGCCCGGCCGACTCTGTTATTATCAGAGGATTTTTGCTGTTGGACAGTAATTCGGCAAGGTTGCTGATGGAATCTGGCGTCGGTTGATTCTTTGGNGCTCCCGGAACTTTGCGAATCTTGGCCGGTGGTGTCCAGTCGTGAATCATGCTCTCGATGGGAACGTCCAGGTAGGTCGGACCCTGGGGCACTCTTTGAGCCATCTCGCCGGCCCGAACCAACTGTTCATAGAGCGTGTAAGGGCTGGTGGCCTGGCCGCTCCACTTGGTGAAGGTGTCGACGAACTTGTTCGGGCCACCGACCACGCTCAGATTACGATACCATTGGGCTTGGGGGTCCATCTCGGGATTTTCCCCGTAACTGTTGGCTTCACCGGAGCATACCAGCATGGGTACCTCGCCCAATGTGGCGCTGTGAATGCCCATGCTACCCTGCAGCAGACCCACCCCGGCATGAAGCAGAACGGCCTGCATCCTGCCGGTTATTCGTGTGTAGCCGATGGCCATGTCCACGGCCAGGGTTTCATGCCAGCAATTGATGTAGGTGGGGCCGTCGGATTCGTTGATTCGCTGCCGGGCAAGGGCTTCCCATACCGGGGCCCACTCGGAGCCCGGCGAGGCTATGATGTAATCGATGTCCAGATTCCGGAACGCCTCCAGAATCGCTTCTCCACCGTCTTTCGCTTGCGTCAAGNGGACTTCCCTCCTTACTGATCGATTAGGATGCTAGTGTCTCAGGGAACCCGCCGGAATTGCAACCGGCAAGCCAAATATCCAAGTTGGGGTTAGACAGCCGGAACTATCTCGTCGCACAACAGGCGCAGGCTTTCTTCCACGTCCGGGCCCAACTCGGAATACATCAACTGTTTGAACCCGTACTTCTGAGCCGTGTCTCGAAGCTCAATCATCCGCTCGATGCAGTACTCCGGCTCTCCCGCCACGAATACCGCGTCCAGCATGGCGTCAGTCACCAGCGCGGAGAACCGTTCCTCGGTAGCACCTTCTCTCTGGGCGTCGTCCAACTTGGCGACATCTTCCGGGTCGACTCCCATAGCGAGGATGTCTTCCGGACCGTAGCCGCGGCGGCTGAGGTTCAAGATTCTGCGGCCAGCGGTGGGTCTGGCGAACGCTCGGGCCGCCTCTTTGTCTCGTGACACGGAAAGCTTAATCTCGGCTATCTTAGGCAAGTCCGTACTCTTTCCAGCCTTGGCGGCGCCCTCTTCAAACTTGTCCAGGACTGAAGGCAGATGTCCCGCCCCGGAGATTGCTTTGAATTCACCCCCCACGATGAGGCCGTCCATGTGTTCCCCACCCACAGCCAGGCCTAAGGGGCCGTTTCCTCCGCAATACAAGCGGATGGGAGTCTTGGGGCTGAAGTTCATACGGAACGAGGCGGTGGGATTGAAGTTGAAGTACTCGGTCAACGCCGGATAGTCGGCAAAGCACACAGACTCCCCGGCCAGCAGGCGTTTCAGGCTCTGGGCCACCTCCCGCGCCATGGTGATTGGCTTGGGAGTGTTGACGAAGTTGGGTGTGTTCCCGTTGCCCCTGGCGATGCCGATGCTCAGTTCGTCGCCGTCCATAATCTCGCTGATGGCGGCGACCGAGTCGGCCACGTCCACCGGATTGCGGAAATATTGAACGGTTACCGCCGTGCCCAGGTTGATGGGAATATTGGCGGCGAAAGCGGTCAGCACAACGAAGGCGTTGCGGCTGCGCAGGTTGTCGGTAACCCAGAGTTGCTTCACCCCGCTTGCCTGGGCCATCTTACCCAGGTCGATAAGCTGGGGAAGGGGAACGTGGGCGTAGGTTGGCAGGTGGAATTGGACGCCGGTTTCTAAAGCGGCCATCTATCTCGGTTCCTTGCTAATGGTTTGGAGTTCCATCGTGGTTCCGGGCGGATTCTACCACATATGATAGGCCAGCTATGGCTTACAGAACCGGCGTATGCCGGCTGGCTCTGTAAATAATTAACCCCCTCCAAAAATGGAGAGGGTTATTGGTGGCTGATACCTAACGACGTCTCCTCAGCATGTCACCATCTATCCTGGCGCCCTGGAGGATTGATTTTCAAGCCCCGGTCATACCGTCGGCTTGATGTTCTGGTTCAGACGGAATAGATTCGCCGGGTCGTACTTGTTCTTCAGGGCCAATAGACCGATCCGGTCAAGGGCGCCCACGTACTGTTCAGTGACCCTCCGGATGCTTATATGTATCTTCTAGGCAGCTTCACTCAAGGGTTCATCGCCGACGAGTTTCCTGAACTGAAGGCCGGCGAGGGTTACGACTTTTCCCCCTTCCCAGTCTTGACCCCAGATTCGCTTCTTCGACGACCGTCGGGGCGGATATGGTCGTTATGCTGAATGAAACTGCGGCGTCACGTCCTCTCATGAAGTATCTGGCCACCGGAAGCGTCTGGGAACCCTGGGCAATGATGGGCGGGTATCTGTCTCCCAACAAGTCCCTCAGCTTGGATAGCTACCCGAATGCCACTTCTGCCGCCCTCGCCCGCCAACTAGCCTCGGCCCGCGTGATAAGATTCGATGCTGACGACCTGATGCCCAGTAGCGTCCAGCGAGCTTTTTGGTTGGGGCTTCTTAGCTATCTGAAAGACCCGCTTTCCCTGGATACGGTGCTGCGAGAGATCGACTCGGTGGCCACCGAGTCGTATTAGCGGCTGCTGAAGATTTCCCCGCTGGGGATCTAAGCCTAGTATGCCGCTCTCTACGCCGTCCGTGGCGGGTAACTTTTTAGAATCTACAAGTTCGCACCAGGATTGTTGCGCCAAAAGTAACGGGCGCGCACAAATCACTGAAGGAGACATTTCATGCGTATCGCCGTGCCAGACCTTGTATCCAACTCATATTTTCCCGCCGTGGCCGCTGTCGAATTAGGACACTTTAAGGCCGAAGGAGTGGATGCGGAATTGCAGATGATTTCCCCGATTCCCAGAGCTATGGCGGCGTTACGGGACGGCGAGATAGACTTTGTCGCCGGGCCGGCCCATGCCACTTTGGCGGCTTTTCCCGATTGGCAAGGCGCCAAAGTGGTTGCTGCGCTAGCTAAGCAAACCTTCTGGCTGTTGGTTCTCCGGGCGGACCTGGATGTGGAGCCGGGAGACGTTCAGGCGGTGAAGGGACTGCGTATCGGGGCGGCGCCGGGACCGGAGCAAGCCTTCAGGCACCTGTTGACCGAAGCTGGCATAGACCTGGTGAGAGACGGGGTGGAGTTGGGCCGGGTGCCCGGTGCGGAAGGTCACGACGTCAACTTCGGGGTTCACGCCGCCGGGGTGTTGGAAAGGGGCGAGATCGATGGTTTCTGGGCCAACGCTATGGGTTGTGAAGTGGCGGTCCAAAGTGGGGCCGGCAAGGTGATTCTTGACGTTAGGCGGGGTATCGGCCCGGTCTCAGCCACCGGATATACTTTTGCTGCGTTAGTCACCTCGGACAGTCATATCGACAAAAGCCTAGATGAGGTGGCGGGCGCTGTCCGCGCGATCGTGAAGGTACAGAAAGATCTGAAAGCGGACCCGTCCTTGGCGACCCAAGTGGGGCAGCGATTGTTTCCCGCCCAAGAAGCCGAGATGATTGCGGCTTTGGTAGAGCGGGATTTGCCCTTCTACGACCCATCGATTCCCGAGACTGCCGTGGAGGCCATGAATCGCTTCGCCCAAGAAACTGGGATACTCTCCGGACCGGTGCCCTACGACCGGGTTGTGGGCACCCAGTTCAGTGGGATCTGGTCTGAGTAGACTTGCTGCCGGCACGGCGATATCAGCATGTAGTCAGCCTTGGTCCAGTGACGTGAATAATCTCCAGGAGGGAACGAGGAATGCCGCAAGATAATACAAGGTACGACTTCTCAGCAATCACCCAGCGTGAACCCTTTCGTTGGCCCAACGGTGAAAGGCTGGCAGTTTGGGTCTGCTACAACGTAGAGCACTTCAAAGTTGACGTACAAGCCACCGCCCAGAGCGAGGGTCTGGCTCACCTCAAACCCGACGTTATCAACTACGCATGGCGGGACTACGGCATGCGGGTTGGGATGTGGCGTCTCTTCGAGATGATGGAGCGATTGGGAATCAAGGGCTCTTCGACCCTCAATGGTGAGGTGTGCATACACGAGAAACCCGTCGTCGACGAGATGGTAAGGTTGGGCTGGCCAATACTGGGCCACGGCATGACCAATTCCCAGAACCTGACCAATCTGCCGGAAGACGAAGAACGGAAGGTCATTGGCGACACCCTAGCCATAATTGAGCAAACCACGGGTACCCGGCCTATCGGATGGCTGGGTCCGGCTTTGGCTGAGAGCTACGTGACCCCGGACCTGCTGGTGGAAGCCGGAGTGAAGTATGTCTGCGATTGGGTGTGCGACGACCAGCCCTTTCAGATGAATGTCAAAAGCGGGAAACTTGCGTCCATCCCCTACACCCAGCACATCAACGACATCGGCATGGTACTGAGTTCCAAACGGTCCGACCAGGAGTTCTACCAGATGATTGTTGACCAGTTCGACGTTCTGTACCGGGAAGGTGCCACCATACCCCGGACCATGGCCATCGCGCTGCATCCCTTCTTGGTGGGAGCGCCGCACCTGTCCAAATATCTGGAACAGGCACTCGCTTACATAGCGGGCCACGGCGATGTATGGATGTGTACCGGGGATGAGATATACAACTGGTATGCGTCGGAATACGGCGGGTAGGGTTGTCGCCTTGGTGGGCCAGTAGTCCACCATGAGACGGTCGGTAGAAGACATAACATGCGGAGACAGGAGGACCATAATGGCTGCTTAGCCTGTTTCAATCNTAGATTAGATCAGGANTAGAAAGAGGCCTCCCGGTATTCCGGGAGGCCTCTTTTTTGAACTCNGGTGCTTAGGCGGGTTACTTGGCTAGAAGCAACTCGCGGGCGTCGCCCATAAGTTTCTCGTCGGAGTCTTCCAGGTTGATCAGGTCGCCGTGGGGCTGGGGCACCGGAACGCCGGTTCGATAGTAAACCTCGACCCGGTTGCCTTCGGGGTCGAAGAAGTACATGCCGAAAGCGTTGCCGTGGCTGACGATTCTCTCGATGGTGATGTTCTCGGCGTCGAGCGCCTGCTTGTANCCTCGCAGATCGTCGATGGTCGGAACGTGGAAGGAGATCTGCTGGATGACCTTGGCATCGNCCGAGGTAACCCGGCCCTTCATCAGTACGAATTCGTGGTGTTCGGATTCAGGATCCGAACTCATAAACACCATGCCCCGGTTCTCCAGATCTTCNTCGGCTATCGTTAAGCCCAAAACTCTGGAATAAAAATCACGTTGCTTGGTTAGGTCTTNGGCATATATCCCTACGTGGCCAAGTCCAGATATCTGCGGCATGTCAATCATCCTCTCTGCCATCGATTTAGGTCGCTTGTTCGGTGCGTTATTATAACATCCGGGGTAACTGGACCGGTAGGGAGCAGGCAGAGTTACAGCGAACGAACCGGCTCCACGGTCTGTAGGCGTTCAGCGATNATNGGANACTTTTAAGGGGAGAAAAACATGAGNGTGGTGGTGGGTTTGGACTCNTGGTGTTGGGTATNANTCATCCACATCAAGAAAGGAGCCAGAAGTGTCTCAGAACAACATNGATCAAGGCCAAGCCGCAGAGACCAAGACTCAAGAGACCAAGACTTTCATCCGGCGAGTCAGATCCGCATCGTCCTGGAAGGGTT
>PANP01000088.1 GCA_002708395.1 Dehalococcoidia bacterium
ACGCCCACGTAGAAAGTCAATTGAATGAATACTTCAACGATTTCTTCCGGNGTCAGGCCTACATTTAATCCTCGCTNTATATGACNCTTAAGTAAAGGCAATTGTCCCAAGGCCATCAACGCCGATACGGTGCAAATCACCCGGCGGGGCGGCTCCAAGGCCTCGCGAGTCCAGATGGACCCGAACAGGGCTTCATCGATCAACCGCTTTAGGTCCGGAGCCAGTTGGTCGATCCCCGGCAATATAATGACTTCGGTCTCCGCCAGCCATCGTAGTACGCATGGCCTGGCCCTTTTCAAACCGATCGTCTAACGTCGTCAATGTAGGGTCTCCTTAGTTGTCGTAGGAGAATTATGCTTGTGGAAAGCTAATGGGATTATACCCCAGCCCGGGGCGGCGGGCAGCTTGAATAACGAGATTAGGAACCACAGGACATCAGGCATGGCCCATGATGTCTTCCCCGAACCAAGTCATGCGGTCGGTGGTTTGGTTGAAGTCCTCGCTGCGTATATCGAAAATGATGTGGGTGACGCCGATGTCGGCGTAGGTTTGGATGTCCTGAAGCACCTGCTCCGGCTCACCGGAGAAGCGGCGCCGGCCATCTGATCCGGCAACATCCGGGTCGTACAAGGGGGCCTTCATCGCCACGTCCAGTTCGGCGGGGTCCCGGCCAACTCCTTCAGCGTACCGGCGCAGGTGCACCAGGTTTTGAGCCAGGTCCTCGGGCTCCATCGGCGCAGCGGGGATGGCGCCCACGGGGTGCCACCCGTTGCCCAACTCGGCGGCCCGGCGTATCGCCCGGCGGCTCTGGCCCCCCACCCAGATGGGAGGATGAGGCTTCTGCACCGGCTTGGGCAGGAAGTTGATGTCGGAGAACTGATAGTACTTGCCGTCGAAGGTTGGGTTATCGGAGGTCCACAATTCCTTGAAAGCTTGGAGGTACTCGTTGGTCACGGCTCCCCGTTCGGCGAAGGGAGGAGCGTCCAAGGCTAGGAACTCCTCTTCCATCCAGCCGACGCCCACACCCAGGGTGAGACGACCGTTGGAAAGGACATCTATCGTGGCCAGAATCTTCGCAGCCAGTAAAGGGTTGCGATAGGGAACAATCATTACGCTGGGTACCAGGCGGATGTTCTCCGTTATGCCCGCCAGATATGTGAGCACGGTGAGTTGCTCGAAGTACTCGCCCGAAGGCGCTCCGGAGAACTCGCCGCTGACGGTATAAGGGTAGGGAGAGTCCACGGATCTGGGCACGAGGATATGGTCGCCGGCAACCATGGAGTGGAAGCCTAATCGGTCGCCGCGCCGGGCGATTTCCGCAAGGGGTTCAGGCCGGGCTGTGGGGCCGCTGCTCGGAAGGTAGAATCCAAACTCCATGATTGCACCTCGATCAATAGCCAGACGTTAGATAACCCACGGGGAGAGCCGCTGATAAATCGCTGCGGCCAGTCGCTTGGCGGCCAATTTTAGCATACGATTTCGACCGTTATTCTAGGATGGTCCAGGACAGTCCAGATTTCTTGACACTATTTCTGGCTCACGATAGACTTTGGCCTGCTATCAGCAGCGGAGGTAACAGGTGTCTACGCCTAGTCCAGCGCTTACAGAAGAGATGCGGCAACAAGCCATCGGACTTGAAAGCCCTCCATTTACGACGGACGTCGAAAAAGGAGCTATCATCAAGTTCGCCGAGGCCATAGAGGACGATAATCCGGTCTTCAATGACGAGGCCGCGGCTCGAGGAAGTAAGTACGGCGGCCTGATTGCTCCGCCTACATTTCTCCGGTCCATGGGTGCGTATCGTGTGCCCCTCCCTTTCGAGTTGCCCTTCGATAGATTGCTGGACGGTGGCAGCGAGTGGCATTATTTCCACCCGGTCCGCCCCGGTGACCGAATCACTGTGGTGGCTCGTATCGAAGATATCAACGAACGCAGCGGCCGGTTGGGCACGATGATTATCACCACCACCGTCACTACCTACACCAACCAACTGGACCAAGTAGTGGCGACCCAGGCATCCAACGGAATCCGTTACTGAGGCATTGGAGATGGAGGAGCAGATCTACTGGGATGATGTCACTGAGGGTATGGATATGCCACCCCTGGTCAAGAATCCCACTACCCAGCAATTGGTGAAGTACGCCGGCGCTTCCGGTGATTATTACCAGATCCATTACGACAAGGATTTCGCCAAGGGCAACGACCTGGAAGACGTGATTCTTCACGGGGCCTTGAAGAATGCTTTCCTGGGCCAATACATGACCGATTGGATGGGGCCTTTGGGCAGCTTGGCGATGCTGTCATGCCAATATCGAGGGATGGACTCCCCCGGTCAGCCCATCACCGCCAAGGGCTCGGTAACTCGCAAGTACCAGGAAGAAGGACGGAACCTGGTGGACTGCGAGATATGGCTGGAGAACACCGCTGGCCAAAAGACGACCCCCGGAGCGGCCACTGTGGAGCTACCGATCCGGTAGTGATGCGGTTATTTGAAGATACTTAAGAGCCGGAGCGCCCGGTCCTTCGACAGGCTCAGGACAGGCTTGTAAAGCCACCCACCCATGCAATTATTGATCTAGAGATTCTCAGTCAAGACCAAGGAGACCGTTATGGTAGACACGCTTAGAGACAAGGTAGCCATCGTTACCGGCGCCGGACGTGGTATCGGCCGGGGGGTAGCCAAGCTGATGGCCGAAGAAGGGGCAAAGGTAGTGGTGGTCGATCCTGGAGTCAACGTGGACGGCACCGGTGCCGACCAGTCGATCGCCGATTCAGTGGTAGCTGAGATTACACAGGCTGGCGGCACGGCGGTCGCTTGCCAGGAGTCGGTTGTCACCATGTCGGGCGGCGAGCGGATAGTCCAGACTGCAGTGGACAACTATGGCAAGTTGGACATCGTAGTGACCTGCGCTGGCATCCTCCGCGACCGCATGATTTTCAACATGAGCGAGCAGGAATGGGACGACGTGATCGCGGTCCATCTGAAGGGGACCTTCACGGTAGTCAAGAACGCCTGTATCTTGTTCCGCCAGCAGCGATCCGGACGGGTTATCACATTCAGTTCCCAATCGGGACTGGTGGGCAATTCGGGCCAGGCCAACTACGGAGCAGCCAAGTCTGGGATTGCCGGATTCACTAAAGTGGTGGCCAAGGACATGGGACGTTACGGCGTCACCGCCAATAGCATCGCCCCTAGGGCCTCTACCCGAATGATTGGCGCCATACCAGACAGCGCGCAGGAACTGAGGGCTAGGAGCGGCGTGGCCTCCCTTTCCGAAGGCAACGAGTTGGACCAGTTGGATCCGGACGGCATCGCGCCCTTCATTTGCTACCTGGCCACCGATTACGCCTCCAACGTGAACGGACAGACCTTCCTGGTGTATGGAGATACGGTGTCATTGATGTCCCAACCCAGGCCCACCGAGTCCATCTACACCTCATCTGGCCACTGGGATATGGACGAACTTTCGGAACTGGCCCGCAATTACCTGACCAAAGACATCTACAACCCGGCCCCTGCGACATAGGGACTTTGATGGGACCGGGCGGCCAACGAACCCTAATCTTTAGATGGGAACCTGAGGTAGCGTTAAAATGGCAGACTTACTTAAAGACAAAGTAGCGATAATAACCGGATCCGGCCGGGGAATCGGCCGGGGAATCGCCATGCTGATGGCCGAGCAAGGGGCCAGAGTGGTGGTGGTGGACCCCGGGGTGAACGTCGACGGCACCGGAGCCGACAACTCTCTGGCTGGGGGTGTGGTGGCGGAGATTCAGCAGGCTGGTGGCGAGGCTACCGCCTGTTTGGAGTCCGTGGCCACGATGGATGGCGGCGAGAGAATCGTCCAAACTGCCGTGGACAACTACGGCAAGCTGGATATCGTCGTTACCTGCGCCGGGATTCTCCGCGATCGCATGATTTTCAACATGAGCGAGCAGGAATGGGACGACGTGATAGCGGTGCACTTGAAGGGGACCTTCTCCGTGGTCAAGAATGCATGTATCCTCTTCCGGCAGCAACGTTCTGGAAGAATCATCACATTCACCTCCGTGTCCGGCCTATATGGGAATTCCGGCCAGGCCAATTACGGTGCGGCTAAAGACGGTATCGCTGGACTAACCCGGGTGTTGGCTCGTGACATGGGCCGCTATGGCGTTACCTCCAACTCCATCTCTCCTGGTGCTGCCACCCGCATGACCGGCACCGTGCCTGAAGAGGCCCGGAACCTAAGAGCGGCTCGGGGCATCGGCGGCTCCACCGGCTCGGCGCCCAGACTGCGTGGCGAAGGGGATGATATAGCCCCCATGGTTACATGGCTGGCTTCCGATGAAGCAGCCCACGTCAACGGCCATGTTTTCCACCTAACCGAAGGCTTGGTAAGCCTGATGAACAACCCTGAGCCGGTGAAAACCATTCACAAAGAGAGCCGTTGGACGGTGGAAGAGCTAGCCAAGGTATTCCCGGCCACCATCGGATTGGAGTTGTTCAACCCCGCTCCGGTTCAATCGCCTAGTCAGTAGATAGGAACGATTTAATGATTCACAGTTTCTCTGCTTCTTACGCCGGACATGTCGTCGATGACAACTTGGGATTTGATGGCATGGCTGCCAATGACCGTTGGTACTCCAACGATAAACTGGCCACGGTTTTCGATTGGTCGCTGGACATAGCTCAGCATCTGGATAAGCTCGGCTATGACGAATTCTGGATGGCGGAACACCATTTCCAGCCGGAAGGGTACGAGTGTATCCCCAACCTGCTGATGCTCAGCCTCTACCTGTCCACCCAGACCAAACGGCTGAAGTTTGGTTGCGGCTTCAACATCGCGCCCATGTGGCATCCGCTACGGCTGGCCGAGGATTTTGCCACGGCCGATATCCTGACCAAGGGCCGGGTAATCTTCGGCGTGGGCCGTGGTTACCACACCCGGGAAGTGGAGACCTTCGGCTCGCCCATGTTGGACGGAGACGCCAACCGGGAACTGTTTGAAGAGCAGGTTGAGGTCATGCTGATGGCCTTCAAGGAAGAGTCATTTTCCTACCATGGAAAGCACTACCAGATCCCGGCGAAGGTGCCCTACCGGGGCTACGAATTGGAGAAGCTTAGCCTGGTGCCCCGGCCCATACACCAACCGGTGGAAGTTTGGCAGCCTCTGGTCAGTGGAAACCCCAGGGGCATCAACTTCATGGCCAAGATGGGCATCAAGCCAATCATATCGAACAACTCCGACCCGGTATTAGCCGACCGGATGAAGCTCTACCAGGATGCGGTCAAAGCCCATGGGAAAGACATTGAACTGGGCGAGGACGTGGCGATCGGATACCGGTTCTTTATAGCCGAAACTCAAGAGAAAGCCATGGAAATGGCCCGGCCTTACTACGAAGAGGCGATGAAATTCGCCGCTCCATTGGGCCTCACGCCCCTGACTCCGGAGCAGATCGGCGCAGTCGCCGACCCGGCCCACTCTCGTGGTGTTGCATTGCCTTCACTAGAGCAGGCTGTCGCCGGTCATGGCTGGCTGTGCGGCCCTGCGGAAATGATTGTTGAGCATCTCCAGAGTGTTCAAGAGAAGTTTCCAGGCGTGGAGCGGGTAAACTTGGGGGCGGTCATGGGGATGCCCCGAGAGGTATTCAAAGACCAACTCAGTAAGTTCGCCGAAGAGGTTATGCCCTCCTTCTCCAAGCCTGCTTAATCCAGCAGCGGCAGGCTTCCCCACATGATGGAATCGGGGTCGGAGGCGCCGGCTTTGTCCTTAGCCATCTCCCGGATCTGCAACAGAGTAGCGTTGACCTCCGGAGTTAGGAAAACCCAGTCGGGTTCTTCCGGGATCCAATAGGGCGAGTTGATGCGCACCACTTGGTGTTCTTTGTCGTTCAGGTAGATACCGAATTTGGAAGCCTGTGTCATTTTCTTCTCCAGTTTTTTGTCCCGTTCCCTCATCCCGAATCATAATGAATCCAGGCTGTCGGGTCCGTGCATTTTGGGGCAATAGTTTATCCTGTGACGGTTCCTCTAGACCCATCCGGCTGGGTAGCTCCAGCGTTAGGCTCTTCTTGTTGGCTGGAGGGGGGCAAGGCGTAGACACCCCGGTATTTCTCCGGTAGCAGCGTCGCTATTCTGGACATCATCATATCAGCCATGCTCTGCAAGACTTCGTGGCTGGGCCGGCCTTCGATCGACGGCAGCGTGAACGGTTGACCGATGTTCACTCCTATCCGGGCGAAAGGAAACATCATGCGCCGGCTAGAGAACTTTTCCGTTCCAACTATTCCTACTGGCAGGATAGTGGCTTGCGATTTTATGGCGATGTAAGCGGCTCCCGGCAAGCCTTTTTGCATGGAGTGATTCGGGCTGCGGCTACCCTCCGGAAACAGAACAACCGTGTGGTCTTGAGCCAACAGCCGCAAGGCCAGTTTGATTATATCGACGGACCGTCCCGAGCGATCGAAAGGGTGTACCCCAAATTCCCGAAGAAGGAACCTGCTGAAGGGGTTGCCGAACAACTCTTGCTTGGCGATGAAGTTTAGCCGCCTGCTCATGGTCGATACCAAGACGGGCGGGTCATTATTTGATAGGTGGTTCGCAATCAGAATCACGGGCCCGAACGGCGGCACGCTTTCCCGGCCGGTCACGTCAAGCCTTCCGAGCACTCCGAAGCAGAACCTACCCAGTGTCTTCCCGGTGGGGTACATCAAGCGCATGCTATTCCCCCTTGGGCCTCTGCGTTTACCCGCTGGACAATCAGGTCCACCACCTCGTCCCCGGTAAGTCCATCGGTGTCTAAGACCCAAGCATCCTCGGCGGGTTTTAGCGGAGAGTCGTCGCGCTGGGTGTCCACGTCGTCGCGGGCCCTTGTTTCGTTCAGGACCGACTGGTAATCGGTTTCCCTCCCCTGAGCTTGGAACTCCTTCCATCGGCGCCTGGAGCGCTCTTCCGAAGAGGCTGTGATATAAATCTTAAGGTCCGCGTTTGGCAATACAACGGTGCCTATGTCCCGTCCCACTACTATGATCCTGCCCTCTGACGCCATGCGGCGCTGCTGTGCCACCAGAGCGCTTCTGACGGATGAGACCCGGGAGACAAGTGAAACGTGGCGGTCTACTTCGGCCTCTCTAAGCTCCGGCCCGACACTGATTCCATCCACCAGTACCCGGTCACTGTTCGAACTGTCCAGCATTATCGGGGTTTCGTCGGCCAAAGTACCAAGAGCCACCTCATCCTCTATGGGAGTTGCGTTCTTCAGGGCTAGCCAGGTAATAGCCCGGTACATGACACCGGTGTCTAGATAGCGGAGATTCAGCCGTTTGGCTAGTTCCCGGCCTACCATCGTTTTACCCGCAGCGACCGGGCCGTCGATGGCAATCACTTCAACGTCTCTCAACAAGGCTTACCTCTCAATCAATCTGCACCTGGAATTATAGCATTGCCCCCGATCGGAGGTCGGAGTTTGTGTGGCGGGCCAAGACAAATAAATTGCCAGTACCGCGACTGGAGAACGGCGGGTATTAAGATATTCGGTACGGTATAATGAGGCCAACATGAGCGGGAAGGTTTCCTGGAAGATTTATGGTGTGGCGGGTGTGTTCCTGCTCACGCTGGGAATGTTTGTCCTCGCTGGGGTCTTTGCCTCGTTTCCCGGTGACGAGACTGCCTTGGTGCAGGTACAAGGTTTGCAGACGGGGTGGCTGGATACTGCGGCCCTAGCCTTGGACACCATCGGTGGTGAGCCGATAGCGCTCGTTCTTGTTGTGGTTGCCGCCGTTGGTCTAATGATTCTTCGCCGACCCGCCGATGCACTGATTGTGATTCTCAGCCTGATTCCCTTGTTGATTGGTCACGAACTGAAGGACATAGTGGACCGGCCAAGGCCAGATTATCACCTGCTTGGTTTGGAACCACAGAGTTTCAGTTTCCCCAGCGGGCACTCGGTTTACGGAGCAATCTTCGGGGGCCTGTTGATATACCTGGCTAAGGGGCTGGTCCATTCCCGCCTGGCGCGGCGCTGGTTGCAAGGGTGCCTGGTGGCGTTAATCTTGGCGATGGGGGCTTCCCGGGTTTACCTGGGGGTCCACTGGCCCAGCGACGTGATAGGCGGTTTCCTATTTGGTGGATTGGCGCTGGCGGGGTTGATAGCACTACGATTTTTATTAGAAAATCCGAAAGCAGCCGCTCTCAGACGTAGAATATCACCGTGGTAAACTTTCAAAAATCTTGATATAGACTCACCGCAAGGGAAGAATGCAGATGAACTGGATCGACATCGTTATTCTGGTCGTTTGGGCGGGGACTGCATCGTGGGGAGCCTCCATGGGGTTACTCCAGATGGGGATTCACTTGGTTGTAGTCGCTGTTGGTTTGGCGATAGCCAGCCGGATCGCCCCGACGGTGGGTGACCTCCTAAGCGTGGTGACTGACAACGAGAATGCCCAAGCCGCCGCTGGTTTCATCGGCGTATTCTTGATTCTGTTCATCATCGGCGGCATAGCGAGCTTTTGGATCCGAATGGTCTTCGGAATCATCCCCTTCTTCGGGTCATTCAACAAACTGGGTGGCCTGATAGTGGGTGTTGTCGTCGGCTTCGTGCTGCTGTCGGGCATACTCACCGGTATCCAGAAGTTCCCCATCGGTGACGCACAACAGACTATCGATGATTCTAAGCTGGGGGCGTTCCTAGCGGACAACTTCGACGTAATCACTCGGGGCGTTGGGTTGATTCCCGGCGATTGGGACGACGAGTTGAACAAGATAGCCAATTAGATCGGTAGAACCATGGCGTGAAAGGAGCGGTGGCTCGAATACAGTTACGGCCGTTCACACCTGGCCAAGTCCGTGTGCTACTATATTCGAAATCGAGACGGTCGAATATCGACCAAGATCGTGGAAACAAAGGCGGATTTTCTGATTTAAGCTAACAGGAACAGTGGGGCAAGGCTAGCTGTGCCAGTGGTCGAAAAGCGCCAAAAGGGCCGGTTCGTGGAAGGGCCATCAAGCAAGGATGTGGATGGCCCGGATGTCCCCTTGTCCGGGGCTCAACTGATTCACGCCCCGGTGTTAGTCCTCAACCTCAACTACGTGCCTCTGAACATCTGCAACGTCCGCCGGGCCGTGATTCTGGTGGGTAAGGGTAAAGCAGAGCTTCTGGAGAACCACCGTGGTCAACTGCGGACCGTTTCCAGCCTGGTGGACGTACCGTCGATAATCCGCTTGGTCTATCTGGTGAAGAAGCCGTTCCTGCCACGCAAACTTTCCAAGAAAGAGGTTTTTTTACGGGATAAGTTTACTTGCCAGTACTGCGGCAAAAAGGTCCCGGATCTGACCCTAGACCACGTGGTGCCGCGCCGCCAACATGGCAGTCACACCTGGGAAAACGTCGTGGCTGCGTGCAATCGATGTAATCTGCGCAAAGCGGGGCGAACACCAGCTGAAGCCAACATGCTGTTGAAGACCGTGCCCCGGGCCCCGGACCCGAATCCATATCTCATCCTACAGAATCGTACTCTGTTGGATGAGTGGTTGCCCTACGTACCCTGGTCGGTTCGCGAGTAGTTCCCTGGGCGAACACCCCGGTCCGGCTCCGAGGCCGCTGCTGGCACTAGTTCTTGGACGGACCGGACCGGCTTAACTCGGCTAGTGGCCACTCCAACACTTGGTCATCGTCATACCGGACCGACACGGTTTCTTTCAACCGGTGACCGACTATAACTGTGGCCACACCGTTGGGGGTTCCAACCTCTTCGCCGATACGAGGCAACTCACGGTTGACTTGGCGGTATTGCTCGTATTCGAATCGCAAGCAGCACCGTAGCCGTCCACAGGCCCCGGCCAAACCGTCTGCGCTGATGGGCGTGGGCTTGCTCCTTGGCCATCCGGATCCCGATGGCGTCGAACTTGGTCATCCACGCGGAGCAACAAAGAACCCGGCCGCACCGTCCGATTCCCCCAGCCAGCTTCGCTACGTCCCGGTCGCCGATCTGTCTGAGTTCTACGCGGCATCGCAGGGCGGTTCCCAACTCGCGCAGTAATGGCCGGAAATCGACCCTCCCCTCGGCACCAAAGGTTACGATTATCCGGCTGCGGTCGAACGTATAGTGGGGTTGCCACAATCTTCATGGTCNACTGAAGCTCGCGCGCTTTGGAGCGGGCCAGCTTGAGAGCGTCGTCCACTGTCTCCTTAAGTTGTTGCCAGCGTCCAAAATCCGACGCCGTGCNCTTCCGCACAACTGTCGCCGAAGAGTCCACTTCCGGTTGAGCCAATACAAGATTCCGGGGTTGCCGGACCACCCAGCCGAATTCCTGGCCCTTTTCAGTGTGGAGAACCACATAGTTGCCTTGATTTAACTCCATATCCCCGGCGTCAACGTAGATAACGGGATCAGCCTCCCGCCAACGGACACCTACGATTCGACTCAGGCTATTCATATCTTGACCCCTGCAACGGGTAGATTCAACATCAAGACCTCCAGCGCCAGCCGGGGGCTGGCGTTGTGATCCAAAGCTTCTAGGGTTTCGTGAATCAATTTGACGAATGTGACTATTTGTATGGTTGTTATTCCATTACGGTGCAGATCCAACTCGGCAAGCCTGTCTGTGTGGTGCACGTAATCGCGGCCACCTTCTTGCATCAGCAACAAGTCCCGCCACCACCGTAGCCACAGAAATAGGATCTGTCTCACGCCATCCCGGTTTCTGCTGAACATGGTGGCCAGTTCACTGGCATAAATGAATCGTGTGTCCAATCCTGCCCGGCATGTCTCCAGCATCCGCGTGAGCTCGGATTCCCGGTCTTGCAGGACCTGGTCTTCTTTCAGTGCCTCAAAGACCCAACCGTAACAGCCTCTGGATAGGCGGGCCAAGGTTTCTGCTGTTTCGGCGTCCACGCCGTTCTCCGATACCAGTCTTCCCACCATCTCCTCTTTCGGCGCAGGTAATAGAGTCAACCGGCGGCACCTGGAGCGAATCGTGGAAAGCAGGTAGTCTTCGTTCGTTGTCAGCAACAATATAGTAACTTGGTCCGGAGGTTCTTCCAAAGTCTTCAGCAAGGCGTTGGCTGCCTCTTCGCTCATGGACTCGGCGCCGTCGAAGATGACAACGCTACTCCGGCCCTCGTAGGGATTCAGGTAAACCTGACGGAGCACGTCCTTAACGTCCTCGATCCTGATGACGGTGCGGGTGGGTCCATCCTCTTCACTGGGACCGATGCCCACCACGCGCACATCCGCATGTTGTCCCAGGGCTATGCGGGTGCACTGGGCGCACTCGCCGCAGGGTTCCCCACATCCTTGTAGACAATTAAGAGCTTGGGCGATGCTAATTGCAAGGGTCATCTTGCCAACATGTGGCGGTCCCACCAGCAAGTAGGCGTGGGCCATCCGGCCCCCTTTGAGACCGGCGTCAAGTTGGGTCAAGATGTGAGGTTGGCCGTATATCTGCCACATGGGCGGTAATCAGCTTTCAGCGTTCTGGCTTTTTGAAGCCGGTCGTATAAAACTTCCTCATATCACGTCGCAATGCATCATGTCTTGATAGCTCTCGCGGCGGCGGATGAGGCGGCTTTGACCGTTGTTGACCAGCACCATGGGTGGGCGGGGGTTCAAGTTGTAGTTGCTGGCCATAGACGGGCAATATGCTCCGGCGGCGGGGATGGCCAGAACATCGCCCGCAACCAACTCTGGCATCATTATATCAGAGGCGAGCAGATCTCCCGACTCGCAGTACTTGCCTGCTATGGTTACCCTCTCGGTTGGAGCGTCATTAACCTTGCCGGCTGCTACCACCTCGTAGACCGCTTGGTAGAGGGCTGGGCGTATGTTGTCGCCCATGCCGCCGTCGACACTGACGTACTTGCGCACGCCGGGAATGTCTTTGATCGCGCCGATCTGATACAGAGCGACGCCAGCGGGACCGATTATGGAGCGCCCAGGTTCAACAGTGAGGTTCGGTATTTCCATGCCCAGGTCGGAGCAGGTGGCCGTCATGGTAGAGATTATCGCCTCGGCGTAGTCCCCGATCTCCGGTGGCGCATCGTCTCTGGTGTAGGCGATGGCGAAGCCGCCGCCGGGGCTGAACTCCTTAAGTTCTAGACCGTCTTCACGGAATTGGGCGGCCCAGCGCAATACAAGGTCGGTTGCGACCCGGTAGGGCTCCAACTCAAAGATGGGAGACCCCAGGTGGAAGTGCAAACCGAGGAGATTAAGGTTGGACGCCTTCAGCGCTTGGCGCACTGCCTGGGCGGCGTGTCCGGTCTGTATCGCAAAACCGAATTTGGAGTCGAGAGTTCCGGTGGTGGTGTAAACATGGGTATGGGGGTCCACCCCCGGCGATACCCTGATGATGATGTTCTGGACCTTGCCTGCTTCGGCGGCGATGCGGTTCAACAGGTCTAGTTCGTAGAAGCTGTCCACCGCCACGGTTCCGATGCCGTTGGACACGGCGAACTCTAGCTCTTCGGGAGTCTTGTTGTTGCCGTGAAACGTTACCCGCTCCAGAGGAAAGCCTGCCGCCTGCGCGGTTGCCAACTCACCCCCGGAGACCACGTCCAGACCCATTCCTTCTTCATCGAATATCTTGGCTAGCGCCGGGTTGATGTAGGCCTTGCAGGCATAGTAGACATCGCACTCTTTTCGGCGTTGCCGGAATTCTTGTATGTAGGAACGGCAGCGGGCGCGTAGCGTTTGCTCGTCCAGTATATATAGAGGGGTGCCGTATTCGGAGACCAAGTCTAGGGTGTTACACCCTCCGATGACCAACCGTCCCTGGGAATCAACGGTGGTGGTGTCTGGAAATACGTTTTGGGGAAACATCGTTTTGCCGCTCCGGTATTTAACGGTCAGCCTACACCCGCCAGGGGTCAGGTCCGAGCGTTGTATTTGATGGAATCATAGGGCCGGACGGCGAGTCCGCGCAACCTTGAAATTCGTTGACTCCATGTTTAGGCAAGTATATACTCCGGTGACTCGAACTCGCTGGGATTCCTTGTGGTAACCAGCCAAATCCTGCCTTATTGGGGGTGCTATGGCCAAGATTCCGATACAGGTCACGGTCAACGGACAATCGCATCAAGCCGAAGTGGAACCGCGGACGCTGCTGGTTCACTTCCTACGCGAAGAGTTAGGACTAACGGGCACCAAGATTGGCTGCGACACCAGCCAGTGCGGCGCTTGCGTGGTCTCCATGAATGGATCCACCGTCAAGTCCTGTACCTGCCTGGCAGTCCAAGCCGACGGAGCCGAGATTGGCACCATAGAAGGAATGGCCAACGGCAGCGAACTGCATCCCATCCAAGAAGCATTCTGGGACAATCATGGCCTGCAGTGCGGTTATTGCACCGCCGGCATGATTATGACGGCCGCGGAGTTGCTGGAGCGTAATCCGCATCCTTCGGGTGACGAAGTTCGAGCCGGGCTGGCGGGCAATATCTGCCGCTGCACCGGCTACCAGAACATCGTCAAGTCGATCCTAGCGGCCTCAGAGAAGATGCACGGTCACGCCCACGCACATGACGAGACTGGGGGTCACGCTCACCATGACCACTAGAATATTCGGTTCAGGTATCAGACGAAGGGAAGATCCCAGGCTGATGACCGGCCAGGCTGCCTATACAGACGATATTAAACTGACGGGAATGGTACATGCGGCCATTCTGCGCAGTCCCCATGCTCACGCCAAGATTAACGGCATCGATACCAGCGCAGCGAAAAGTGCTCCCGGCGTGTTGGCGGTGTACACTAGCGCCGATACTGAAGGCGTGCTCAACCCGATTCCCTGCGCCTGGCAGCCTCCGGACTCGGATATTAAGGCAGTAGACCACCATGCGCTGGCGGTGGATGTAGTCCGCTACGTCGGTGATGCTGTTGCGGTGGTGGTGGCTGAAAGCCGGTATCAGGCAGAGGATGCGCTGGAACTTATTAACGTCGACTACAGCGCGATGCCGGCGGTTGTTAATCCCAAGGCAGCTATGGACTCTGGGGCGCCCCAACTTCATGCGGATGCCCCCAACAACCAGGCTTTTCATTGGGTAGTTGCCGGAGGAGACACTGACGCTGCCTTCGCGGAGGCGGCCGGCTCACAGAACCACGTGGTGGTGACCGATACCATCATCCAGCAAAGGCTGATTCCCAACGCAGTGGAACCACGTTCCGCCGTCGCCAACTGGCAATTCGCGATGGGAGAGTTGACCCTTTGGAGCACCAGCCAGAACCCCCATATCGCGCGGTTCTTGTGCTCGCTGGTCACCGGAATAGGTGAGCATAAGATTCGGATTATTGCCGTGGATGTCGGAGGTGGATTCGGCAGCAAGATTCCGATGTACGCCGATGAGATGCTGGCGGCATTCTGTTCCATGCAGTTGCGTAGGCCGGTCAAATGGACCGCAACCCGGTCCGAAGGCTACCTGGCCACGATCCATGGCCGGGACCACGTTGAGCAAGTGGAGTTGGCCGCTACTAAAGACGGCAAGATTACCGGTCTTCGAGCCGAGGTCTACGCCGGAATGGGCGCCTATCTGTCCACCGCTGGGCCGGGCGTGCCCACCATATTGCACGGTCTCATGTACTCCGGCCCATACGAGATTCCCAACGTCAGAGGCGACATATACGGCGTCTTCACCAACACAACGCCGGTTGACGCCTATCGCGGAGCTGGCCGGCCCGAGGCAACGTTCCTGTTAGAGCGGATGATGGATCTCCTCGCCGCCGAGTTGAACGTCGACCCGGTGGAGATTCGGCGCCGCAACCTGATTCAACCATTCGAGAACGGTCATGACGTCAGCACCGGTTTGACCTACGACAGCGGGAATTACCAGGCGACGTTGGACCTAGCCATGCAGCATGTAGATTATCCGGCATTGCGTAAGGAACAGGAAAAAGAGCGCAGCGAAGGCCACTACATGGGTATCGGGGTTTCCACTTACTGCGAGATCTGCGGCTTGGGGCCTTCCCAGGTTGCTGGAGCCGTGGGCTTCGGTGGCGGCCTGTGGGAGAGCGCCACTGTCCGGTTCTACGCTACCGGGAAAGTAAACGTTTACGTGGGAATCTCTCCCCANGGCCAAGGTGAGGAAACTACTTTCGCCCAAATCGTGTCTGACGAGNTAGGGGTTCCGGTTGACGACATTGAAGTGATTCACGGTGACACCGACATCACTCCCATGGGATGGGGCACTTACGGTAGCCGATCAACTGTGGTCGGCGGCGGAGCCCTAGCCTTGAGCACCCGGAAGATCAGGGACAAGGGGATAGCCTTGGCCGCTCACCTGCTTGAGGCTGCNGAGGAGGATATCCAGTATGAAGACGGCAAGTTCTTCGTCCGGGGATCACCTGACCAGAGCAAGACCATACAAGACATCGCATTGATGGCCAACGTCGCCTGGAATATGCCGGAAGGGATGGAGCCGGGGCTGGAAGCTACGACCTTCTACGACCCGCCCAACTTCAGCTATCCCTTCGGCGCCCACGTGGCAGTGGTCTCGGTTGACGCCGATAACGGCCATATCGTGTTACTACGCTACGTCGCCGTTGATGACTGCGGGCCCCAGATCAACCCGGTCATCGTGGAAGGACAGGTACAGGGTGGCGTGGTTCAGGGNGCGGGTCAGGCTCTTTGGGAGGGCGTGGTCTACGANGACAACGGCCAGCTATTGACNGGGTCGATGATGGACTATGCGGTGCCCAAGGCCCATCTGCTGCCGAACATAGAAGTCCTCTCCACGGTCACCCCTTCCCCGCACAATCCGTTGGGNGTCAAGGGCATCGGAGAAACCGGCAGCATCGCGTCGACAGTGTCCATCTACAATGCCGTCATCGACGCTCTCAGACCTTTGGGAGTTACCCGAATCGAAATGCCGCTGAGCCCGCAAAGAGTGTGGCAGGCTATTCAGCAAGCGAAAGGAGCATAAATCATGTTCGCTCCGGAATTTGACTACCACAAAGCCGCGACAGTGGCTGAAGCGATAGAACTTCTGAGTTCCAATGAGGACGCCAAGCTACTAGCCGGGGGGCACAGCCTATTGCCACTGTTGAAACTTCGTCTGGCCAGACCCTCCGCACTGATCGACATCGGCGGAATCTCTGANCTCAAGGGAATCACCATCAGTGATGGGAGCGTCCGTATCGGGGCGTTGACCACCCATCGGCAACTGGCTGCGTCCCACGACTTAGAGCACGCTTGCGGTNTTCTCTCCGACGCAGCGGGCGGGATCGGCGACCCGCAGGTTCGTAACCGGGGGACTATCGGGGGCAACATTGTCCACGCTGATCCGGCTTCCGACTGGCCCACGGTGCTTACCGCTCTCGACGCCAAGTTCACTATTCAAGGCGCGGGCGGAGCTACCCGAACCGTCGAGCCCGGCGACTTCTTTGTGGGTCCGCTTACCACGACCTTGGGTGAGCAAGAGATATTGACGTCCATCGAGGTGCCCACACTGGGCCACCATCAACGGGCCGAGTACGCCAAGATGGCTCATCCCGCCTCCGGTTTCGCCGTGGTGGGATCTGCCGTGGTCGTATCCATCCATGACGGCAAATGCACCACCGCTCGGATCGCCGTTGGCGGGCTGGTGCCGGCCCCGGTCCGTATGGTTTCGGTGGAGGCTGCGCTGATAGGCAAGGAGTTGAACCAAGAGAACATCGCCGAAGCCGCTAGCCACGCCAGCGAAGATCTAACAGGAGAGATTCTGGGCGACTTCTTCGCCTCCGCCGAGTACCGCAAGGCGATGGCAGAGGTGGAGATACGCCACTCCCTGTTCCATGCGACAGAGGTGCACCACCACTAGGAACCAACCCGGTCTGGCAATACTGAGTTTAACGCTGGGCTGCCCTCAAAAGGGGTAGCCCAGTGCTTTGCACGCTGAGGAAAATAAAGATTTGAAGATACTTCTGATAAATGACGATGGCATCGAAGCGCCCGGTCTATGGGCGGCGGCGGAGGCCCTGCGTAAGGTGGGCGAACTGTTCGTGGTTGCGCCCGAGCAGGAGCAAAGCGGGGTTGGCGCGTCTCTCACACTGCACCGTTCGGTGGCGGTGCGGAGCGTACCTGTTGACCAGTTCCTGAAAGAGGATGTGNCTGGAGTTTTCGATGTTACCGCGTATGCGGCGGAAGGGACGCCCGGTGACTGTGCCATNCTGGCTCTGGAAAAACTGACAGGCCCGGTGGATCTGGTAGTATCGGGCATCAACCGCGGTTCCAACCTGGGGTGGGACGTAATGGTGTCGGGCACTATCGGCGGGGCGGTGCAGGGTTTTGTTCGGGGCCGCCCCACCATCGCTATATCCGTCACCGCCGTTCGAGCCCCCAAATTCGAGAGCCCGGCTATCATGCTGGAAATGGTGGCCCAGCGATTGTGCGAACAACCACCGGATTTCAACTTGTTCCTGAACATCAATGTACCCAGCTTGCCGGTTGACCAATTAGCCGGGGTGCAGGTTACTCGCTTAGGCAACCGTTCATACGGCGAATCGGTGCGCGAAGAAGGAATCGGTGATCAGAAGAAGTACAAGATCGCCAGAGACCGCCCCATCAGCGGAGAAGCCCAACCGGGCACCGATATGTGGGCGGTCAAGAACAACCACGTTTCCATCACGCCGCTCCACATCGGCTTGGGTAACTCNGATCAGATACCCGACGTGGAGAGCCTGCTTGACGGCATCCCCGGCCAGTTATTAAGCCACAAAGATTAATGGAAATAGGCGGGAGGAGTGTTTAAGCCTTCGTCATCGACATCCGGGGAGGCAACCCTAGGCCGTGCTCCACCGTCGTTCCGGCCCTTCCGCGGAAGGGGGACCCAGAAGCCTTCGCGTCACCTTCGCACCTAGACCCTGGGCATTGCGCCGGGTTGACGAGGGTTTATTATTATTACCGATTTCCACGGAATCGGTAATACCTGGAAGGGTGTGCCCGGCGCCCGATCTAGCTGGCAGCTATGCCTTCGGGAACATGCGGGTTGGTGACGCCAATCATGCTGTCTCGGCTGACCAGCTTCGCCAACTCAGCCTCAGATAGGTTATCCGTGCCGTCGGGCCGACGGGGAAGAACCAGATAGCGCAGGTCCGCGGTGCTGTCCAGGACCTGTACTTCGACACTATTGGATAATTCCAAGCCGAACTCGCGCATCACGCCCCGGGGGTCCACCACCGCCCTGGAACGGTAGGAAAAGCTCTTGTACCAATCGGGCGGCCTGCCCAGGAGAGCTCGGGGATAACAAGAGCACAGGGTACATACGACCATATGGTGGACCTGTTCGGTATTCTCCACAACGGCCAACTTGGGCGTAGTGTCCGGCAGAGAGTAGCCTATCTCTGCTAGGGCCGACTGTGGATCGGCGAGTAACCTGGCTTTGAACTCTGGATCGGTCCAAGCGTGGGCGACCACTTTGGCTCCATCGGAGGGCGACCTGGACTCCACCAAGCTCATCATCTGGTCTACCTCGGCGGTCGAACACACGCTTTTTTCCACTAGCAAGGCTTCGATCGCCTGGGCGCGGCGGGCGTAGAGGCTTAGATCTTCCCCAGATTCGGGATGAACATGTTCCCCGTCGTGACTCTCGCTCATCGCTGACTCCTAAACGCTAACTGGGTCTAGCCAATGTTCGTAGATATCTACCAAGATCTTATCGCCGCTGGGGCCTTGGTAGCGGCCCCAAACTGAATCTTGGGCAAACGCGACCCGGTAAAGGGGCTGCTCCGGAAATCCGTCGCCACCATGGCCAAGGGACTCAGGATTGCGGAACCGCCCACAGATTGATACCACCACCCCGGTTTTGCCCTGGATATAAGTGGGCGTCCGATAGTGGTGATTTGGTGAGTCCACCCGCACCCTAACCTGATCGCCGTTTCTATATTTGTTTGCTTGAGGCATCGGGTCGTTAATCTGTCCCTTGGGCTAGCTGGGTGACCTTGTTGTCGATCTCCTCAGAGGTGAGGAAGCCTTTCTCAACCATCAATATTTCCAACGCCGCAGTCCAGCGTTCGTAGTAGCTGAGAAATCGATACAAGTCCGTCTCCAGGCTTTCCATGGCCCGGCGCATCTCATCGGTCCTACGGATGCCTTTTTGTCCCAGGACTTGGTGCAGGGCATCCACTCGCATCTCCCAGTCCATTTTTTGGTGGTCGGACTGGTCGATAGGCTCGTCGTTGGGCTCACCGCCCATATCATGGGGTTTGGGCATCTCTGCGCCTCCTGACAGCCGGTTTCAAGGAGCTGGAGGGGGAATTTAATCGAGCGGTGTCTAGCCCGGAAGCAATCCCTCTCCCACGAATAGCACCTGGGCTTCCTCCAGCGTGAGATCGGATTCGGGCAGGATAAGGTCCGACTCGACTATCTCATCGACAGGTAATGGTGAGCCTTCGGTTCTTACCAGGTCCAACATTTTCTTTAGCAGAGTGTCGTAACTGCTTCGGTCGGCGGCTTCCACCGCCTCCACCAATTCGTTGTCGATCTCGTTCAACTGGTCGACGAAGGAGCCTGGAAGATTGAACTGGCCCTCGCTGGTGATGCGTATAATCATAATCAGGCTCCCGGAAGTTGCTTTCGCTCTGCCGATGGCAGTCCGGCCTTCAGGGCGGCAAGTTCGTCTTCCACGCCTTGGGCCGAGGTGATAGCCTCTAGTTCCTTGCTGAGAGGGTCTTGTGATCCGGAGAAGTCGTCCAGCACTCCGAGTTGGGCCAACTCGTCGATGGCCCCAGCCCGGGAGCGTAGATTTTCTGTTTTGGTTTCCGCCCGCTCCACAGCCAAGCTAACATCTCCCATCTCTTCGGAGAGACCGGACAAGGCGGAGCCGATGCGGACCTGAGCTTGTGCGGCGGTGTATTGGGCTTTGATAATCTCTTTCTTGGTGCGGAACGCCGTGACCTTGGCCGATAGCCGCTGCTCCGCCGCCGTCAGCTTCTCCTGCTCCAACTCCATCCCGGCGATCTGCTCGTCCAGCCCCTGGAGTTCAATCATCGCGGCTTGCTTGCGTTGGAGGGCCAACCGCGCAAGGTCTTCTCGCCCTGCGTTTAATGCCTGGCCAGCCTGTTCGCCCAGGCGCTCGACGTTTGCCTGGACGGTGCTTGCCTGCTGCTGTATGCGGCGTTTGGCGGCCACCATGTCAACAACGCCGCGCTTGACGCCGCGCAGCATCTCCAACTGTTTCTCGTAAGCAAAGTCCAGGGTTTCGTTAGGATCTTCCGCCGAGTCCAAGATACGGTTCATCTTCGACTTGACGATGGTAGACATACGCGAAAGCATTCCCATTTCTAATCTCCTTCCAGTTCAGACCAGGGGGTTGGTGGTCCAAGCCGGATATTTAGTTCTTCTTGCCGGTGACGAGGCCCACCACGCCGACAACTAGGGCAACTATCCCAGCGACAACCATAAGCCAGCCTATCACTTCTAAGAGCCCGGAAATCAAGTCTGACTTGATCAGAAGTCCTACGACCAACAAAAACAACCCAATAACGACCCAACCGCTCTTTCCTAAGAATCCCATCAGCTGCTCCTTGATCCGGCCGGACTCATTCTTGCCGATCCACCGTATATTCTACTATTAACGCAGGGGAGATGTCTCATCTATACGATGGCCTCTAGTGTCATTCCGAGTCCTTCCGCAGAGGGGCGAGGAATCTCATGAAGGCTGCACAGTAACAGTTAGGCTAATGGATATACCTCACCCCAGCACTTCTCGAATACCTTGGATGACGTTGTCCTTGTCGGGCAGGCAGAACTGCTCCATGACGGGGCTGTAGGGGATGGGCACGTTGGGGGCGCAGACCCTCTTGGGGGGCGCTTTCAAAGCCCGAAAGGTGGCTGGGTCTTCGGTGAGAAGGGCGTTAATTTCGGCGGCGGCGCTACCGGTCAGGCAGGCTTCGTCCACAATCACGACCCGGCCCGTCTTCTGCACCGAGGCGCGTAGAGCGGGGGTGTCCATGGGAACTAGGGTCCGGGGGTCCACCACTTCAACGTCGATGCCCTGGCCCGCCAACTCCTCGGCGGCGGCCAGCGCGTGGGACACCATCTTGGATATGGCAATCACGGTGACGTCTTTACCCTGGCGCTTCACGTCGGCGACGCCCAAGGACACGGTGTACTCCTCGTCGGGAATCTCTTGCTTGGTGGTCNTGGCGGCCAGNATCTGGTCCTCAAAGAACACCACTGGGTTATTGTCCCGGATCGCGCTCTTCATCAAGCCTTTGGCGTCGTAGGGCGTGGCAGGCATCACCAGTTTAAGTCCGGCCAGGTTCATGAACATGGGATGGGGGCTTTGGGAGTGCTGGGCCGCAGCGGAGCGGCCACCGCCGGTGGAGGCCCGGAATACCAAAGGGAAGGGGGCTTGGCCGCCGAACATGTAGTGAATCTTGGCCATCTGGTTCACTATCTGGTCCATGGCGGTGAANGCGAAGGTCATCATGCCGGGGCTGATTATCGGGCGGAAACCGCTGCCCGCCGCNCCGATGCCTGCGCCAACGTANGCTTCCTCCGATATCGGGCAAGCCCGCACTCGCGCCTCGCCGAANTCGGGGATAAGGGNGGCCAAGGCTCCGTGATTTCCACATATATGGAAGACTTTGGAGTCCCGGCGCATCTCCTCGAAGAATGCTTCCATCAAGGCTTCGCCGTAAGTTAACTCTTTCATGTTTTCTGATTCCTATCCAGAGTTGGGCCGGGGTTACGGAGCGAATACGTCGGTTAGGGCATCNTCGGGCCGGGGCAGCGGACTGGCTTTGGCGAAGTCGATAGCNTCGTCGACNGCCGCCGCGACCTCATCGCNTATCTGTTTCAATACTTCGGGTGTGGCCACNCCCTGTTGCGTCANGTGGCTGGCAAAGGTAGCTATGGGGTCATGCTGAGGCCCCATCTCGATTTCCTCTTGAGGNCGCGGGTCCGCCGGGTCGTTGCGTTGCTCGGCGTGGNGACGCCAGCGGAAGGTTTTGCATTCGATCAAAGTGGGACCCTCGCCGTTCCTGGCTCGCTGTACTGCCAGCTCAGCGGTCTCGTACACCGCCAGGACATCCGTTCCATCTATGGTGACTCCCGGCAGGTTGTAACTGACCGACCGTACGGATATGTCCTCTACGGAATTAGTGGNNGCGGCNGAGTTCCCGGAAGCCCACCGGTTGTTTTCACATACGAATAGCACGGGGAGTTTCCAGATGGATGCTAGGTTCAATGAGCCGTGGAACGATCCTTCGTTGGAAGCGCCGTCTCCGAAGAAAGAAACGGCCACTCCGCCAGCGNCTTCCAACTGGGCCGCCAAGGCCGCNCCCGTGGCNAGGGGTAGTCCCGCGCCAACGATGCCGTTCGCTCCCAGCATCCCCACGCTGAAGTCGGCGATGTGCATGGANCCGCCCTTGCCGTGACAGTATCCGTTGCTGCGTCCGAATAACTCGCACATCATGAATCTGATGTCGGCTCCCTTGGCGATGGTGTGGCCGTGGCCCCGGTGGGTGCTGGTAATCTTGTCTTCCCGCTTCAAGGCCGAACAGATCCCGACCGCCACCGCTTCCTGGCCGATGTAGGAGTGGACCGCCCCCGGGATGTTGCCGGCGTGNAGCTCATCGGCGGCCCGCTCGTCAAAGGTTCGGATGGTTACCATCCTTCGGTACATATCTAACAGTTGATCCGGTTCCAAANCCATTGTATTTCACCTGATACAGGTTGAGGATAGTCGGTATTTGGTGGGATTGTACTCTTCAGCTTTCAGGACTGCTACAACCGCCGTCATTCCCGCGCATGCGGGGATTCGAGTGTTGGTGGGAAATAGCGTATGACCCGGCGAACTATTCTGGGTTCCGGNGTAGGCCGGAACGACGGGCGGCTTCCACGAGTCCTAGCTGGTTAGGTTCAGGGGTCTAAGCGACACTCCCGGCGTCGCCCAAAATCCAAAGGTCGGGAAGGTAACGATGTTCTTGATCCAGGTCCATGCCGTAACCGACAACGAACTTGTTGGGTGCGACGATTCCCAGATAGTCNACCTTGACTGGGACATCCCGGCGGTACGGTTTGTCCAAGAAAGAGCAGAGCTTTAAGGATGCCGGGTTCTCCTCCTGGAACAGCGTCATCAAGTGGGAGATTGTAGTGCCGGTATCGACNATGTCCTCGACGATAAGGACGTGGCGGTCCTGAAGTCNGCTCAGAGGNCCAGACGCGATGCTCACTTGACCGGTGGACTCGGTGGAGACGTAGCTCTGGGCTTGAACGAAGTCTACTGTGAGAGGTATGCTNATCNCTCTGACCANGTCTGACATGAAGATAAAAGAGCCTTTAAGGACGCCCACCAGGAGCGGGGACTTGCCCTCATAATCTCTCCTAATCTCCCGGCCCATCCTTTGTATCGTTCGGGAAATCTCNCCACGGGTCATGAACAGCGTGCGGGANTTTTGAATCATTCTCACCTCTGAATTGTCAAAAGATAAGGCCAGGTCCCTTTAATTTCAAGGNGCCTGGCCGTTCTTGCTTGTTGGCGACGCCATCAGCCTCGCGTTTATCTCGATCTATACGATCTTATCTGCCGGCCACTCTGCCGTTTACATCTTCTCGACCAACCCGCCTGTTGGCAGTTGATGGGATAGGCGCGGGCATCGGCTATCTGAATTGTCGCGTGACTTCCGGCTTTCCTATAACCCCCGCCGCTTCTGAAACGGTCCTTGTATCTCCCTAACAAGGTTCGGCGGGGGTGGTACTAGGGTATTTCCGCGTATGGTTCAAAACCCATTTGGAAACCATACCCACCTCCTGGTTTTTCGTTGATTGGTTCGGGAGAGAGGCGNCGCGTCCGAAATGANTCTGGTTGATTCGGTATCGGTCCGGGAACCCCTCTACACCGGTAGCTTATTACATGGGCGGGCNACCAAATAGGGCCGAATGGACCCCTGACTTGTACCAAGTGGCACATATTCAAAATATGGTGCAGCATGATAAATAATATGCGTAGAACNCCTAANTAAAACNGAATAATTGGAAGATGTAAACGTCTTGGTAGAGCAACCTGGCATTGGGGGTGGACAAATCGTTTTTATGCTAATATGTCCCTAGATACATCCGTATTGGTTCTATTTACCCTACCCAAAATCTTTACGAGGTGGTCCTAGAAATGGTTCAAGCAGANAAAAANACTAGATTCACGGCNGGTCCCTTGACGTTCATCGTCAGGCATGAACTGTGGGACGGCAACATTCAA
>PANP01000089.1 GCA_002708395.1 Dehalococcoidia bacterium
ATGAGCAGGCCACACCGCAACCCGAATCGCTCCGGCGTTCAAGAAGTCTTCCACCTGCTGCCTGGTGATATCGGTGGGTTGACCGAACACGGAGATGGATAACGATGCCGGGTCCCGGCCACGTTCTACGGCCAAAGTGCCGAGAATCTTACGGCCTTCTTCGACCTGGCCGGGCGTTACCCGATTCGGCAGCCACCCATCGCCCCACCTGGCGACCCTTTGCAGCACATTGGGAGCGTTCCCGCCTAGCAGGACCGGCGGGTGGGGCTTCTGAGCAGGTTTGGGGTAGCAATAGACTGGTGGGAAATCGTAGTAGCGGCCATGGAACTCGGCTTCATCCTTGGTCCACAACTCTTTCAGTGCCGCCACGGCCTCCCTGGCTTGAGTCCACCGGTGGTCAAAGTCGCCGCCCATCATCGTGGTCTCCTCCCGGTTCCAGCCGGTGCCGATGCCAAAGATAAATCTGCCATTACTGTGCTGGTCAAGGACTGATATCTGTTTGGCTAGGATCAAAGGATTTCGCTCAGTGATTAGAGTGATTCCCGTGGCTAGCTTTATCTTGGTGGTGACGGCACTGGCCATGGCCAGGGACATGTACGGATCTGAGAAGTGGCGGTAGGTCCAAGGAATCTCACCGCCGGTGGCGGGAAACGGGCTGGCGCTAGTTACCGGCAGGATCGGGTGCTCGTGATAAAAGATGGATTCGAACCCCAACTCTTCGGCTTTCTTAGCGATGAACGCCGGGTCGAGGGTGTAAGCAGGCAAGGGTACTACTACTCCTACAGACATTTTTATCCTCCTATTTCAGTACGTATTGGCAAAATGGATTAACAGTCGATCAGTGGTCGTGTTGCGCCAACTCTATGAGCACCCCATGTGCTGAAGAGGGGTCCATGAACCCTATCTCTCCGCCCATAAGGCCTTTCCTAGGAACCTTGTCCAAGAGATCTATGCCCAACTCTTGCAGGGTCTTCAACTTGTCGGCGATTCCATCCACCTCGAAGCAGACGTGATGCAGCCCTTCGCCGCGTTCCCTGACGTGAATCGAGATTCCACTGTTGGGATCGGTTCCTTCCAGCAGTTCCAGGTTGGTGTCTCCCACGGGCACAAAACAGCCACGGACACCGATATCTTCGCGGACGATGATTGGACCGGGCTTAAGGCCAAACAGCCCGCTATAGAATTTAATGCTGGAGTCCAAATCTTCCACCGCTATTCCTATGTGGTGCACCGAGTCGGTAGGAGCCGGTGGCTTTCCGGGAATCGTCATAACAATTCCTCCCTGGTCTCGAGTGGCGACATCTTAGCATGCCCGGCTACCGAACGAGCTAGTTCCACTCCAGCCAGGAAGTTCGATATGACATCTGCTATCATCTGTCCCAATCGGATACAGCCATGAGTTAAGGAGCTTCGGCATGGGAAGATTAGAAGGGAAAGTCGCCCTCATCACCGCCGCCGGGCGGGGTCACGGTGAGGCCGTTGCGAGAAGATTCGCCAAAGAGGGCGCCTCGGTTGCCATTTGCGACTTAATACCTGTAGAAGTGTTGGAAGGGACCGTTGGCCAACAGATTCGGGCCGACGGCGGCCAGGCGCTCTGCTTTCAAACCGACGTCGCTCAGGAAGATCCGGTCAAGCAGATGGTACAGCAAACGATAGACCGGTTCGGCACAATCGACATCCTNGCCAACGTTGTCGGNATCGCTGGCCCGACCAAAGATGTGTGGGACATGAGCCTGGCCGAATGGCAAGAGACCCTGGCCGTCAATCTCGACTCGGTCTTTCTCGGCTGCAAGTACGTGTTGCCCGAGATGATTCGCAAGGGCTATGGCAGGGTCATTAACTTTAGCTCGGGAACGGGAAAGCAGCCGCTCTCCCATCGGACCCCGTACGCCGCTTCAAAGATGGCCGTGATTGGCTTTACCCGCACTCTAGCCGCCGATGTGGGCCGGTACGGTATCACCGTCAACGCCATCTGCCCCGGCGGGCACGAGGAACGGAGCCTCGAATTAGCCAGAGGGCGCGCTGAATATTCGGGTGAAGCGTTCGACGAGGAAGCCTTCCGCCTTGGTTTTAGGGCGACGCACGATAATGCTGTCATCGCCGGCCGTTGGTGCGCCGATGAAGGCTTTACTAACAAGGCTGGTGGACCGGAGGATGCTGCGACAATCGCTCTTTTCCTGGCATCCGACGAAGCCGGAAATTTCACGGGACAGGATATAAACTCCGGCGGCGGAGTTATGTGGTAGCAAGTAGGAAGTGGAAGGAGAAAATCGCACCTGCCAGACACATAGACGATGATTGACAGGCTTCCGTAGACAGCGGTACCCTCCTCTCATCCCATCGGATCAGACCGGAACCGATGGACATGGGGAGTTTTGGTTCAAGTCCGGCCAATCCTACCGATCCGCAGATACAATGGAGGAACCTGATGTACGCAGTACCGGACGTAGATGAAGTAGTGGCCGTGGCCAAGGAACTGGGGATTCACCTGGGTCCTGACGAAGCCGTCAAATACCAGAAGTACCTGATTGAACAGATGGAGGAACTGGACACCTTCGTACAGGCCAGGATAGACGAGCCCAAGCCTCCAATGATGTCGCCGGCCCGGGGTCCCGGATACCGTCCGAGCGCGGAAGAAGACCCCCTAAACGCCTGGGTGTGGAAGTGCCGGATCGAAGGGGAATCCGATGGTCTCCTTGCTGGTAAGACCGCCAGCTACAAGGACCACATCGCTGTTGCGGGTATCCCAATGAGTTTTGGCGCGTTCGCCCTGGAAGGATTCATCCCCGACTTCGACGCCACAGTAGTCAATCGAGTGCTGAAGGAGGGGGGCACAATCATCGGCAAGAACGTCATGAACGGNTTGAGTGGCGGCTTCGGCACCGGAGGCGGCATCGGCGACTACGGACGGCCCCTCAACCCCCATAACCACGATCACGTGACCGGCGGATCGTCTTCGGGATCCGCAGCGGCCGTGTCCGCAGGCGAGGTGGACATCTCTTTCGGCGGTGATCAGGGCGGCTCGATCCGTATTCCTGCTGCCTACTCCGGCATCGTCGGACACAAGCCCACCTTCGGGTTGTTGTCCCATTTCGGGATCGGGTTTGGGTCGGACCAGAGTATCGATTACACGGGTCCGCTGACACGGACTGTAGAAGATGCGGCGGCGGCCCTTCAGGCCACTGCGGGTCACGACCCTAACGATCCGCGCCAGACGCGAGACGTTCCCGCCAGCATCGACTTGCTCAGTGGGTTAACCGGCGGTGTGTCCGGACTGCGCGTCGGGGTACTCAAGGAAGGGTTCGACGACGCCGAGGCCGACGTGCGCGACTTGGTCATGGCGGCGGTAAACGTTCTGGCGGAGGCTGGAGCCGATATATCCAACGTATCCGTACCGGAGCACCACGCCATCGGCGCCGCCCAGGCTGCGCTCACCGGGGAAGGGGCCCTTGCTATCTTCAAGACTGGGTTCTTCGGTGCCTTCAGCCGGACCTATTACCCGGCCTCCATCATCACCACCATCAACAAGATGTGGGAATCCAAGGCCGACGTTCTCACGCCACGGAGCAAGGTTTCACTCATCGCCGCCGANCTGAGCCGCCGTAACTACCACGGCCGGGCGTACGCCAAGGCCCAGAACGTGCGTCCCACCTACATCAAGGCCTACGATGNCGCTCTGGCCANCGTCGATGTGCTGGTGATGCCCACATGCATCTTGACCGCCCCCAAGAACCACACGCCGGGTAGCTACCTTGAGGCCGTCGAAGACAACCTTGCTTCCGCGAACTCTAAGGGCTCCCGAAACACCATGCCCTTCAATTACACCGGTCACCCGGCGATGGCCCTGCCCGTGGGCAAGTCGCCAGCCGGTCTCCCAGCCAGCATGCAGATCGTCGGACGCTTCTTCGACGACNCCCTCGTCATGAGGACCGCCTACGCCTACCAGCAGTCGGTCGACTGGGANAAAATCATCGGCGTCGGTTCCTGATTAAATCAGGACACTCCTAACAGAGACCAAATTGCGATGTAACTGCTTATCCAACACGATTGGATCANNATACTCGGAGGGAAATGACTTCTAATCAGACCACTCGGCCNCCTCTGCACTTCGGTTGGTACGTCCTTGCGGCGGTGACCTTCATCGCATTCGTAAACGCCGGGTCCCGCAGTGCCTTCGGAATCTTCGTCATACCAATGAGCGAGGAATTCGGCTGGAACCGGTTCACCATTTCGGTGGTGGCAGCCATCGGCGCGGTTGTCGGCGGCGTGGCTCAACCCTTTCTCGGATATGCCTTCGATCGCATAGGGGCCAGGAAAGTGATTCTGACTTCCTTGATGACCTTAGGNCTCGCCATAACGGTCCTCGGGATTACTTTCAATTTTATATTTCTGTTGATAGTGTTCGGGTTTGTCGCCTCTATATCCAACAGCGGCGCGGCTCTAGGCAGGGGCGCGCTCCTGTCCCGATGGTTCATCCGCAAGCGGGCCACAGTCGTAAGCGTCGGCGCCGTAGGAACTTCCGTTGGAAGTTTGGTGCTGGTGCCCTTCGCCATGTATCTGCTTCAAGCCACAGGCGGCAATTGGAGAATCACTTGGGCCGCTCTGGGGCTCATCATCCTTGTCCTAGCAGTGCCCATGGCCTTCTTATTCATTCGAGACGACCCCAGCAAAGTGGGACTAAGGCCCTACGGCGACGACGACGGGTCTGAAAAGGGCGGAGCGGATCGATCTGCGGGAAGCCGGGGACCGTTGGAAGTAGACAATTGGAGCGAGTCCNTCCGGTCTCCTCCCGTATGGCAGATGTCCGGGTCTTTTTTCGTCTGTGGATTCACCACGCTGATTATGTCGGTCCACTTTGTGCCCTACGCTATCGACGTNGGAGTGTCGCCTAATGTCGCAGCCACAATCTTCGGAGTCATGATGGGGCTGAACGTCTTGGGCGGTCTCGGGTCCGGGGTGCTGGCAGACCGGTTCGGCCGGAAAAACGTGCTTGCTGCCGCTTACTTGATCCGGGGATGCGGATATATCGCCTTGCTGCTGGCGCCTTCGACATTGGGGCTGTGGATCTTCGCCGCCTTTGGGGGATTTTCCTGGATCGCCACGGTATCTCTGACCAATACCCTGACCGCCGACGTTTACGGCCTCCGGTCTCTGGGAACCCTCTCGGGAATCACCTTCTTTTGCCATCAGATCGGCGGTCTGCTCGGTGTTTTGCTCGGTGGATACTTCTACGACCTAACCGGCTCTTACACACTACCCTTCGCTATCGTCGGGTCGATGCTCTTCCCCGCGGCTTTGTCCGCTTTTACCATCAAGGAGAGGAAATATTCCACCCGTTACCAAACCAGGTTGGCGACCGTGGCCAATGCGGGAAACTGAGTAGGTAGCCGGCTAGTCCATCAACAATCTCGACTAAGGAGCAGAGCATGGCAACTGTCGGAGCGGGGAATCACATATATGAGCTGATAGAAAACTGGGCTAAGTTGCCTGACGGCTGGGTTCTTGGGCAAACTGCCATCGTTACCGACTCGGAGGACCGAGTCTACCTCTTTAACCGGGGTGAACATCCCCTGATTGTTCTAGACAAAGACGGCAATTACCTGAACTCCTGGGGCGAGGGAGTGTTGACCGACGCCCACGGCATGTTTATCGACGCAGATCAGAATTTATACATGCCGGTGAAGAACAACCACATAGTGCTGAAGTACACCCGGGAAGGCGAACTGCTGATGACCTTGGGGGTTCGGGACCAGCCATCGGACACCGGCTGGTCGGGCAACTACAACGACCCTGCGGTACGGGCTGCCGGGCCGTTCAACCGGCCCAGCGATGTTGCCCTTGACCCCAACAACGACCTCTACATCTCCGATGGCTACGGGAATTCCCGCGTGCACAAATTCTCGGCGAGTGGNGAGTTCCTATTCTCATGGGGAGAACCCGGCAAGACTGCTCCCGGAGAGTTTCACGTTCCTCATGGCGTGTGGGTTCACACCGATGGCCGCGTATTCGTCGCAGACCGGGAGAACAACCGGATACAAGTATTCACGCCGGATGGGAAATTCATAGAGCAGTGGACCGATTTTGCCCGCCCGTGCGACATTTACGTGGACTCCGAAAACATCATGTATGTCGTTGAGCTGAATGCGCTGGTAAGCGTTGTTACCGTTGAGGGGAAGTTGCTGGCTCGATGGGGTCCGCCAACAGAATCGGAGGAAGGGACTGGAGCCCATGCGGTGTGGCTGGACTCAAGGGGAGACATGTACGTCAACCGGAACCTGGAAGGCCAGCGGCTGCTCAAATATCGTCGCGTCGGTTAGCCGGAGCCAACCGCCGGAAGCCTACCAGCAGTCGGTCGACTGGGACAATATCATCGGCGCCGGTTCCTAACCGGTCTGGTAGCCAGGGAAATCTCGAGGAGTGTTTATGTCACGACTGCCCTTAACTCTCGAAACCCAATTGCCGACGGACATGCAATCNAAGTTCCGNAACGTCACCGGCGCCGATACNGGATTGTCTGCTACCTACCAGGCTCTCTTCGCCAGCCCACCAGTGGGATCCGTGCTNGCGGACCTGGACGAACTGGTCCGGACTCGGTCCGAATTAGAACCATGGATCAGGCTCACCGTTGCGCTCACCGTGGCCCAGGAACGCAACTGCCGCCCTTTGTGGGACTCCTTTGAGCGGTTGGCACGAGAAGCCGGAGTCACCGATGCGGTGATTGACGGAATCGCCGCCGGGACGGCACCGCGAGGGCTGCTTCCTAAGGACGGCATATGGGTGCAATTCGCCCTGGAAGTGCTCCGGGGCCAACCACGAGACTCAACCTGGCAGGCTGTTACACACCTAGCCGGTGACTCGGGCGCGGAGTTCCTGGCTCTAACAACTTGCTACTATGAAATGATGACACGGCTAAATATCACCTTCGCTATGGATGTTGCTTAAGGGATTCCTNTGCCCAGTGCAACCGGAATCTTCGGTATTGGACCCGTTCGGAAAACGAGGTTAGGCCGTCAGACGTTTGATTCAGCAAGGCGTTTGATGCCCTGAAGGTTCAGCGTCATATTACCCCGGTGTTGTTCCCTGCGGTTTGCCAGGATCTGCGCCGCCCGATCGGGATTTGCTTCCATGGCTCTACCGGTTGCCGACAAGCTGGGCCCGATAATCAGCCGTTGGCGCAGTCTGGTTCCACTGGGTATCCGCTCAAGTTCAAAACGCCATTGGGCGCTGGGTTGATCGCGGTCGTTCACGTTCCAGGCGAAAACCCGAGGTGCCTCACATGCAACGACGTAGGATGTGGTCTCCCATTTCCGATCCGCTTCTGATCGCTCGTTGCGGCCTCTGAATGAAGCCCCTTCTACCGGACCATCGCCGTCGATCCAATCGGCTCCTTGGAATTCGTCGCTGAATCTAGCTGAGATGTTTATGTCGCTTGCGAACTCCCATACGCGCTCGGGCGAGGCCGCGATGTCTATCTCCACGGTCACACCTGGCGCAGCAGCGATGAGTGAACTTGCTTCGCCCGGATTCTCTTGAGTGTTCCCCCACCGATCGAACCAAACAATCTCCGAAACCTTCCGGCGTGATGCGGGCTTAAAATCGGCCCCGATGGTCCAAGCGACGGGGAGTAGCACTATCTGAGACACGCCTTCGGGAATCCCCAGTATGTCCGCGAATTCTTTGGCCTTCCCTAGATGCATGGTGGTCCAAGCCGAACCGAGACCTCGCGATCGAAGAGCTAGACAGAAGCTCCAAGCAGCCTGAATCACCGAGTCGAATAGACCTGGGCGGCCACTGCCGTCGTGAACACCCCAGATAGTGGCTATAACAAGTGCTGGGACCTTTTCCAAGTTGGCGGCTAGATAGGCCGCCGAATCCCCGACTCGGTCCTGAACATCTCCGGCACGCTGCCGCTCTTCAGATCTCTCTATAGCCCTACTCCCCCCGGCAGCCCGGTACAGATCGGCTAATTGCGACTTGGTTTCCAGGTCCCTCACGATGATCCAGCGACGGCTGGAAACCCCGGCTCCCGTCGGAGCCTGCTCCGCCAACTCGATGCAGCGCAGCAGCAAGTCGTCCGGCACATCTCGTTCAAGATCGAGCCTCTGACGAACCGCGCGGGTCGTGCTCAGGAGATTGTCGGTTTGTTCGATGTCGAATTCCATAAAGTACCTCTGCTAACAAATCAGATGCGGCGTTTCTCCGGAAATCAGCCCCTACAAGAGCTCAAGTAGGGCGTCGGAAACCGCATCCGGGCGTTGGGTTGGAAGGTCGTGGCCGGCACCCTCGACTATTCGGCGTGCGACAAGCTCTGAGAAATTCTGCTGGTCCCCGGACGGGTCTTGGGATGGTGCACCAAAACCGCTATCCGCCCCGCGCAATACGATGGACGTCACCGCTACCGGCGGGGCTTCTGCAAGCTTCCGCTCGACTTCGATGAATCGTTCTTCACCCGGCGCATTCATATGGCGGTGCCGGTACGAATGCAGGGTAATCTCAACGAAGTCGGGATTATCGAAAGACGGGGCCGAGCGATCGAATGCTTCGTCCGTGTATTTCCACCCGGGCGACCATGTTTCCCAAAGGTGGCGGATGATGTCTCTTCGGTTCTCTTCAAGACCTACTCGCCCTTGGTCAGTATTGAAATACCACTGATACCAGCGCTTCGCTTCATCGCTGGCTGAGGCTGGCTGCTCCTTCGTTATCGTGTTCTGAACCGGGTATCCGCCGATGGCTACACAAGCCTTGACGATGTTGGGATGCAATATTGCCGCTATGCAGGCGGCGCGATTGCCCCAATCGAAGCCCGCAACCGCAAACTGGCCGACTCCCAATGCTTCCGCGAAGTCAACAACATCTTGGGCGATGGCGGCCTGCTCAGACATGCGAGGGGAATCCGGATCAAGGAAGCTAGTTGGCCCATAGCCTCGAAGGTAGGGCACGAGAACCCGGTATCCGGCTGCTACTAAATGGGGGGACTACCCCGTCCCACGAGCGCACATCATAGGGAAATCCGTGCAGCAATATTATTGGAAACCCTGAAGCGTCTCCATGGTCTCCATACCCTATATTCAGCACTGGGGTCTGGACGAATCTCACGCTGGCCGAATCGTTCAAGATAATTCTCCCAACAAGNNTTCTGTCTGACGTAGGATATCTGAAGCACGAGTATACGCTGCTTCCACAGGCCTAGTTGATGGTAACCGACCCAAGATACCGGTTTCGCAGTGAAAGTGACCCGCCCACCCTAGCCTGCCCATGGGCAATCACTTAGTAGGCAGTGAGGTTAGCCAATAGTCCTTTGGCAATTCGATTCTTGAGATGGCTCCATGCCTTGCCCCACTATCCATAAGAGCGCAGCCATCGGTCCCTTAAGGACACCCACTCTTAATCCGGCAGGCCACTCTCCAGCATCTTGGGCAGATCCCGGTTGAACTCCCCTTTGTTCAGCACAAGATCGCAGCCCAGGTTTCTGGCCCGATCGAGTAAATCGACGTCCTCGTGAGGACCGAACGCCACTATTTTGACTCCTCCAGCCTCTCGGTGACCGACATCTTCTAAAACGCCGGTCCATATCGATTCGTCCCCTTCCAGATCGACCAGAATCAAAGCCGGTTGACGGTTTGAGGAGTGCTCTTTGAAGGCTGACCGTGTCTTAGCCCATTGGACCTCGTACCCGAATGGTTCAGCCTGGGTTTCGATTCTGCCGAGAAAGAACAAGTTTTGCCCAACTAGAACGATGGTTTCACCATTGGATTCAGTCAATCGATTACCCCCTTCAGANGTACCTGCAANCACAACTACAAGATCCGTGTTGCGATTGATTTTTTGCGTTGTCCCACCATGACGATCCAAGTCAAATAAGGTCACTCGCTACGCTGGAGGATAGTTCTCCAGCCACCACCGGGCGATGTCCACCCGCCGGGCGAACCAGACGCCCTCTTTTTCGGATGCGTACTTAAGAAACTGCCTCAAGCCGTTAGCCCGGCCGGGCTTGCCGATTATCCGGCAGTGAAGTCCTATCGACATCATTTTTGGGTAGGTGGACCCTTCTTCGTAAAGCATGTCGAAGCAGGAGCGGGCCACCTCGAAATAGTCATTGGGGGTAATCAACTCGCCTCGCCAGAATTTCGTGTCATTCACCTCCAGCGAGTAGGGCACCACCAGCCACTTCTTTCCATGCACCTCGGTGTAGTAGGGCAGGTCGTCATTGTAGGCGTTGCAGTCGTAGATAAACCCNCCTTCCTCTACGACCAACTCCCGGGTGTTAACGCTGGGGCCGTAGCGCGTGTACCAACCCAAAGGCCGTTGTCCCGTCGTGCGGGTGATGGATTCCACCGCTTGTTTGATAGNCTCCCGTTCGCTGTCCCGGTCCATCTTGTAGTACTCTTCCCAGCGATTCCCGTGTCCCATGACCTCGTGGCCTAGCCGGATAATCTCCGGTCCGACCTCGGGATTTCGCTCAAGAGCTAGGGCACAGGCGAAAAATGTTCCCTTGATATCGAATTGATCCAACACGTTCATGATTCGCCAAACACCGGCTCTGCTGCCGTATTCGAAAAAGGACTCGTTAGCCAGATCCCGCTCGCCGACAGGAACATTTGATGGAGATTCTCCGGAAGACTCGCCTCTAGGGTCACCGTCCAGAATGGAGTATTCGGAGCCCTCTTCGTAGTTCACGACCACGGAGACGGCGATTCTGGCGCCGTTGGGCCACTTCACTATCGGCGGATTGGCGCCGTATCCAACCAAGTCTCTCGTACTCATTGCNTGCTCCTCGGTGGCTAGCAAAGCCGTGACNTGTCTCAACATCAGAATGCGTGGCTACCCNGTCGGTGCCTGGCGAAAAGAGTCCTAATCAGTTCAATCGCCCGGCTTCGAAGTTGAATCCCACGCATTATTACACACACCCGCATCTGCTTCTATATTTTGACCGCGAGACCGCCACAAGGGATAATCGCCAACACCAAGGAACGATGCGGCATCCGGCAAACAGGATTTCATAACGAAGCAATAGTCATAGGTGCCGGTTTGGTGGATCNTTAGGAACCGTCGACCCATCTGTTACCTGATGGAATCATGCTCAGGGNAAATCTGGAGGTANGGCATTGAAACAGGAACTCGGTAACGCCCTTATGGTGGTGTTCATGGAGCCCGAAGCGGGGACTGAACGAGAATTCAACGAATGGTACAACGAACATCACGTGCCGGAACGTGTCTCGGTTCCAGGTATTCTCAGTGCCCGCCGCTACGAATTGGCCGATGGTGAGGGCGCTCTAAAATATCTAGCGATATACGAACTGGAAAACGAGGAAGTTCTACACTCCGAGGACTACCTGAAAAACGTGGAGGAGTCCACTCCGATGAATTTCCCGCGCCCAAAAGTTCAGCGTCTGGTGTATCGTCAGTCCTTCCCGGAGTCCGGCGCTTATGAGGATAAGTCGTAGACCGCTTGCAACGTTATTTGGGAAGGTGCAACCATAACCGATTCGCATGAAATCTAACGCAGTGATGATACTTGGCTTCGTGGCTCTGATCTGGGTCATTGAGGTCCTGAATAGTTTTATGGGCCACCGGTTGAGCGCTTGGGGCATCCGGCCACGCACGGAGATAGGCCTTGTTGGAATCCTACTGAGTCCTATCTTGCACGGCAGCATCAATCATGTTCTGTCCAACACAATCCCCTTCCTCGTTCTAGGCGGGCTCGTCGCCCTGCGGGGCAGCCAGAAGTTCGCAGGAGTTTCTCTGTTTATCATCGTGGTGGGTGGGGCAGGGGTCTGGGTGTTGGGACGCACGGCCATACACGTGGGAGCCAGCGGCCTGGTATTCGGCTACTTCGGTTACTTGGTNGCAAACGGCTGGTTCGACCGNCGGCCTCTCTCAATATTGGNCNCCATCGCGGTCGTCGTGTTGTACGGTGGCCTGGTGTTCGGCGTGCTACCCACACAGAGCTTCGTTTCGTGGGAGGCCCACTTATTCGGACTGATGGCTGGCGTACTCTCGGCATGGCTAACCAGAAGAAGACGGGCCCCAGCCACGCCTGATTCGCCGGGAGCCTGATTCGATTGTTCAGGAATTCCAGCATCCCAGTCCTAACGGTTCTTCGGAGTAGCGATTTCCGGTTTCTCTGGACCGCCAGGTCGATCCACGAGGTCTCCCGGCGGATGGAGCTGCTGGTGTTGGGCTACCTGATTCTCAACCTGACCGACTCCGCTTTCCAGGTAGGATTGATAGCAGTCTTCCTCAACATACCTCGTCCTCTCTTAGCCCTTTTTGCCGGGCTTTTGGCCGACCGGCTGGACCGGCGTCGAATCCTGATCGGAACACACGCCACGTACTTAGGATTAGCAACGGCGATCCTTTTGCTGCTTATCTCCGGAGACGTCCAACCCTGGCATGTCTTCATCGCCGTTCTCGTGCAAGGGGCAACCAGGGTAACTGACGACCCGGCCCGCCGCACCGCCATATTCGATCTGGCGGGTCACGAGCATCTCGCCAGCGCCATGTCTCTGGAAACCATTACGAACAACTGGGGCCGAATACTAGGCCCGTTGGCTGGTGGCATCTTGATTGCCGGGGCCGGTTTCATCGGCGCTTTCGCCGTCATTGTGACCCTTGATNTGATTGCTCTCTTGCTGATTTCTAGGATGCGGTTGCCCCGTCAGGCCCGGGCCAGCGGTTCGGATATGTCGATGGCCAGGGGTCTGTTGGAAGGCTTGCAGCACTCCGTAAGCAACCGGATGGTGCTGGGTGTACTCAGCATGTCGCTGATCGTGAATGCGCTGGTCTTTCCCATCCAGTATTTCATCCCGGTCATCGCCAACGACCTTCTCATGGTCGGACCTGTCTTGGGGGGATTGCTTGGTTCCGCCGAGGGTATCGGNGCATTGATCGGCGCATCGGCCATATCCCTGAAAAANGGGATCCGATACCATGGCCGCNTATTTTGCGCAGGCGCGGTNACAGTGGCGTCAGCCGTATCATTGATGGCTTGGTCGCCCTGGTTCGCCGTCTCGTTCTCGCTACTGCTGTTGGGAGGGTTTGGGCAAGCGGGTTTCAGCACCATGCAAAGCACAATNCTGCTGTTGGAAACGCAACCGGAGATGCGGGGACGGGTAATGGGAGCGCAGGGTACGGTTAACGGCCTGGGTCACTTGATCGGCGGGTCAGAGATCGGGGCTATAGCCAGCGCCTTTGGTGTCAGCCTAGCCATCGGCATAAACGCTGGCGCCGGACTACTGTTGATCCTGACGGTAATTGCCCTGACACCTCTGGTACGAAGACCGGTGGGAACTAACCCTCATGAGGCCACCGATGCGGCCAATACCCCGCCTTTGCCGGAATCGAGCAGCGATGATTAGAAGGCCGAACAGCAGATCCAGCCACAATGTGTCCGTAATACATGGTGTTTAGTCCAGCGAGACCACATGTCCGGATTCCATGGATTCGTAGGCTTTCAAAGTAATCTCCAAGTCCTCCAATCCGACCGATCCAGATGTTTCAGGCTCCCGCCCTTGCCTGATACTGTCCCGAAATTCCAAAACCATCGGTACCAGCCCGTGGCGATCTCCAGCCGCTTCCAGCGTCCGCTCTTCTAGACCATCATTGATGGCGATTTGCGTCCCCGCCAAGTCGAAAGAGATGCGGGCCTTGGCGCCCGATACGGTAACCCACTTCGGACCCTTGCCACCTACCTTAGCCCAGGAATGGTTAATCAGCCCAACCGTTCCGGATCTTGAGTGAGTTAGAACAACAACGCCGTCCTCGCCTTCCAACTGGTCTAAAACTTGGGGGAGGGCCGTGGCGTAAACGTCTGCCGGGCGGCCTACCAGATAGTTGAGAATATCAATCTTGTGGATGCCACCGTCGATGAGCACGCCGCCACCGTTCTGCTCCCGGCTAACACGCCATCCACCGGGGCGGAAGTCAGTCTCCTCCTGCATCTGAATCATCCTTAGCTCGCCCAGTGCGCCACTGTCGATGAGTTCCTTGGCCCGGCGCACCACCGCCATGAACCGGTAGTTCTCGGCAACCATCAAAGTTACCCCGGCGCGCTGGGCAGTCTGGACGATTGACCGGGCCTCTTCCATCGTCCGGGCGATGGGTTTCTCCACTAGGATGTGCTTCTCGGCGGCAGCGGCCATGGCCACGTGCTCCCGGTGCAGGAAGTGGGGCGTGCATAAATACACAGCCTCCACCCGAGGGTCCGCGGCTGCAGTCTCGTAGGAACCGAATGAGGCTTTCCCGTTGAAGGCCACGGCATATTCCGCCGCCCGTTGGGAGTCCCGGCTGGCGAAGAATAGATCGACTTCGCCGGCCAGGGTTTGCATCTCCTGAGCAAACACCTTAGCGAAATCCCCGCAACCAATCACACATAACCCAAGACTCATTCTATAGCGCCCCTTGATCTGAACTCCCAAATAATCGTTGATAACACCGGATTTGACGGCTATTATACGAGTCCCAGTGTCCCTGCGCAGAGTTTAAATTCCCTGCGCTCGAATCAAGATGTACGGAGGCGTCTGCCGTGGCGGACGGGACGGAACCGAAGCCAACCCCAACCGCTACAGACAACTGAGAGCATATTTGCGGGGAAACTGGCTCAGTCTGGCCGCGACGGTTCAGAAGTTTGCTAGCCNCGGTCGTAGTGAACGACTATCGATACATCTGGCACTACCACGTCACCNCCGGATGGANGGCGGGACTCAACGATGAATCCATATCGCAGGTAATAAACNCGTAATTAAGCAGTAATTCTCCAGTAACGTTGGTTGTATTTTAATATTAGTATAAATTTCGAGAGCTAAATCGGCGACGATACAGGACGAACGGTCATGGTGAAAAGCAACAAGTTGTTCGNAGGNCTTATCGNTGGCGNTGCCGTGGGAGTGGCTGCCGGTCTATTATTCGCTCCCAAACCCGGCAAGGAATCGCGGAGTCTCGTCGCCANTCGGACCGGGACGCTTCTCCACAAGANTGGCGGTTATGTCGAAGTGATGCGCTCCTGGAGAAAGAACAAAGTCAACGANCCCGTTCTGGTCGGGCCGTTCGAATGGCGATGCGTGGCAGAGGCCGCCGCCTAGTCCTGAGTCATATTCTCCCNCGCCGGGGCGTTCCCCTTCCCCCGGCGCGGGTCATTTTCCGGTCCGGTTGATCCTTCAACCTGACACCAACATTCTGGCGGAAGCCAGCCTCTCGGTTTTATAATCAACGGTATAACGATCCCTTCCGGCACCCCCCGATAATCACCCACCAGATGCGAACCTTGAAGCGGTAGGAGGAGCTTGTATTTGCTCCGTCGGATAGTTCGCAAACCCAGACNATCGAAGGAAGGCCCAGNGTTTATAATAGGTTCNGTACGANTACCCTGATTCTCGTCGNGNGCATAACATGACTCTTAGCGGCAAACTCGTCCAGGTCGCCCGTCCCACCCAGGAGAATAGTCTGGCGGAAGGCATGGTGGGCACGGCATGGTCCGCCTTAGACATGGATGATGACCCAACTAGCGCCGGGAGCGCCCCAGACATGTATATCCTGGAAGCGGAAGGTTTGGAAGATCAAGAGAAAATAGCGGGCCTGCTATTTTCCGAGGCTGAGTTAGAGCCACTGCCTTGATTTCCCAGCCCCACCTTCGATNNNTTATNTAATGTCTGAGGCANAATCCCTAGGGACAGAAAGACGTTTGGAAGGGATTCCCTTAAGCTGCAGTCAACCGCACGAGTTCGAGATGGATGTCGAGATCTTCAGTCAGCGGTAAGTCCCAATAATCTGCCGAATANATCTCACCATTGACCAACACTCTGACCACTTGCATCCCGGACAGAGGATCGAACTCTCCCCATCGCTCTCCAATCACAAAAAAGTCCCCCAAGGTGAACTCCTCCAACCTGGTATGTTCGATATGGATGACCCCGCTGTCGTTATGGGTGTGCATCGGATGAGTGCATTCCGGGGAGATTCCAACCCCTGGGGGGATAGGCAAAAGGCGGTCACCAACGGTCATCGAAAGCCGGACATGGATATGAATGACCACCTCGCCGAAGATACACTCAGCTAATATCTCGTCACTNGGGTCAAGAGGCGACAGCACCAGGCCATCTTCAGGAGCGAGTGTTGGGGTGGAGATGGGAACGGGAGGCTCGTCGGGAGTCTGACCTACGGTGCACGAAAGCAAAGCGGGAATGACCATCAACACACCAAGGGTTAAGGGATGTATTAGGCGGAGGTACCCCCGCATCTGACAGAACCACATTACACACCACCTTATCCGGCGCATCTAGCCTGGTCAAGGTAGCGGCCAATGTTGGGGACGGCGATCTGCAGCCTAGGGTNGCGGCAGACCGATTATCAAGAGAGTTTACGCGCCAGCACCCGGGCGGAAGCGCGATCATCGAACCAGCCTTCCTCGTAGTAGAGAATCTCCAACGGCGCGCAATCTTGGCGTAATTCACCAAGCTCGGCTAAGTATCGCCGGGACGGATGGGCGTGGAGCTCCAAGTTGGTAACGATCGCGATTTCGGCCAGCAATAGTCCGCCNGCATTTAATCGGTCACGTATAGATGGAAACAAATCACGCTGCAGGTAGTTGAAGCAGGTAATAATGTCGAAGGGACCCTCAGGCAAGGAATCAACTTCCAGATCTACCGCCATCGTTTCGATCTGAGATCCCTGGTCCAAGGCCCCCTGCCGCGCAAGATCAAGTCCGGCGGGCGAGATATCCACTGCCAGCACATCCAGCCCCCTGCCCGCCAGCCAGATCGCCAATCGGCCGGCCCCTGCCGCTATATCCAGAGCATAACCCTGACGTGGCAGCAGGCTCTCAACTTCCCCGAGCCAGTTCGGTGGTCGCGATTCGANCTCCGCAGNTTGGGAATAGCGTTGGTCCCATATGATTCGGTCAGACTCTGACATACNCTATTTTCAAAAACTCCGGAGTTTTGGGATGCGGGAGGTAGCGTAAGTAACGATGGCGGCTCATGTCAAACGTTGGAACTTACTCTGTGACGTGGGCCGCCTACAGGACGTCCTCACCGCCCTTCAGNGGGCGATGTTTCGTTAGCGGAACTGGCTGCGATCCGCTCCGCTTCTGTTTCTTGATATTTGACTTTCCCCTANTTGCGATTCAAAATCCCAGTTGCTAAGACTAGAGACAGATTCNAAGCGTTCCTAGAATCACGGATCTGGATCTAACNGTCCGATGGAAGCGATGCTTTGGCCCTGCACCGGCCAACTCCCGAAGATTCCAAACTAGATTCGGAGAATCATGAAAGTCCTTTTGATCGCAACCAACCGNCACGGGCGCTACATGAACAAGATTGAGGCCCGCCCCCTTCCCATCGGCCTGGCTTACGTGGCCGCATACCTGGACCCGGACCAACACACCACCAAGGTGTTGGATCTGATGTTTTCCGACGACTACCTGGCCGACGTGGAATCGGTGGTGAAAGATTTCCATCCCGACATCGTGGGGCTATCTATCCGCAACCTGGACAACGGCAGCTACCTGGATCCCCAATGGGTGCTGCCCATCACCAAAGAGGTCACCGGCTTGGTCCGGTCGATCAGCCAGGCGACAATCGTTTGCGGCGGCCCGGCCTTTAACATCCTGCCCAGCGAGTGCTTCGACTACGTAGAGCCGGACTTGGGTATCGTCGGCGCCGGAGGCGAGACCTTCGCCGACTTGGCAGACCGGCTGGAAGCCTCCGAGCCTTACANCGACTTGCCCGGCCTGGTATATCGTCGTGACGGAGAAGTAACTTTCACCGGAGACCCCACACCTCCCACGGTTATGAAGCCGCCCCGCCTGGAGGACCTGGACATGTCCCAATATGCCCAGGCCGGATTCGGCGTCGGAGTTGTCACAAAACTGAGCATGCTGGGCGCTCCTGCTGCGCCTTCCAGTGGGAATAGAGATGACGAGGACTGGCGGTTGGTAAGACCCATCCAGGAGGTGGTCGACGAAGTGAAGGACTTGGGGCGCCGCCTGGGATCGCCCAACGTCTTCTTCGTTTCCAACGGCTTCAACGTCCCTCTGGAGCANGCCAAATCTTTCTGCCAAGCACTTATCGATGCCGGAATGGANCTTAACTGGAACACCGGGCTCGCTCCGCGAAGTTGTGATTCGGAGTTGATAGGCCTGATGAAGCAGTCCGGTTGCACCATGGTCATCGTCGGCGACCTNGTCGTAGACGCCCACGACCCGGAAGTTCTGAGAGACCGTCTTAATCAGATGACTCAGGTGTGCCGGATGTGCGAGGAGGGTGGCCTACAGTACACCGTCGGTCAAACTTTCGGAGCGCCTGGAGAAACCCTAGACACGGTGGAACAAAAGCTGACCTTCCTCCGGGGCATCAATCCGGTGGTCGCCAACCTGAGGGTNGGGATACGCATGTTGCCCGGGTCAAGGGTGTCGACCCGTGCCANAGAAGAGGGGCGCGTCTTCGATGACAAAGATTTGATCCAGCCCACCTTCTACATAGCAGAACAGGTAAATGACTGGATCGTACAGCACCTACAATCCGAGGCTGGGAATAACCCCACATGGAGCGTTGACTGACGCCAGGTATTGCCCGCCCCGGCCCTAGTCCCGGAAGCCGGTTTCTTCTCTCCACTGCAAGAAGGCCGTTAGNCCTGCCGACAGGTCATGTTCAGCCGTGAAGCCGATGTCGTCGCGCAACCGGGAAACGTCCATNCGGGATCTNGANNCGTCAGGNNCNACGTCGTTCTCGTCGCCGGGAGCAGCGTCNACCACACGGATCCCGGGGCGAAGCTCACTCAGAGCGTCGATGATGTCCCCAACGCTTATCCAGTGCCCGTTGGACACGTTGTAGGCNAAGTGNGNCGGGTTNGGTGCATCCAACACGCTACTGATTCCTCCGGCAATGTCCGCCACGTANGTGTAGTCCCGGCCTCCGCTGCGGTCGCTGATGGCGATGTCCTCACCCCGGACAATTCTTCCGGTGATGTCCTTTATGACCGACTGATTAGCCCGATGTCCGGTCACCCGCTCCATGGGACCGTAGGGAGAACTCAGGCGGGTGGCTANGGTNTGGAAGCCGTGCATCTCGCCGAACCGGCGGGTCAACAACTCGCTGACNTACTTGGTNGACTCNTAAAGNGTGTGCGGGTGAAGTGGCGCGTCTTCCCGAAGCGAATCCTCGCCTTCGGGACGGTCGCCGTAGACCGAGCCGGAGCTGACGTACAGGAAGCGTTGGGGTTTTATCCGCCGCGCCAACTCGAGTAGATTCGTGGTGCCCATAACGTTGATTTCCACGATCGACCGGCTACGGCTGGCCTCGACTTCGGGNAGNACCCCGGTNAACACNGCNGCGTGGACAATCNTATCGATNTTATGGNCCTCAGCCTGNTCCAAGTCGCCGGGGGCTAGGATATCTCCCTGGAGAAAGGTGACTCTGTCAGCCCAGGGTCGGATATAACTGGTGAGCAGGTCATTAGGCGGCACAAGATCGAAGCAGACGACCTGGTGTCCCCTCTGAAGCAGTGTCTTCACTATGTTGCTGCCGACGAATCCCGTGCCCCCCGTAACCAATGTGGCCATTACATTACCGTCCTCTATCTGTCGATGCCCCTAAGATAACCCACTGCGGTTGTCTTGGGAACATCGATAGCTTATCGCCTGAGCTTAGCTGAATCGATGCGCGCTTCCTAGTCAAAGTTGTTGGGATACCCCATTTGCGGGCTTCCACCCTCCCCAAAGGCCCGATTTCCTACCGTACCAAAGTCTCCGCCATCCTATCTAGCTGCTCACCCATCTCTTCTTCGGTCTCGCAATGAGCAGGCCACACCGCAACCCGAATCGCTCCGGCGTTCAAGAAGTCTTCCACCTGCTGCCTGCTGATGTCGGTAGGTTGACCGAACACGGAGATGGATAACGATGCCGGGTTCCGGCCGCGTTCTACGGCCAAAGTGTCGAGAATCTTACGGCCTTCTTCGACCTGGCCGGGCGTTACCCGATTCG
>PANP01000090.1 GCA_002708395.1 Dehalococcoidia bacterium
ATCTGACTGATAACACAATTCACACACCCGCAGATGCCGCACAGAAAGCGAGTGCTAAGAAGTAACTCCGTGTTCTCCGTGCCCTCTGTGGTGAATCCCACGACTCGCCGCAAAATGAAACAAGCCAGGAGGAAATCCCTATGCCCGTATTCACGCCTGAGTACCTACACAAGGTGGCCTACCATATCTATATGGCCAAGGGGGTTCCCCATGAGGAAGCCGAGATAGTGGCTACCCACCAAGTCAAAGCCAATCTGGTGGGCCACGACTCTCATGGCGTCATTCACATCGCCGAATACGTTGAGCGCATCAACAAGGGGCACATCGTCCCCGGCGCGCCGTTCGTTGTCGAACAGGAAGCTCCCTGCACCGCTGTGATTAATGGAAACTGGGGCTTCGGGTTCGTTGTGACCGAGAAGGCGATGCGCATGGCCATCGACAAAGCCAAGGTGAACGGTGTGGCGTCAATCACGGTTCACTACCAGAGCCATATCGGGCGACTGGGTGATTATCCGACGATGGCGATACAGGAAGGCATGATTGCCATGGTCACCGCCGACTCGGGAGCCGGACCCAAGGCGGTCGCGCCCTTCGGTGGGCGGGCCCGGCGTTTGGGCACCAATCCTATCTGCTTGGGCGTTCCCAGCGACTTAGACGGCCCGGTATTGCTGGACATGGCTACCAGCGCGGTGGCTGCCGGGAAGATTGCCTTGGCTCGCAACCGGCGGGAGTCTGTCCCCGTGGGTTGGATCATCGACAAGGAAGGTAACCCCACCACCGATCCGGAAGACTACCGGGCCGGAGGGGCGATACTGCCCGTGGGAGCGGATCAAGGCCATAAGGGCTACGGACTGTCCTTCATGGTGGAGGTATTCTCCGGCCTGCTGACCGGTCTAGGATTCGGCTTGGACCCATTGGCCAGGCACAACGACGGATGTTTCATCACGGTATACAACGTCGAGCACTTCCGGCCGTTAGCCGACTTCAAGAAAGAGGTCAGAGAATTCGCCGAGTTCGTCAAGACGTCGCCCCCATCGACTGGCTTCTCCGAGGTTCTGTATCCCGGCGAGATTGAATATCGCACCGAACAGACCCGGCGTAGGGACGGCATCGACGTGGAAGAAGAAACGTGGAAAATAATCACCGACATGATGAATGAGCTGGGCGTGGCGGACACCGTAGGCCAACCGTAACAACTGGAAAATAGCTCTTCAATCCGGAGGAAACATGACCACCAGCCACATCGACCTTAACGGATTCATCGTGGCCCAGTTCGAGGGTCAAAGCCGCTGGATCAAGACGGCGACCGATGGCTTAACCGACGCACAACTGCACTACCGTCCGACTGACGACACAAACTCCATCTCGTGGCTGATTTGGCACCTAAGCCGGTGGAGGGATCGTATAAGCTCAAGAATCGTTTCTGAAGACGAGATTTGGGTGTCGGGGGGATGGGCTGAACGGTATGGGCTGCAGGCAGACCGCACCGGGCTCGGCGATACTCCGGAGCAAGTAGGGGCGTTCCAGCCTGCGCGCGACCTCCTTCTGGGATACGCCGACGCAGTACACCATACCTTGGTGAAGCGGGTTTTCGGTCTCACTCAAGACCAATTTGAACACCCGGTTGGGTATATTCAGGACGAACGTCCCGCTTGGAACGCCTTGGTCAGCGTTTTGAGCGATTCGGGTCAGCACATCGGCCAAGTGGCCTATCTGCGGGGCATGGTTACCGGCTTGGGCTGGCGCTGAGCCAACGCCATGTCGGCGGACAGACGGAACCCCCACCAACCCTTTGACCGGTCCCTGGTACAGGAGTTCTTGCAAGGCCGGGAACTCCTGTCTGCCGAACTTCTACACACAGGTAGGTCCAACACCAATTACACACTCATGCTGAACGACGGCCTGCGGTGTGTCCTCCGTATATATAGCAACGGCGGCGCCCAGCGAGAATCTTACGTCATGAGCCTTGTTAGTGACTTGGCCCCAGTCCCCCAGGAGCTTCACCGGGGAGATAACTGGTCGATATTCTCTTTCATCGACGGTGATCTTTTGGAATCCGTCCCAAAGCACATTGCTGATGCCGCCGAGGTCTTGGCCCGGATGTCCTCCGTCGAATTCCCGGCGCCTGGCTGGATCGAATCCGACTGCTCACTGCCTCCCTTCCCATTTGGCGNNGTGCGAGGGTTCATCGCAGAGGCTNTGGATAAAGCAGAAGTGCGCGCCTGGGTGGGTGAGGATGCCGTGGGCCGNATCGAGGAGATAGTNAAGGTGGAATCCGGGCGGTTGGAAGAGTTGGAGTCGGACAGCCGGCTGGTACACGGCGACTTCAATCCCACCAACGTTCTGATTAACAAGCGTGTGGTCNNCGGGGTCTTGGACTGGGAGTACGNNCACTCAGGCACGCCCTACATGGATATCGGCAACCTTTTCCGGAATACTCCTCCTGACTACCATGGACAGATAAAGGCAGGTTTGGAAGCTGGGAGGATGAGCCTGCCGCACGACTGGATGGAGCGGGCCGAGCTGGTGGACCTTACCAGCCACCTGGAGTTCCTGACGTCCAGCCGATCCGATGGCTTCAAGCAACNATGTGTCGCCCGAGTTCATGGATTCATCGAAAGNNTCGGNGGCATGGNGCTTCAGAGCAAGGAATAGTTGCCTAGANCCGGTCTTGATGTTCGATGGGCAACNCGGTCTGGCTCCGGGTGTTCTACCGCTGGACCTGAAGCTTTAGTAGCACTGGGATTTCAGCAATCTCGAANTCGTCCAGATCCTCGCGGTAGGCGGCGATCGGACTGAGCAACTCGCCGGTTCATTGGCTCCGGCAGGGTTACGGCCTCTCGAAACGTCCATAATAGCCGACCTTCCCAGTGTTGTCNCAGTTCATACCATGGTCAACANACNTGCTTTGCGTACCCCTGGCTACGGTTACCGGCCCGATTCTCCAAGTGCCCATGTTCTCCACGTTGACCGGTTCCGTCTGNCCGGGCTGGATGAAGCCCTCGACGTTGAAGTCCATAACCNGAGGTATGGATACACTGCGAGTGCGTCCTTCGGTCTTGTATTCGATAGGGACGTACTTGATCCCCTTGAAGTCTGCTGTNAGGCGCATAAATCTTTCGAAGGGCCCGCCGAACTTACCCGACATAATTTCGCCTAACGCCTCTTGTTGCTGTGGNCTTGCCCGCTCGTCAACGTACGCCGCGCCGATCCAGTTCCCATCAGGCATGCTTCCAGGGGTGTAGAACACTGCTGCCAAGTTCAACCCATCGAGAGCGACGCCGTCGAACGCGCCCTCATCGACGTGAAAGGCGAAGCCCACATCGCAATGTCCCTCTGCGGGGTCGCCTCCGAACGGGCATGGACACAGCCCCACACGGTTGCAGTTCTCAAAGTAGTCGCCCTTGAGGGACCAATTGCTCGTCGTCATGGCTCAACCCTACGCAGGAGATAAGACTTCGGCACGCCGAGTATAGTTATGCCAAGTCATTCCGGTCAACAGTTACCACAAGTAATATAGGTATGGCAGCCACTTGGCACGGTTTTGCGATGCCCCCGTGTGGTGGCTACCCTTGACTGTTTAGCGGCTTTGGCGAATGTTACCGCAGGGCCTGAAGCTTTATCAGAACGGGAATCTCGTCGATCTTTGACTGGCCCAGGTCTTCCCAATAGATGCCTACAGGACGGGGAAACTCCCCGTCGCATAAGATTGTTTCGTGGGGAGTCGCGATGTAGCTCAATGGTACGTCGTGATGCGTCCAAGGTAGTTCTTCATCAAGCAGTTGTACTGGGTGGACGGTGGTGACTACCGGCGTGTCCGGCCCAACTATCCCGGCGGCCATCGCCAGCCCGAATTCCAGGTCGGCATACCCGCCTCCCTTGCCGATGCGGGTGCCGCCCCGGTTCACGGCCACTGAGCCTGAGACCACGAAATCCACAGGGCGCATCTCTTCGATCGTTACCAGTCTCCCGTGGCGGAAAGCTCCGGCGATGGTGGAAGCGCCCACCGGTGATACCTGCAGCACCGACGGATCCAACTCTACGAAGCATTGCGCCTCACGAAGCCTTGGCACCGCCATGTAGACTATCTTCCCCTCTTCCAGAGCACGCCGGCGCAGAGGCCTTTGGGGGAGATCCGGATTACTTTTCACGACACGAGCTGATTGCCACGCCTGCAACTCGAACACCCGCTCCGCCGCCTCCTGATTGCCGTGGAAGTCGGGGATNCGGTCATATATACTGCGCCCCCCCTTGTATGCGCCTTCCGTCAGCATGGCCGACCAGACCTCTTGGCGAATCGTATCCTTATCTCGCATCTTCAACACCCTATCCTCAAGTGTCGGNTATTGTATCAGCCAGACCACATGCTCCAATCATGCTGGGGCACCCNTCGCCNTNCGGGAGAGGGGCCGGGGGTGAGGGCATATTCGGCCTGCCTGCATTGCGGCAATAGTCGCAGCCGTGCTATAATTCCGGGCAATAAGAAGAGAAGGACGAAGGGCATACAAAGCGAATGCTAGACGCCGAAATCAGAGCGCAAGTCACTCAGGACTACCAACTCCACCACACCGACTCCGGCTCCACGGAATTACAGGTCGCGATTCTCACCGCACGAATCCATCAGTTGACCGGACATCTGCGAGTCCACAAAAAGGACGTTCATTCCCGACGCGGATTGGTTACCCTGGTGTCCAAACGGCGGCGTCTCCTGAACTACCTCACTAAAGAAGATGTTGGACGATATCAAACGCTGATAAGCCGACTTGGTTTGCGCCGCTAGATATTCCGCTCTAAACAACACCCTGCCCAGGGTGTTGTTTCGCTTCTGGCCACCGTCCTTACTCATTTAAGCGAGGTCTTTTAACTATTATTATGCCNACTACACTCGAACGCGCCATTGGGCGCGAAAAACTAATCATCGAAACCGGCAAACTAGCCGGTCAAGCCCACGGATCGGTAACAGTCAGGTACGGTGATTCCATCGTACTCGTAACCGCAGTGATGTCCGAGAACCCTCGGTCAGCCGAGATGGACTTTCTGCCGCTGACCGTCGATTTTGAGGAGAGGCTTTACTCCGCAGGTAAGATTCCCGGCAGCTTTTTCCGCCGTGAGGGACGCCCTGGACAGGAAGGCATCCTCACTTCCCGCTTGATAGACCGGTCGATACGCCCGTTGTTTCCCAAAGGCCTCTTCAACGACATCCAGATAACCGTCACCGTGCTTTCGGCTGACCAGCAGCATCCCCAGGACATATTGGCCATGGTCGGCGCCTCTGCGGCATTGTCCATGTCCAAGNTTCCCTTCGCGGGACCCGTCGGTTCATCCCGTGTCGCCTACAAAGACGGCGAGTACATCGTTAACCCAACCTACCAAGAGATTGCCGACAGCCAACTGAGCTTGGTCCTGTCCAGTACCCCGGATGCCATCATGATGATTGAGTCCGGCTCCGAGGAAGTGTCGGAGGAGACGATCCTGGAGTGCATCCGGCGGGCCAACGACGCCAACCAAGAAACCATCGCCATGATAAATGACCTGGTTAGCCAGGCAGGTAACACGAAGGTCGAGGTTAGTGTTGATACGGACGACGCTCAACGATTGGAAACCCGCATCCAAGGCATCGTGGATGGGCGNTTGGNCTCTTTGCTCGAGGGCAATCCCGACAAGATGGTTCTAGAAGAAGGGGAGAACCGCATAGAAGGCGAAGTTCTGGAACAATTGGCTGAGGATTACACCTCTCAGAAGATAAANGAAGGCTTCAAGGCCGTATTGAAGTATGAGGTGCGCCGCCGCATCCTGGAGCAGGGCATTCGCCCCGACGGCCGCGCTACCGACGAGATTCGGCCCATCTCATGTGAGGTAGGTCTATTGCCTCGCACCCACGGCACGGGCCTGTTCACCAGGGGGATAACCCAGGTCCTCTCCATAGTTACCCTGGCCTCCCTGAGCATGAAGCAGGTTTTGGACACCGTGGGCCCCGACGATAAGAAACGGTTCATGCACCACTACAACTTCCCCTCCTTCTCCACAGGTGAGGCCAGGCGCGTCATGTCGCCGGGACGCCGCGAGATTGGACACGGCGCTCTGGCGGAGCGGGCGGTTCTGCCGGTNCTGCCCTCCGAGGAAGATTTCCCTTATACCATCAGGGTGGTCTCAGAGGTTCTCAGTTCCAACGGCAGCACCTCAATGGCCAGCGTCTGTGGAACCATCTTGGCCTTGATGGATGCCGGTGTGCCCATAAAGAAGAGCGTGGCCGGTATAGCCATGGGNTTGGTAGTTGGTGAGAACGGCCAGCAGGCCATCCTGAGTGACATTCAGGGAGTAGAAGACTTCCTGGGAGACATGGACTTCAAGGTGGCGGGCTCGGCAGAAGGTGTGAACGCACTACAGATGGACGTGAAAATCAAGGGTTTGACCGTGGATATGCTCGGTCAAGCATTGGAACAGGCACGGGTGGGCCGGCTTCATATTCTCGGCAAGATGAACGAAGTAATGACCGAGTCTAGGGACGATGTCAGCGAATTCGCTCCCAAGATGGTCCGGCTGAAGATTCCCGTCGACAAGATCGGTGCCCTCATCGGCCCCGGCGGCCGGATAATCCGGGCAATCTCNGAAGAGACCGGCACCTCCATCGATGTGCAGGACGACGGCTCCGTCACCATCGGTGGGTCCGANTCCGCCAAGCTGCAACAAGCCCGCTCAAAGGTGGACGCCCTAACCAGGGAGTTGCAGGTTGGAGACATCTTCACCGGTAAGATTGTCCGGCTAACCAGCTTCGGCGTGTTTGTCGAGTTGTTGCCGGGACGTGACGGTCTAGTCCGGTCCGGAGACTTGGGCGATATCGAGAACGAAGCAGAGGTCGGCCAAGAAATCACGGTGATGATTCAAGAGATCGACTCTCAAGGCAGAATCAATCTCTCCCGCCGCGCGCTGTTCGGNGACGACGGCAACCCGGTTACGCCTCCTCCGCGCCAGCCTGCGCNGGCTGGCGGGTTCAACCGAGGTCCGCAGAGGCCAGGTGGATTCGGTGGCGGTGGCGGACGTGGTCCTCAAGACCGCAATCGACGTCCCGGCGGACCAGGTGGTCCGGGCGGCCCCGGCGGTCCAAATCGTGGACCTAGGCCGGGCGGCGGTCCAGGCCGATAGTCTAACCACCGGCTCGGCAAGGGCCGGGACATATAGATCTTAGCTATAGANACCCGGACCCGATATATCGGGTCCGGGTTTTACTTTTCCGGTTTTCTCGACCGTGATAACATCGGAGCGAGCTAGGCTCAAGCATGTTTACTTAGGGAGGTCGTCATGGCGCCGATTCGAGTAGTAGTCAATGGNGCTACCGGAAAGATGGGCGTTGAAACCGTCGCAGCGGTATGCCGTGAGGATGACCTGACGCTGGTCGGCGCTACNTGCCATACGCCTAGAGGCTCCANCTTACCCCTGNCCGATGGCTCNAGCGTGCCTCTTTCCACCAACCTGGAAGAGTTGCTGAAAGAGACGACGCCCGATGTGTTGGTGGACTTCACCAACGCAACAGCCTCCATGGAGGCTTCCTTGATGGCGGCGGGTATGTCAGTGAATCTGGTATTGGGCGCCAGCGGCTTAACCGACGATAACTTCAAGCAACTTGACGCAGTGGCCAACGACAAGAATATCGGGGTGATTGTCGCTCCTAACTTCGCCCTGGGCGCGGTGGTCCTGAAGCGGTTGGTGGAGCAAGCTGTTGANTACTTCGATTATGTGGACATAATCGAATCCCACCACGAAGCCAAGATCGATGCCCCATCGGGATTCGCCATGAACCTGGCCAAGAGCATCGGGGACAAGAGGCAGTTCACTCGGAACGTCACCGAGCGCGAGAACATGCCCGGCACTCGAGGCGGCGAATACAACGGTGTGACGATCCATAGCATCCGTATGCCGGGCCGTAGTGCCCACCACGAAGTGATTCTGGGGGCTTTGGGCCAGACAGTGACTCTGAGGCATGATACTCTGGGCCGGGACTGCTATATGCCGGGCGTGGTGCGCTGCATCCGTGAAGTTGTGAATCGGCGAGGTCTTGTGGTAGGCTTGGAAAACATTTTAGGCCTCTAGCCAAGGCCTGGGAANAGCCAGACTACACTCGAATCTGACCGCCTATATTCCCGTGCCTGAATCACAATGGTGGCCGAACTAATCTTCATTCCAGAGGGTCAACGGTGCACGAACTTACCATAGCAGTNGTCGGGGNTACCGGAGCNGTGGGGACCGAGTTTCTCCGCATNGTCGAATCCCGATTGCCCCAACTTCCCAACATCAAAGCGTTAGCTTCCAGCCGCTCGGCGGGCAAGGTGCTCACCGTCGGTGGACGCGACATCGTGGTGGAAGAGACCACCGAAGCCTCTTTCCAGGGCGTGGACATCGCCTTCATATCCGTCAGTACTGAGATGAGCCTTAAGTTCGCCCCCATGGCTGTTGCTGCCGGAGCGGTGGTCATCGACGACAGTTCCGCCTTCCGCATGGATAATACCGTCCCTCTGGTGGTACCTGAGGTCAACGGAGAGGACGTGGAATGGCATCAGGGCATTACTGCTATCCCCAACTGCTCTACCACCCCTATAGTCATGTTGTGCCATCCCCTGCGACGTGAGAATTCCATATTGCGTATCGTCGCCGACACCTATCAGTCGGTGTCCGGGGCCGGGGGCGCAGCGATGACGGAGTTGGAGAGTCAGTCCCGCCAACTTCTGGAAGGCAAGGAGAAGGTTCAAGCGGAAGCACTGGATCAGCAGATAGCCTTTAACGTTTTCCCGCACATCGATCGCTTCCTCGACGACGGCTACACCAACGAAGAACGAAAGATGATGCAGGAAACCCGCAAGATTATGCACGCACCGGACATCGCGATATCCGCCACCTGCGTGCGCGTCCCCGTCTACGTATCTCACAGCGCCGCAGTGCACCTGGAGTTTGAGCGTCCCATGTCTCCGGAAGAAGCTCGAGAGATATTGGAGGCCACTCCGGGCGTAACCGTCTTGGACGATCCCTCCCGCGCCCAATACCCCATGCCCAAGGACGTCGCCGGAGCCGACGATGTTTTTGTTGGGCGTATCCGCCGGGACGCGTCCCACCCCAACGGGCTGGTCATGTGGGTGGTGTCGGACAACCTGCGCAAAGGCGCAGCCCTTAACTCGATACAGATCGCCGAGGAATTGGTGGCGCGCAAGTGCCTGCCCCGGCATCAGAGCAGTGTGGCCCGCTAGGCGCTTTCGCTGATTAGATCAGGAAGTTCATCCGATAACGCAGGAGCCCAGTCATGACGGAGATAGGCAGGCTGATAACAGCGATGGTTACCCCCTTCGATGAGAAGGGAGAAGTAGACTACGCCCAGGCTAAGCGTCTGGCCACTGCCCTTCTTGACTCGGGCAGTGACGGGTTGGTGATTACCGGCACCACCGGAGAAGGTCCTACCCTCACCGCCGAGGAAAAGATACGGCTCTACGCCGAGGTGAAAGAGGCCATCGGATACCGTGGGGCGGTAATCGCCGGCACCACCGACAACGATACGGCCAAAAGCATCGAATTAAGCACCGAAGCGGCATCGGTGGGTGCCGACGCTCTATTGCTGACGGTGCCTGCCTACAACAAGCCTCCCCAAGAAGGGCTCTACCAGCACTTCAAGGCGATCGCGGAGAGCACTGAGTTGCCCTGCGTTCTCTACAACGTGACCAGCCGCACCAGTTTGAACATGACCGACGAGACTACGCTCCGGCTGAGCAAGATCGACAACATAGTTGGGATCAAAGAGGCCGGCAGCGACCTGAACCAGATAACGCGAATCATCGATGGGGCCGGCGACGACTTNCGGGTCTGGAGTGGCAACGACGATGAGACCTTCTCAATCATGGCTACCGGTGGTTACGGAGTGGTGAGCGTCCTCTCCCACNTGGTGGGGAATCAGATCAAGCAGATGATGGGTTACTTGCTGGAAGGAGACGTGGAAAAGGCGGCGGCGGAGCACCGCAGGCTGCTGCCCCTGTTCAAGGTGATGTTCACCGTATCCAACCCCATACCGTTGAAGTATTCGTTGAACCACGTTGGATTCAACGTCGGCCCAATGAGGCTACCGCTGGTGCCCCCGGACGAAAAGTCGGCGGAGAATATCCGCAACGTCCTGTCGAACTACGAGATTGACTTGCCGATACCAGCCTAGATCTCGGTCGTCTGGATCATTAGTCAGCGTCCGCCAAGACAGTAACGAAAATCAGAGCCTCCCCTTGGTTAGTGAAACGGGTGGAGTGACCCTTTCAGTGGTATCTTCGAGTAACAGCATGCTGCCCACCGGAAAGTTACGCACAGCACGGTCACTGGCGGTCACTTCGTACTTACCCTGCACCAGAGAAAACATCTGTCGTCGTGGACTTGGATGGAATTCTTCACCCGCCCACCCTNCAGGGACANCGAGCCATAGAGTTTGGGTAGCGGGAAGAAACAGGGCAATTTTTAGGGGAGCGGCAGGGGGAGCAAAATCCACGGGCGGCAGTGACATTTCTAGGTCTTCGAAATGAGATTCGCCATTCTCGTCTGAGAATATGCGAACGTACTTAGCTTGCTGCATCTCCGTCTCCAATGCTCGCCCCTTCCCCCGTTCGTCCTGAGCGTGTCGAAGGACCTCTGCGTGGGCAAGATCTAGCCGCTAAGGGATAACCCTAGTGACCTCTATCGTCTCCTCGCGGCTGGGGCCGGTGGAGATGATTTGGATTGGGCAGCCTATCAGTTCCTCGATCCGCCTCACGTAGGACATGGCGTTCGCCGGAATCTGCGATATGNCGGTGGCGCTGGCCGTGGGTTCAGTCCAACCGGGATGCTCTTCGTAGATCGGTTCGCATTGGGCTAAGAGGCTGGTGTTGGATGGGAAACGGTCGATCGCTTTGCCGTTCACCTGGTAGCCNACGCACACTTTCACTGATGGGAAGCCATCCAGGATGTCAAGGCGGGTCAATACCACGCCGGTCATGCCGTTGACTAGGTTGCTGTACCTGGCGGCTACAGCGTCGAACCACCCGATCCTCCGCGGACGGCCGGTCGTGGTGCCGTATTCGTGGGCTATCTCCCGCAGTCCTTCAGCCGTGTCGCCGAAAATCTCCGACGGCATGGGCCCCCCGCCCACTCTGGTGGAGTAGGCTTTGAAAACGCCGACCACTCCGGAGATGGCCTGCGGGGGTATTCCTAATCCCACGCAGGCTCCGCCGATGGACGGTGAGGAGGACGTTACGTAGGGATACGAACCGTGGTCGATGTCTAGCAGGGTACCCTGGGCCCCTTCCAGCAAAACAGCCTTGTCTTGAGCNAGCAGGTCCTGAATCGTTTGCTCGGTAGCTTGTATGTGAGGAGCCAGACGCTCCGCCCACTCGGAGCACTTGTCCAGGATGTCCTTTATGGACAAGGGCTCGTGCTCGTAAACCTTGGTTATCAGAGCGTTCTTGAAGGCCAGAGCCTGTTCCAACCGGGGCCGCAAGGTGCCTTCGATATCCAACAGGTCGCCGACCCGGATGCCCATCCGTCCTGTTTTATCCACGTAGGCGGGTCCAACACCTCTACCGGTGGTGCCGATCGCGGCGTCTCCCCGGGCCTTTTCTTCCAACTCGTCCAGAAGGACATGGTAGGGCATGATGACGTGGGCTCGTTCGCTGACGTAAAGTGCGGACGTATCGATGCCCCGGGAGTTCAATTCGCTCAACTCTCCCAGCAATACATCAGCGTCTACCACCACACCGTTGCCGATGATGCCGGCAACTCCCGGCCAACATATACCCGAGGGAACCATGTGAAGCTGAAAGGTGCCCTTATCGTTGACCACGGTATGGCCGGCGTTGCTCCCGCCCCCGTATCGGACGACAGCATCCACTCGTCCGGCAAGGAAGTCTATAATCTTCCCTTTGCCCTCATCGCCCCATTGGCCGCCAATCACTGCGTAGCCAGGCATCTCGCCCCCTGAAAAACACGATAAAACCCTACCCAATGTCGGTAGGGCCAAAACCAAGGGGCAGTATAGCAAATAACCCTTGGTATTGGGAAGGAGAGAATCGCATCGCCGGAGGTGCTGCGTGAGCGTACGTAGGCGTGGAGCGATCAGGTATGGCGGTGGCAAGATTCACTGATGCACCGCCTGTATCTACGTTGCGCAGGCGTTGACAGGCCGATTCGCCCGCCTTATATTCGGCCAACGTAGGGATGGATTTGGAAAGATTAGCTGCGCCAGCAGTACTTTAGATAGGACGGCTTATGCGTCTAGAGATGCTTTTATGATAGAGGCGATGCGCAGCGTTGGGGACCTGGGGATTCACCGGAATGTGAGTCTTCAGGTGATTTACGCTTCTTCGGTGATGATGATAATGGGCACTGGGGTCATATACCCAGTGCTGCCGGTCATNGCCCAATCGTTAGAGGTTCCNAGAANCCAGATNGGACTTATCCTCACGGTGTTCACCCTGCCNTCCATATTCCTGGCGCCTGTGATAGGCATGTTGGCCGATTTGAAGGGGCGAAAAGTTGTTCTGAGTTCTTGTCTATTNCTATATGGAGTAGCTGGGCTGGGCATCACTTTCGTAGATAGCTTTTCCAGCGTATTGGTACTGCGAGCCTTGCAGGGCGTGGGCTATGCGGGTGTCATGCCGCTGACCATAGTGNTCATCGGCGATACGTTCACCCGGGAAACTGAAACATCCGCCCAGGGCATAAAGGTTCTGCTGGACCGGGCTGCGCTTCTGGTCATCCCGATAGCCGTCGGCGCTCTGAGTGCCTTNGCTTGGCAGATGCCCTTCGTTCTATACGCCTTGACGATTCCGCTGGCCTTTGTGGCCATGCTGCGGCTTCGGGAACGAGCGGTTGTCCAGGAAGAGCGGCCTCAGAATTATTTGAAAATGGTCGGCATGGCTTGTTTGAAGGTCCGATNGCTGACCATCTTCTCGATGAGTTCCATGCGTTTCTTCCTGGAGTTTTCCTTCTTCACTTACCTGCCCATCTTCGCCNTNGNNNCTNTGGGCGTTTCGGTGATAAAGGGCGGCTTTCTGTTCGGCATCTTCGCCCTTGGGTCTATGATGACCGCAAGCGCGATCGGGCCGTTGGCGGCGCGGTTTGAGCGGGTGCCATTAGTGACGGGGGTGTTTTCGGTCCAAGCCGGTTGCTTATCGGTTGCGGCGTTAGCCCAGAACGTTTGGTGGCTGGGAGCCGCGATGCTGGCCTTTGGACTCGCCAATGGAATCATTTAGCCGGCCCAAAAGAGCCTGCTAACCCAGAGTGTCCCCAGGCACCTCCGCGCCGGATTCGTGTCGTCGGATCGAATCTCTCGGCAAGTCGCCAAGTCCACCCCGCCGTTGATCGCAGGATTTAT
>PANP01000091.1 GCA_002708395.1 Dehalococcoidia bacterium
GAGATAGGGAAGACCTGGACCGGCAATATGCGCTCGCGGCTGGCTTCGAGTTCCTCTGGCCTCACGAAGCTATCGAGATGCCGTGGTTCGTTGAAGACGCCAATCCCGAGGGATGACAAGAGTGTCGGTGGAACCGACACTCTTGGTGTTCAGCGCCTTAATCACGTGTTGCCCAACCCCAACCGGTCCAAAGGTTCCGTCCCAGTCCAAGAATTGGGTATATCTATATCTACTCCCGTAGATTGTCACATTAACCTCGGCAATCCAAAGGTTGCCGCTCTAACTTGCCGCCCTTTGGATTGCAACTACGAAATGCTTATGTAAACGATATGAATATTCCTGAAATATTGATAGAGCCTACGTAGTTCTACTGATTGACAATACATCTCAGTTTCCAATAATGAATATAGTATTGGCAGTCTAAAACTTGGTAGGTCGACAATGGTTGACGCTCTTTCACCAAAGAGGCGCTCGAACGTTGAGATAATCTACGAAACTCTTTCTTTGTGTAGTCGGGATGGGATGACCCGGACCAATATCAAGGCACAGGTTCGCTTGGGCAACTCACAGGCTGACCGAATCATCGAACTTCTCTCTTCAAGTGAGATGACACGGCGCGATGAGAACGGGTATTTTCACTTGACTGCTCCGGGGCACGACGTGATGAGGCGGTTGATGCGGCCGATATGGACTATCAAACGCATTGAACAAATGCTTGAAACGGGAAGCGATGCTACCACAAGCGCTGAGCCGATGGTTCGGGGTAGTCAATCGCGGTTCAACGACGATTCAAGTATGCTCACCGTTTCCCAGGTAGCTAGGCGATTACATGTTCATCAACATTCGGTCAGAAGATGAGGTGATGCTGGCCTTCTGCGAAGTTACCGCTTCGGTGTCAGAGGCGACCGCCGGTTCAGACCTGAGGACGTAGACAGTTTTATGAAATCCCGCAACAGCAAGAGAAATGGGGTAGTAAGTCAGGATTAGTTTAACCCCCGTTATACGCATGGGATTGGGATCAAGTTCCATTTGTGAAGTGACGAACCNAGGCTCGCTTANTAAGAATGCGAGGAAGCGCGAATCCGGTATCGTCCAAGGCAACGCTGCAAGGCTTTTCGCCTCGCTAACTCCACTCACTTTCCCGTAAACTCGGGTGGGCGCTTCTCCTGGAACGAAGCGGCGGCTTCCGCCACATCGTGAGGAGCCCTNCGCGCGAANGCTATTCCGTGGGTTTCGTACNTCAATGCCTCTTCCAGGTCGGATTCCATACCGTGCTGTAGCACACGCTTGGACATCTGCATCGCCACCGGCGGCCAGAACGCGATCTGCCTGGCCAGTTCCTTCGCCTCAGCCAACAGGCTTTCTGACTGGACTAGCCGGTCCAGCAAACCGATTCGGTAGGCCTCGTCGGCTTCCACGAAACGGCTGGTGTATACCAAGTCGAAGGCCCGGCTGGAGCCGACGATGCGAGGCAAAAAGAAGGATAAACCGGAGTCCGGGCTGAGGCTGCGCTCTATAAAGACGGTCTTGAAGCGGGCGCTTTCCGATCCGACCCGCATATCGCAGGCCAGCGCCAGGGACATTCCGGCCCCGGCGGCCACGCCGTTCACGGCGGCGATTGTTGGCTTATTCAGGTTCCGGTAAATCTCGATTGCTTGGCGGCCAACCCAGTGGTATTCGTCGATACGCTCTGTCCTTGGCTGGCGTTCCGATNCGGTGCGGTGAGCGGTNAGGTCTACCCCCGAGCAAAATCCCCTTCCCGCGCCGGTCCAAATCACGACCCGAACTCCATCGTCTTCTCCAAGTTGGCGGCATACCTGCATCATCTCTTTGTGGAGTTCAGGGTTGATGGCGTTGAGCNTATCGGGGCGGTTCAGGGTCACCACGGCGACCTGGTCCTCAATCTCCAGAAGCAAGTTTTCGAACGGCAAAGTGCGGCTCCTTTCTGCTAGACATTTCCATCGGCGTGACTGTCTTCTGAGGGACGCGTTTTGGCCGGATGTTGGAGGGCTTTACTCTTCAGCCAGTTTGTTTAACTCGATCTGAGTGAGAAGCCAAACCGCTGGATTGAACAAGAGCCATAAGACGTAGATCAGCAAGAATGGGTACTTGCTGTCTGTAACTTCGACGATTGCCTTACCGTGTTTCCAGTAAGAAAAGAAAGAGCCAAAGGGTATGAACAACAGGATGGTCCATAGAATCGGACTGCCAGCCAGTTTTTTGTATTCCACCATTTCTTTAGAGGTCGCATAGAACCAGTAGATTCCGTACATGCCGAACGTCACGATGAACAGTAGAATCTGAACCAACCTGTTGCGGCGCTTCATCAAAGCGTTANCTCTTAATGGGCTTATCGGACTCATTGATGAGGCTATAGTCTTAGGCGGCCAACTAGGTGGTGANACATAAGGTGTAACATCCGCAGAGGAATGCCTAAGTATACCATCGGGTAGGTGGTNCNTTTGGAGCCTGACGTCCTATAGGTTTACTTCGTTTTGGTAATGCGGTCCGTAACNTCGATTTAACATTTCCGTAATATATACGAAACGTTGATGCGGTATTATTCCATATCTTCAGGTTTCGCTAATCGACCGGGAAGATTTCAAGGCGATGTTCCAGCTTACTTCGTTAATCTTGTACTAACAGATTGGGGGAAGGATAATGGTTAACTCAGGCGACACAGCCTTTATTCTGATTGCATCGGCTCTCGTGCTACTTATGACGCCCGGACTCGCATTGTTCTATGGGGGATTGGGCCGACAGAAGAACGTGGGATCCACGATGATGTACAGTTTCGCAACCATCGGAATCGTCGGAGTCGTGTGGGTGCTGTGGGGCTATACCCTGGCCTTCGGTCCGGACATCGGCGGATTTATCGGGGGTTTGGATTACTTCGGCTTGGCTGGAGTCAGCGCCTCCGAAGGCGCGGACCCCGACGCAAAGATCCCGGCCCAAGTGTTCATGATTTTCCAGGGTATGTTTGCGATTATTACCCCGGCTTTGATAACCGGGGCTTTCGCCGAACGGATGAAATTCAGCGCTTTCGTAGTGTTTACCGTACTGTGGGTGACCATGGTGTACACACCGGTGGCTCACTGGGTTTGGGCTTCCGGCGGCTGGCTGTTCGAAATGGGCGCCCTGGACTTCGCTGGCGGAACGGTGGTTCACATCAACTCAGGTGTCGCGGCNCTGGCTGCCGCGATTATCCTGGGCAAGCGTTTGGGATGGGGCAGAGAGGCGATGGAGCCCCACAACCTGCCGCTGGTCGTGCTGGGCGCGGGTCTGCTCTGGTTCGGATGGTTCGGCTTCAACGCCGGTAGCGCCCTGTCCGCGGGCGGCGATGCGGTCAACGCCTTNGTTGTGACCAACACAGCAGCCTGCGCCGGTATCATCGGCTGGGTTGGCATGTCATGGATCTTCTCCAAGAAGCCCAGCGTCATCGGCGCCGCCTCCGGNGCTGTTGCCGGACTGGTCGCAATCACTCCGGCCTCCGGTTTCGTTGGCGCCATGCCCGCGATCGTCATTGGCATCGGTGCTGGCGTAATGTGCTTCGGCGCTATTCAACTGCTCGTCAAATTAAAGGTGGANGATGCTCTATCCGTGTGGGGTGTCCACGGCATCGGTGGCACCTGGGGCGCCTTGGCCACCGGGATCTTCGTTGGGATAGGGTACGGTGGATTGGCGGATGGGGTTACTCGGTTGGAGCAGATNGGCATCCAACTCCTTGCCCTAGCTGTCACCTGGGTATGGGCCTTTGGGGTAACTGCCGTGATTCTCTTGGGGATAAAATATACCATCGGTCTCCGCGTTTCTGAATCCGGTGAGGAGATTGGCTTGGACCTCAGCGAGCATGCTGAACCGGCGTACAGGCTATAANTCGTCTTGCTGGACCTTGACCGAATCACCGGATTAGGAGAAGGAANGATGAAAAACNTTGAAGCGATAATCCGCCCAGAGAGAGAGNCAACGCGGTTAAAGANNCGCTGGTTGAGCGCGGTTNTGTTGGATTGAANACAGTGCCCGTGACGGGACGGGGAGCGCAACGGGGCATCGTACATCAGGGCCGCAGCGGTCAGTCACTGGCCATAGATATGTTGCCCAAGACAAATATGGAATCGGTGGTTAGTGACGCCGACAAGGTTTGCGACATCATTATCGAGGTGGCCCGCACCGGCGAGATCGGCGCCGGAANGATTTTCATCACCAGCGTGGATGAGGTGATTCGGGTCAGGACCGAAGAGAGGGGGGNGGCNGCGCTCTAACGCCNGCCTCCCCCCGGTCAGACCTTNGNATNAACCAGCTATTCCAGCTCNACCAGCGGNTCGTTGGCGCTTACGGAGTCCATGGGNTGTACGTGGATGGTCTTAATCACGCCGTCTCGCCCGGTTCTNATGCTTTGCTCCATCTTCATNGCTTCCACCACGCANACTTCGTCCCCGGCGGCCACCCGGTCTCCAGGCCGAACCATGATGGAGATAACTTTTCCGGGCATGGGACTGCGTAGAATCTTGTCCGATGGGTTGGGTGCGGACGCGTGGCCGGGGCGTGGCGCCGCTACGATCTGAGCAGGTCTGGCCCGCTCACCCCGGGGCCTTGGAGGAGGACGGGAAGGAAGACCTTCGACTTCAACGGAGATGGTCTCACCTTCAATGGTGACTTCTACAGGAGAGTAAGTTAGGTCTCCGACATCTACGGTGAACCAACTCTCCCCAACTTTGATTCGGAAGGATGTTATCGCCGGCTCCGGCTTACTGGGGAACGGGACTGAAGCTGTTCCCGGCGGCCATAGGCCCGCCACTGATTAGCGGCCGGGGTTGGCGCCCCGAAGGCGTTTTTAGACGCCAATGCCATGGCAACCGCAATGGCCGCTGCGGTATCCCGATCAGATTTTTCATTGCCGTTCTTCATCTTTGTTCCCGTGACACCTGGGTGGTGAGTGCGAATCTTACTGGCCCCAAGCCACGATGTCATGGACCCAGTATGGTGGGTGGATCCGGCGAACTCCGCGCTGGCTAGGACGTCCCGCAACAGAGAAGTGTTGCAGGTTATGCCCTCGGCCCGGACGCATAGCAGCGCTCGCAATAGACCCTTTACTGAAGCTTCGCGGGTCTCGCCCCAAGCCATCACCTTGGCCATAAGCGGCTCATAGTGTAACCCAACTTCATAACCCGCGCAAAGAGCGCTATCCACGCGGATATGCTCTCCAGCGGGCAGATGGTAGTCGGTTATCGTGCCTATCCGTGGCATCAATGTTACCGGGTCCTCTGGGTAAATCCGAGCTTGGATCGCATGCCCTGAAACGGTGATATCTTCCTGCGTTAGTGGCAGTTTTTCTCCGGTGGAGGCTCGTATCTGTAATTCCACCAAGTCGACGCCGGTGACCATTTCGGTCACGCCATGTTCCACCTGTAGCCGGGTGTTCATTTCCGTGAAATAGGCTTGACCATCGGCGGCAACTAGGAATTCCACTGTGCCAGCGTTGGTGTAGCCGATGTGCTTCGCCAACTTCAGGGCCAACTTGCACAACCGGCGGCGCAGCTTGGGGTCCAGCTTCACCGCCGGAGACTCTTCGATCAGCTTCTGGTGGCGGCGCTGGACCGAACAATCGCGTTCGAATAGGTGAATCAGGTGCCCGTGCTCGTCACCGATTAACTGGACCTCTATATGGGAAGCGTCCTTGAGGTATCGCTCGAAGAAAAGGCGGGGACTGCCGAAGGCGCTGTTAGCCACTTGGCGAGTACGCTGGATGATTGGAGTGAGCTCTTCCATGGACTCGATGATGTGGATGCCGATGCCGCCGCCGCCTTCCAGCGCTTTGACCATCAGCGGGAAGCCTAGCTTCCAGGCTCGTTCTTCCGCCTCATCATCCTCGACTGCTTGATCGGTGCCGGGCAGCACCGGCAGTCCTGCCTTCTTGGCCAGCTTGCGAGCGCGGAGCTTGTCACCCATCTTTTCCATGACTTCCGGGGTGGGGCCGATGAATCGGATGCCGGCTTCCTGGCAGCGGCGGGCAAAGACTGGGTTCTCGGAAAGAAAGCCGTAGCCCGGATGTATCGCGTCTGCGCCGGCATCACGGGCGGCTTGAAGTATCTTGTCTATGTCGAGATAGCTCTGCTGGGGAGGAGCTTCGCCGACCAAACGGGCGTCATCGGCCAGTTTCACGTGGAGGGCGTCCCGGTCGGCTTCTGAGTAGATGGCTACGGTGCCTATACCCAGCTTTCGGCAAGTGCGGATGATTCGACAAGCGATTTCGCCCCGATTGGCAATCAAGATCTTGTTAAACATCGGCTATCCTTATCAACTCTGTTGAGGGCCGTCGCTCGATAATATAGAGGTGACGGTGTCTTAAATGAGCTGGAATCCATCAGATTCTCAAGAATATACGCCAGGCTTCTCCTCTCGGTGTAGCTGCTCTAAAAACGAATTTGACTGAATCTGCTTATCCAACCAGTACTCTATGCTCATCTTGAGCAGGGATCTAATCTCTAGGGCCAAGGGATCGTCCATCTGTATCGAGGGTATCTGATTGTTCTGACTGCGGTCCAGGAGCCGCAAGACTTTGAGGGCTCTCAGGGATAATGGGCGGACATGGGCTTCGGCAGGTCGGCACTCCAAGCACAGGGCACCGCCGACATCCGGGCTGAACCGGTGATTGTCGGGAGCAAGGTCGTTCCGGCATTCCACGCAACAGTACAATTCGGGCATCAGCCCGGAGACTTTGAGAAGGCGCAGTTCAAAGAACCGCAGCGGGAGTTCAGATTCCGGGTCTTCGCCGATGGCCTTCAATGTCGCCAGAGCCAGGTGGTATAGGGGTTGGTTCGGGTTGGCTTCCGAGCCGAAACCATCAACTAGTTCCGCCAGATAGAAGCCCTTCGTTATCGCCTCTAGGTCGTCCTTCAGGGAGGCGAAGCTCTCCATCAACTGGGCTTGCGAAACGTGATCCAGACCGCCTCGGCCTTGGGCTAGGGATAGGCTAACCTGAGTTAGGGGTTCCAGGTGACCGACCAGTTTACTGTTGGATCGGCGGGCGCCTCTGGCGACGGCGCGAACCTTTCCCCGTTCCTTGGTGAAGAAAGTGACGAGAAGGTCCCCTTCACCGAAGGGGGAGTGCTTCAGGATCAAGGCCTCGCTATGGTACGACCTTGGTGGAGCCATGGTTAAAGCTCCTGACGTCCTTGGAAGGCTCGGCTGAGGGTCAGATCGTCGGTATATTCCAAAGAACCGCCCACCGGTAATCCCCGGGCCAGATGGGTAATCTTCAACTCTTGACCGGCCAGGTGACGGCGGATGTACATCGCAGTAGCTTCACCTTCCAGGGTTGGGTTGGTGGCGATGATTAACTCTTTGACATCTTCCTGGGTCAACCGGTTGAACAGTTCCTTCAGTTTGAGTTGGTCCGGTCCTACCCCGTTCAGGGGGGAAATCACACCGTGCAATACGTGGTATAGACCNCGGAACGCATGGGTGCGTTCGAGAGCTAGTACGTCCATCGGGTCTTCGACTATGCATATCTGCTCCTGATTTCGTTGCGGTTCGGCGCAGATGCTACAGGGTGAAGAGTCGGTCAGGTTCTGGCACTGGTTGCAAAAGAGAATATTGCTCTTGACGGCACTGATTGCATCGGCCAGCGCNAGGGCCTCTTCGTTGGGAAGACGAATGAGGTAATAGGCCAGCCGCTGAGCGCTCTTCGGGCCGATTCCCGGCAGCCTGTTAAGCTCCTGGATCAGTCTGGCCAGGGAGGGGGATGCTGCGGGGATGGAGTCGGGAATCATGACGATGCTGTTCCTACCGGAACTCCGCTAACCCAACCCCGGGATGTTCAAGCCGCCGGCCAAGGGGCCCATCTTTTCGGCAGCCAATTCCTGAGTTTTGGAGAAGGCATCGTTCACCGCCGCNGCTACCAGGTCTTGGAGCAGATCCACTTCCTCCGCGGCTTCAGGNTCTATCGTGACCGATTCCACCACCTGTTTGCCGGTCATTACTACCTTCACAACGCCGCCACCGGCGGTGCCTTCAACGGTCAGGATTTCCAGTTCTTCCTGAATCTTCTGTAGTTGAGCCTGCAATTGCTGGGCTTGGCGCATCATGTTGCGGTTCATTCCACNANCTCCTCTATGATTCTTGCGCCCATTCCCAGGGCGACTCTAACCAGTGGGCTACTTTGGGAACTGCTGGGGCCATTGCTGTTTTCGCCCTTGTCATNCAGCAGCGTNAGCCTGAGGGTATAGTTCCCACCGAAGTTTTCGCTCACNACGCTGTCGACCTGCTNCTTTCCGCTGGGGTCGGCCAGCTCTTCTTGCATGCGTTCCATGTGGGCTCTATGGGCGAAGGCTAGGGTTAGGGTATCGCCGTCGATGGTGATATCGTCGGACCGGCAGTCGCGCATCAAAGCACCCAGGTTGTATTTCTTGCCCTTGTGCCGACCCAGGGTCTTGACCGTTGCCGCCCAATTGGCTGCCAAACTGCCGGGTTCCGGAGCGGCGGCGGGCTGGGATTCCGGACGGTTCTGAGCGGGCATAGGTGGCACGTCCCGCTGGGCAGCAGCTGGTGCTGTCCGGGCCGGCGGACGGGGTTCCGGAGCCCTGGCGGAAGGGGGAGCCTGCCTGCTGGGCGGCTGGCGAGGGGCAGCGGGCGCCGGGGCAGGGGCCGCTGCGGGCTGGGACTGTANCGCAGGCGCACTGGCCGCTGACGCTTCGTAGTCGCAAATCTCNACCGCCGCCAACTCCAGCGGAAGGGTGGAAGGGGCGTCGTAGCGCATGTTTACTTCNCCCCAGAGTTTCAATGCCCTGATGATGCGCCAGCCGGGCGCTTGGCTTACCAATTGCTTCATCTGGGTTAGCGTCTCCTCCGGCAAGTCCACCGGAGTTTCCGGACCGGATGGTCCGCCGGAACCCCACTGTAGCAGCATGGCGGAGCGCATAAGCTCNAGGGTCTGACGGTGTAGTTGGCGGAGGTCGGTGCCATCCCAGGCTGCCTGGTTGATGACGCCCAATGCTCCCGATGCGTCTCCGGTTAACAGGCCTGTCACCAAGTCCAACCATCGCTCACTATGGCCCAATCCCAGTAGTTCTTCCACCTGTTTGATGCCGACACCTTCGGAGTAGGACACTGCCAGTTGCTCCAACAGGTTCTCGGCGTCGCGAAGGCTGCCGGCCGAGTAGCGGGATACTAGGCGGAGGGCATCGGTGTCAGCAGCGACGCCTTCTTCCTTAGAAATCTCTTCCAGGCGTTGGTTGATTAAGTCCGAAGGGATGCGCCTGAAATCGTGTCTTTGGCACCGGGATACGATTGTGCCCAGAATCTTCTGGGCCTCGGTGGTGCAGAGGATGAATATGACGTGGCCGGGTGGCTCTTCCAGGGTCTTGAGGAACGCATTTGACGCTGCGTCGGTGAGCATGTGGGCTTCGTCGATGATGTAGACTTTTTTGCTGCCCTGGACGGGAGAGAAGTTCACCTTCTCCCGTATGTCTCTTATCTCGTCGATCCCCCGGTTGCTGGCGGCGTCCAGTTCGATAATATCCATGAACCGGCCGTCGTTGATCGTCTGGCAGATCGTGCAGGCGTTACATGGGTCGCCATCTTGAAGGTCGAGGCAATTCACCGCCTTGGCCAAGATACGGGCGGAGGTAGTTTTGCCGCTGCCCCTTGGGCCGCAGAACAGGTAGGAGTGGGACACTCGGCCCTGTTTGGTTGACTGGCGCAGGGTGGTGGTGACGTGTTCCTGGCCCACCACCTGGCTGAAGCTCAAGGGCCGCCATTTCCGGTAGTAAACCTGCGTGGTCATTAGATTCCGGCCTCAAGTTGAGATACCGCTGCCAGGGCGGACCGCTCTTTGGCTTGCATCTGCGCTTCGTCTTCAGGCTCCATGTGGTCGTAGCCCACCAAGTGAAGTACGCCGTGGATAATCAGCAGTGCCAGTTCTTGTTCTACCGGGCCGTTTCTTTCCTGAGCTTGACGAATGGTTTGAGGGAAAGAGATGATTACCTCGCCCAAGGGAGACGGTTCACCAGGCGGGAGGACGAAGTTCAGTTCCTCCGAATCTACGGATTCCGGGGAAGCTTCGTCTGATTCCTGCGGGTCACCCTCCCAATGCCCGGAGTGGGAGGCGGAAAAGGAGAGAACGTCGGTCACTTCATCCAACCCCCGGAATTGCCGGTTCAATTCCTGCACCGTCTTATCATCGGTTACCACCAGGCCAACCTGGGCAGGCTCGCCCTGTGGGAGAGCCTCTACCAGGGCGGCTTCCATCACCGTTCGCAGCCAAACTTCGGACAATTCCTGCTGATACGGTTCATCAACTGAAATGTCTATCTCTTGTAAAGAATGGGGGCTATCTGGCATCCAGGCCCGCCGATGGTTCATCCCGGATTGGCGTCAATACGCAGACTCCAAGGGGTGATTGAAGCTGACTAAGTGGTAAGCCAATAATAGCATTGGCAGACTGTGTGCTTCAAGGAGGAACCGTCCCGATTCGGCACCCCGGTTTCGGCCCTTTGGGGTCATTGGAAACGTGCCCAGCGGCTATGTTCAGATGACTCCGCCATACAGGCGATTTAGGTTGCCGTGGCGTTTGGGGTCCAGTTGGCGGCCCGAAAAGGCCAGGTAGTCTGGACCATAACGATGGGCGCGGAAGACCCCATTATTCAAGCCATGTTGGTTTTTGGCCAGGAAGGGGCTGATGTATTCCCACACGATCTGGTTGGACGGGGTTACCTCAAAGAGCCGCCCGGTCATCCCTTCAGTGATTAAAGTGTTCCCGTTGGGCAGCCGCTCGGCGCCTCCGGTGAAGTGGGTGAAGAAGGAAACCAGNGGGTCGGGCAGGTACTGCCAGACAATCTCGTTGGTAGCGGGATCGACCTCGACGATGCGGGAAGAACTGAGTCCCCGGCGGTGCGCCCCATTGTCCAGAAGCAGCACGTTGCCGTTGGCTAGAAGGGTGGGATTGTGTTGGTGGGAGATCTGCCCTGGCCCCCATTGCCACTTGAAGTCTCCGGTGGCCCGGTCGACTATCGCCANTGTGTCCAGTACTCGGAAGCTTATCAGGAATATGCTGTCGTCGGGCGCCGAGATATCGTTTGCGCCGCCCCANGCCCCGCGGTTCTCCAAGGGGCAGATGATGTGCTTCTGGGAATCAAGGTGTTCCGATGAACGCCATTCGCTGACGGTGGACCCGTCGGGCTTGACCTCCAACACCAAGTCGCCCCCCATGCGCTCCGGGTCCGAAGGTGTTGAGAATCCTCCTTGGACTTGGCGCGTTAGCTCCGGTGAAAGCTCATCCTGAAGGTTGCACAGGAAGAGGTTGTTGCCGTTGGTTAATCGGCAGTGACGGCGGAGGTTGGGGTTGCGATACTCCCAGANCAGGTTTCCTTCCCAATCAAATTCTCGGATCGCGTTCGAACTAGGAGAGTTGGGATTGGAGCCCCTATCCCGAAACAGGAGGTTCCCGTTGGGCAGGAGAAATCCGTAGTTGATGCCCCCGTCCGAGTGCCAGCGATGGACGAAATTCCCCTCCATGTCGATGAGATAGGCATCGTCGCCNCCGTTGGAGGAGAATAAGGTGTAGCCTCGACAAGCGTTGGCCGGTTGGTAGTGAATCAGACCCGTGGGACGTTGAGACCAGCCCATGATGTCTCCTCTACTTACTCGGAATCGATCAGCTCGGAGATATATCGAACGGTGCGGTCCGGCTTGACCGTGGCATCGGCGGGCAGACCAGTACCGCGCCAGTCCACCCATATCCCCAAGATGCCCAGGTCTTGCGCCCCGCCCACGTCGAAATACAGGTTATCTCCGGTCATGCAGGTTTCTTGCGGGCTGGCGCCAAGTACATCCAAAGAATGCTGGAANACGCTCCGGTTGGGTTTGCCGATGCCGAACTCTCCCTCGATCAAGATGGAATCGAAAAGGGGCTCCAATCCGAATCGGTCGATTTTTNCCCGCTGGGGTTCACTGGATCCGTTGGTAATCATACCCAGCTTGAATCCATCGTCGCGGAGCCGCCGGAGGGTTTCGATCGCGCCGGGACGGGGAGTTATGGACTCGGTCCTGATTCGCTCGTAGGAGATTGAGATTTCCCGGGTAAGTTCGGGGTCGGTTATATCCAGTTCTTTCAAGGCCAAGGAAACAATCTCCATCCGGGTAACCAGCATGTTGAGGCGGCCGCGTAGGTGGCGGTCAGGGTCGCTCCAAAACCACTGGGACTTGGTTTTTAGAGCCGTGAACAGCACTTCGGTTTCCAAGCCGGTTATTCCTGGAGTCACTGTTTCGCAGACCTGCCGCCAAGACGGGTCGGCCACGGAATCGTAGTTGAGGATAGTGTCGTCCATGTCGAATAGGAACGCTTTGGGCTGGATGTGGGTCACGAGCAACTCCGGTATGGATCGGTCCTGGTTAGAGGTGTTTGAGAGAGCCAATCGTATCACAGGAAACCGGGTAGAAAGTCCCCTTTGAAGATGGGCAGAGGAACCGGGAGGGAGATGTTTTCGGGGTTTGATATGGAAGATCCGGCCAAATTGCCACCGGAATGGGTGTCGCATCGGCAAAAATTGAGGTAACATAACGCTCAATCAACGAGTTACTACGCTTTCAACCTGCTCCGGCCGGATGCTTTCGTTGGCGGGTTGCAACATAAAACAGGTCCAAAGCTCCCGGTTTTTCTCAGACGATATCCTAGTTACTATGTGAGGCNTTNCAAGTCAGTTATTTGACTTATTGTTAAGTAAAGTATAAAATTAATCTAATTAGGGTNGAAGTTGTGATGATGCGGGGGAANCTAAGCCNGGAANGGNNTNANTNCNTTCCTGGCTTTTTTGTTGCCGATTTCCGGCACGCACGATANNGTACCGACCGATCCAGTCGANGGATGGACGCGATTTCCCCAATCAACCATTNGAGGATGCATNGATCTGGAGGANAGGGTGTCTCGGTTGGAAAATGAAGTAGTAATTCTTTAAGAAAACATCAAAGAAATTTGATTGAACTAAAAAATTGATGCTCCGAGACCACAACCCTCTGGGCGCTCCGAGGTACCT
>PANP01000092.1 GCA_002708395.1 Dehalococcoidia bacterium
TAAAGGGCATCGCAACCGCCGAGGACGCAAAATTGGCCGTGGAGCACGGCGTAGATGTCGTATGGGTGTCCAACCACGGCGGACGCCAGCTGGACCACGGCCTGGGGACATTGGATATGATGGCCGAGATAACAGAGGTGGTTGGAGACAAGGCCGACATCGTTGTGGACGGCGGCGTCTTGCGGGGCAGTGACGTACTAAAAGCCTTGGCGCTGGGAGCAAAAGCCGTCGGCATAGGCAAATTGCAAGGGTGGGGATTGGCCGCTGACGGTGCGGATGGAGTCGTAAGGGTTCTGGAGATACTTGCGGAGGAGATGCGCGTCGCCATGGGGCTGATGGGAATCACTTCCGTGGGACAGCTTAACGAGTCTAGCATCTGCCCAGCGGAAGCCCCTACTCCATCGCATGAGATGAGCGCGTGGGTAAATATTCCGGGAAATAGGCTTCTTTAGAGGGGATTCCCTAAATCAAACCGTCATCCCGCTGAATCGGCCAATGATAATCGTGTTTTCGACGACGAGGTAGTCCTGTGCACTAGCATGGTTTCTACCTCGTCGTTACGTTAGCGCAGTGAGACCAATAGACCGGATCTGCTGAGATCCCTCGAATGCTTACGCTATAGGGAGAATCTTTTCAGTCCGTGTCGCAGGTAACGAAGAGTCAAAGGAATTTACTAGGAAAGCCAACAGTGCGTAGTTGCCCATAATCATGGTCAACTCAACCAGACCCTGTTTGCCTAGCAGTTCCAATGCAGCCTGGAAAGCACCGCTGCTCACGCGGTGGGTACGATAGAATTCCTGACCGTAACTAATCACCGCTTGCTCGTCCGGCGCCAGGGGCGGCATCTCATCGCCTTCTCTTATAGCATCAACTACCGCTGCAGGCACGCCTTCGGCTTTGGCAGACGCGGCATGGGCGTTCCAAACGTACTGGCAGTCCATTTCGCGGGCCGTGACCAGCATGGCCAACTCTTGAACCTTCTTGGGTAGGGACGATTCTTCCCGCAGGTATTGGTTGAGAGCCGAAACCCGTTTGCCTGCTTCCGGTACATTGATCGTGATGGAGCCGGGACCATTCATCGGGGGCGCGCCTGATCCTACAATCTCGTCGAACACAACTCTCTGGGCTTCGGGTACCGATTCTCTGGTGGCTGGAGCAAATCTGGCCATGGGTGGGCCTCCTATCAAATGTGAATCTACCGGGCGCCTAGATTCCCGGGGAAGGGCCTTGGTTGCGCTAGATCTAACCGGGATGAATCAGCGGCCCTGATTTTACACCTTTTGTGGCTAATGTGCCCGTGGCTCGGATAGGTGGTGCTATACTCCCAGCAAGCTAAAAACATTGGTAAGGAGAGACATTCATGCCCCGTCTGACACCCATCACCAAGCGTGAACAAGTAAGCGGAGCTGCTTTAGAAGCGTTCGACGCTATCATCGAATCCAGAGGCAGCATCAACGGGCCCCAGTCCATGCAGATGTATGCGCCTGGCGTGGCTCGCTGGTCGACCGCTTTGAACGACGCCTTGCGCTTCGATGCGGTGTTATCTGATCACGACACTGAGCTTGCCGTATGCGTCGCTGCTAGAGTTATGGATTGCGAATATGTCTGGGCGTCCCATGCGTCGGCGGCTTTGAGGGCAGGCGTTAGGAAAGAAGCCATAGATATCGTCGCTAACGAAGAAAGCCTAGACGGGCTGACCGAGGATGAAGCCCTGATTGTTCGTTACGGACGGGAATTGATGAGCGACCACAAGGTGTCTCAGGAAGCGTTCGACGCAGTGTTGAGCAGTTTCGGTGAGGCGAAGACCATCGTCCTGGGAGCGCTGATGGGCTACTATCTGATGATTAGTTGCACCTTGATCGCCACCGACATGAGGCCGGCTGAAGGCACACCAGTTCTGCCGAAACGGCGGTAACCGGCGGTCCAGCGTATCAGCCAATCAACCTAACTTTTAGACAATCAGGAGCCAGCCCATGCTGATTACCAGGGTTTACACCGGTCATGACGGACAAACACATTTTCAGGATCTGGAGACAGACAATCATCCAGCTATCGATTCGTTGAGCAAGGTCACCAGTATCAGATTCCGGATAGGGGAGCCGGGCAACTTCAGTGATTGGCACCAGGAGTCCCAGCGGAATTACATAATCACCCTATCGGGAGAAGGGGAACTGGGTATCGGTGACGGGACGACGCGCCGCTTCGGGCCCGGGCAGGTGATGTTGGTGGAGGACTTGACCGGGAAAGGTCATACCACCCGAGTCACCAGCACGGAACCCAGAATCACCATCGCCATTCCCTTGGAGAATCAATCCACTGGATACTGATATAGCCAACCTGGGACATTTCGTTTAAAGCGAAGCGAATGCCCGGCACGGCAGTGGTGATAGATCGCGCTCGACTGGATAAAAGAAGAACGGCTGACCAGAGTCAGCCGTTCTTCAATGGGTTCGATAGCATTCCGACCGAATTGGACCGGAGATCGAGAATCTATGCGTTGACGAGGTCTAGCTCGATGGCCCTCGACCTTACATCGCCCTCGCTTTCTAGGTGAGCCAAGATGTCTGCTGACGCGGACTTGAGCATCTCAGGGTCAAGCTTGCCAGCGTCTTCCGGGTATCCGGCGGCCTCAAGCATTTGCTGTCCTTCGTCTCGTATCTGCTCAAGAGCCCAGGTGATTTGAGCGTCGGTGTCTACCAGGCCGTCGGGGAATTCCACGTGGGACCCACCGGCTCCCAACTTATCATAGCCACCCCTGTGCCAATGACCGCGAGGGCCATGAGGGTCGAAGCGAATCATTTCGACTCCCCTTACGTCCACGCCAAAGGTCGGCCCGCCCATCTTGCTCTTCAAGCACCGCATGGGCCAAAGATATATGGTGATGTCGCCCGATTCGGATACCGGCCGGACCATTACCTTTCCCAAATAAGACTCGCCGTCAATCATAGTAGCCATTCAAAAGACCTCCCAAGTCATGAATAAAGTGATAGCATCCCTCAATCGAAATATTAACACATACACCGGTATTGATGGATGTGGTTTTACTTCGGTGCTTGGCGGACTGTGTCAACAAGGTTTGGTAACATAGCGGTGACGAGGGAATCTATCGCGCCGGCACGAGCGGTGGAAGGCTTATATGGATGTGATTGAATCCAAGATACAAACCCAAAGCCCGCAGTTTGCGGAGAACCGTGAACGCATATCAGCCCTGGTGATGGAACTGAAAACCCGGCTGGCATCGGTGAGGGAAGGGGGCGGGTCGGATCGGGTGGAACTGCACCGCAGCCGGGGCAAGATGATGGTGCGAGACCGCATCGAAGCTCTGCTGGACCGGGACTCGCCCTTTCTGGAATTCAGTCCATTGGCCGCTTGGGAGATGTATGACGGTGACGAGAACTCGGCTGGAATAGTTACCGGTATCGGCGTCGTACATGGAAGGGAAGCTGTGGTGGTAGCCAACGACGCCACCATTAAGGGAGGTACCTACTACCCCATCACCGTGAAGAAGCACCTGCGGGCCCAGGAGATTGCCTTGGAGAATCACCTGCCCTGTATCTATCTGGTGGACTCCGGTGGGGCCTTCTTGCCTCTACAAGCCGAGGTCTTCCCCGACCGGGAGCACTTCGGGCGTATTTTCTTCAATCAAGCCAGGATGTCGGCCCTGGGCATCCCCCAAGTGGCGGTAGTCATGGGCTCCTGCACCGCTGGTGGAGCGTATATACCGGCCATGAGCGATGAGGTAGTGATTGTTCGGGAGCAGGGGACCATCTTCCTGGCTGGACCGCCCTTAGTGCTGGCCGCCACCGGCGAGGAGGTGGGTGCCGAGTCTCTGGGTGGGGCCGACGTGCACACCCGAATCTCGGGAGTTGCCGACCATATCGCCGCCGACGATGAAGATGCTTTGGCGATAACTCGTAACATCGCGGAAAACTTCGTGAAGCGCCGCGACCTCCCCTTCGAGGTCACGACTCCGGAACCGCCAGCCTACCCGGCTGAAGATATCTACGGGATAATATCCGCCGACAACCGACGTCAATACGATGTCCGCGAAGTCATCGCCCGCATCGTCGACGGCAGCCGCTTCCACGAATTCAAAGCTAACTACGGGGAGACTCTGGTGTGCGGCTTTGCCCGCATATGGGGGTATCCAGTGGGCGTGATCGCTAACAACGGGGTACTATTCTCGGAGAGCGCATTAAAGGGGACTCACTTCGTAGAGCTATGTTCCCAACGAGGTATCCCGCTGCTTTTCTTGCAGAACATCACCGGGTTCATGGTGGGCCGCCAGTACGAGAACGGCGGGATCGCCAAAGATGGTGCCAAGATGGTGATGGCCGTCTCCAATGCCGGTGTGCCCAAGTTCACCGTGGTGATTGGTGGCTCTTTCGGTGCAGGGAACTACGGGATGTGCGGGAGGGCATACGATCCCCGGTTCCTGTGGATGTGGCCCAANGCTCGAATCTCCGTCATGGGTGGACCTCAGGCGGCCTCGGTCTTGCTGACGNTCCGGCAGCAGCAGTTGCAACGGCAAGGCGNGTCACTGAGCGAGGAAGAGNAGGAAGAACTGCGCCGCCCGATATTGGACAAGTACGAGGAAGAGGGGAACCCCTATTACAGCACCGCNAGATTGTGGGACGACGGCATCATNGATCCCGTNGATACTCGGNCGGTGGTGGGATTGGGCATCGCCGCGTCTCTGAACGCCCCATTCCCNGAACCGNGCCATGGCGTTTTTCGNATGTAGCCGCTCCGGCGCTNGTCCCGGTTGCAAGCGTTCAACGTTANTGGGTCATCAGATTTAACCCGGAGGATGCAGTCCGATTTTCTCCAAGATATTGGTAGCCAACCGGGGTGAGATTGCCGTCAGGGTGCAGCAGACGCTGAAAACACTGGGCATAGCTACGGTTGCCGTATATTCNGACCCGGATGCCACCGCGCCCCACGTCTTGATGGCCGACGAAGCTTGGCCTTTGGGTGGGNAGTCTGCCGCCGAAACCTACCTGGATATGGAGAAAATCATCACCATCGCCCTNCGGTGCGGGGTTGAGGCGATTCATCCGGGTTACGGCTTCTTGTCGGAAAACCCTCGGTTCGCCCGGACCTGCGCCGAGGCTGGAATCGTATTTATCGGCCCCTCTCCGGAAAGCATGGAGGCNCTGGGCGATAAGATTAGTTCCAAGGAATTGGCCCAGCAAGCNGGAGCGCCGGTGGTGCCCAATTCCCCGCCATGCGACCGGGTAGACGAAGCNGTTGATCGATTTCTCGCCACGTGGGGATTCCCATTGCTGGTCAAGGCTGCCGCCGGGGGGGGTGGGCGGGGNATGAGGCTGGTTAACAGCCTGGAAGGACTGGCTCCGGCTTTGGAGTCGGCGGGGCGGGAAGCCCAGGCTGCCTTTGGCGATCGCCGGGTTTTTCTAGANCGGTACATCCCCCGGCCCCGTCACGTGGAGATTCAGGTGCTGGCCGACGGCATGGGTAATACCCTTCATCTGCTGGAACGGGACTGCAGCATCCAGCGCCGTTACCAAAAAATCATCGAAGAAACACCGTCGCCCTTCCTAACGCCGGAATTGCGCCGCCGGATGGGGGAGGCCGCCGTGGAGGTGACGCGGTCCGCTGGGTACGTCAACGCGGGGACCGTGGAATTCTTGGTGGACTCGGAAACCGGAGAATTCTACTTTTTGGAGATGAACACCCGGTTGCAGGTGGAGCATCCCATCACCGATGAGGTGNTGGGTATCGACCTGGTCGAGTGGCAGGNTCGCATCGCTTCCGGTGAGAAGCTGACCTTGAATCAGGACGACATTCAAGCTAGAGGTCATGCAGTGGAGTGCCGCATCTATGCTGAAGACCCCTACAACGACTTCGCTCCGTCAGTGGGCACANTGGAGCGATGGCTCCCTCCCACCGGTCCAGGGTTGCGGCTGGACAGCGGGGTTGCCCAAGGGCAGACGGTCTCCACTTACTACGACCCCATGCTGGCCAAGCTGATTGCCTGGGGGCCGGACCGGGCATCGAGCTTGCACCGGATGGACCTGGCCTTGTCCCAGTTTCCNGTCTTGGGAGTGGTGACCAATATCCAGTTCTTGCGCCAAGTCATACGCCATCCGAAGTTCATGGAGGGAGATTACGACACAGGTTTCTTGAGCGTAAATTCGGAGCTAGGCCGGCCGGATTCGTCGGAAGAAAACCTCAACCTGGCCCAGGCTCTGGCGGCATGGGNTATGGACCAAGTGCCCAGCCAGCAGACAAGGATTCAGGCTGGCCCGGGGGCTGCCCAGAATAACCCCTGGCACACCGGTGGCAAACTGAGGCTACCGTGAGCCAGGGACAGTTGCGGCAGAAGTCTCCGCCTTCGGACCAGGTTTTCGATTACCGGGTGGAATCTCAGGGTGAAACCGTCCGCGTGAACCTGGGCGGGAATGAGATTGAGCTGGCTGTAACGGCACAGGGTGNCCAGGAAGGATGGTTCCGCACCGCCGATGGCAGCCTNCACTCCTTCGTGTGGACCTGGGTGGGAAGCTCCTTGGAGTTGTGGCTGGATGGCACCGTTTTCGTCTTTGAAAGAGTGGAACGTAGAAGGCAANGAGAAAGGGAGTCGTCGGTTGGTGGCGCGGATATAGTGGCGCTCATGCCGGGAACTGTGGAACAGATATTGGTGCAACCGGGAGACCCCGTGGAGCGCGGTCAAACAGTAATCATTATGGAGTCCATGAAGATGGAANTGTCCGTCGCGGCCCATCGTGACGGCGTCGTTAAGCAGATCCNNGTGGGGCTGGGCCAGCAAGTAGACAAGGGNATGCGTTTGTTGGAGTTGGAAGAGCAGTAAAAAAGATNNGNCAGTAACGAGATAGGAGTACANAACATGGCAACGGTTAACACGGTTTTAGGACCGGTCGAGGCATCGGAGCTTGGATTTACATTGAGTCACGAACACGTGCTGCTCAGCGCCGCTGGGGTTGCTCAGACTTACCCGGGATTCATAGATCACCAGGCGGTTACTGCCGAAGGNATCGTGGAGCTCAAGGCGGCTTATGACGAAGGCGTGCGGACCATCGTGGACGTGACAACCTTCGACTTGGGCCGGGATATCGCCTTGTTGGAAGAGGTCTCACGGGGAAGTGGCGTTCATATCATCGCCTGCACCGGCAACCATCTGGCCGTTCCTAGGGACTTTACTTTTTCCACTCCCAGCGCGATCGCGCCCCATTTCATCCGGGAGATTCAAGATGGCATCGAAGGCAGCGGAATCAAAGCCGGGATAATCAAAGTGGCCAGCGACCGAGGCGGCATCACTCCACCCCAGGAAATCGTCCTGAGGGCCGCCGCCATCGCTCAGAAGGAGACCGGCGCGCGTATCTCAACCCACACATGGTCCCCGGACCGGGTGGGCGATGCTCAGGTGCGTATCCTGGAGGAAGAAGGCGTGGACCTGAACCGGGTCTACGTGGGCCATAGCAACGACGACACCGACTTGGACTACCTGTTGGGACTGCTGAACAAGGNCGTTTGGTTGGGGTTGGANCGCTATCCCGGTGGACGCACTTCTGAAACGCCNAACTGGGAGCGGCGGACCGAGGTAGTCAAGCAACTGATCGACGCCGGATTCGCTCAGCGGTTGATGCTCTCCCACGATAACTCGGTGCCCAGCACCAACCCCTCCAAGGAAATGGCGGAGGAAAGGAAGGACTTCAATCCCGACGGGTACCTGTTCATCACCAGGCGGGTGTTGCCTCGACTGAAAGAGCTTGGCGCCACCGATCAAGACATCAACACCATCATGGTGGAAAACCCCCGGCGCTTTTTCGGCGATGCCTAGAGGGGATGGAATAATTCTAGAATCCTGTTGGCTTCACATCGCCGATTGTGTCGGAACCCGCTATACTACCCCAACTGATTAGCTAGCCAACATTAAGCTAGTGATTCTTTCGTTCCTAGTTTTTAAGGAGTAGCGATCGATGCAACTACTGGTAAATGGAAAAACTTACGAGGTTGACGTGGACGAGGAGACGATGCTTCTCTCCGTCCTGCGCCATGACCTGGGATTGACCGGGACCAAATACGGGTGCGGCGACGGAGATTGCGGAGCCTGCACGGTATTGGTCGATGGAGAAGCGAAGAACTCCTGCATCACGCCGGTGGATTCGGCCGCCGGAAGCGAGATTACCACCATCGAAGGCCTGGCAGATGGAGACAACCTCCATCCGGTTCAAGAGGCATTCATCGAACACACGGCCTTCCAGTGCGCATTCTGCACGCCGGGTTTCATCATGAGCACGGTAGCTTTGCTGTTACGCAACCCGGAACCCGACGATCGGCAGATCCGAGCGGCGCTTACCGGCAACATCTGCCGCTGCGGCACCTATGTGCGCATCATGCAGGCGGCCAAGTCAGCCGCCGAGCAGTCNGGCCAACNAGGAGGAAAGTAATGACGGCAGCCAGCGATATTCGTCAANGTGCGGCCCTGGTAGTTATTGCGCCTCCCCAATGGGCCGGCGAACTGGANCTTCGTGAGCCNNCCGGTCCCGACGCCACCATACTNATGATGGACCACCAAGGCGGCGCCACAGCCTTTTCAGGCAAAGTGGAGTACGGCCAAGGTATCCGCAGCGGCTTCTCTCTCGCCATCGCCGACGAGTTGGACCTACCCCTTGGTTCGGTCAGCGTCATCTTGGGCGATACCGCTATGGTGCCTTTTGACCGAGGGACGGTTGGCAGCTTGTCGACCATGACCCTGGGGATGCAGTTACGCCGCGCTGCCGCAACGGCTAGGGGCGCGCTCGTNACTCTCGCTGCCGAGCGATGGTTGGTTGNCGAGTCCGGCTTGGCAACCAGCGANGGCCACGTCTTCCAAACCAGCGATACAAACCAGAGAGTCTCCTACGCCGACCTTCTGGAAGGCAAAAACCTNCAACTTTCTATCCCTGATGACACGACCACCAAGCAAGCCGCGGACTTCGTCTACATGGGGAAGGACGCAACTCGCACCGACGCTTTGGCCAGGGTCACGGGCCAAGCCAAGTACTCCCACGATATCGTTGTCGACGGCATGCTCCANGGCAAGATTCTACNTCCGCCTTCTTANGGAGCCCGTCCTCAGCAGATCGACACATCAGGANCCGAACGCATACCCGGATTTGTCATGGTGGTGCAAGAGGGTGACTTGGTCGGAGTGGTGTGCGAGCGTGAAGACGCCGCCGAACAAGCTGTTGACGCGATCCGCGTTCGTTGGCAAGAGGTGCAGGAACTCCCGTCTGACTCGGACTTTCCCGGTCTACTAAAAGAGAAAGCCAAGGAGATGATTGTCTTGCGAGAATCGGGTTCCCCGGCGGACGGCTTCGCTCAGGCGGACCATGTCTTGGAGGGAAATTATTTCGTTCCCCACGTCGCCAATGCTCCTATGGAGACCAGCGCCGCCGTCGCTTCATGGGATGGTGGGAACTTGATTGTCTGGTCCGGTGACCGCAGCCCCTTTGGCGTGCGGGACGAACTGGCCAGTGCTTTGAACATGAGTCAAGACAACATCAGGGTCATAGCTCCTGAGGTTGGTGGTTCCTTTGGCACTAAGGGCACCGTTGAGGTAGCNCATGAAGCGGCTGTCCTTGCCAAGGCGGCGGGCCGTCCGGTTCGCGTCGTTCACAGTCGAGCGGAAGAATTCATGTGGGGCACGGTGCGGCCAGCGGCGTTCTATGAGATTCGCAGTGGGTTTAACAACGATGGAAAGATCGTAGCCTGGGAGTACACCGGCTATCACACCGGCGACCGCCCGCAGCGAGGCCAGCGGGGGGCGGATACACCTTACAANACCCCCAACGTACGTATCGCCGTGGCGGATTCGGCTTCACCNCTGAGGACAGGTTCCTATCGGTCCTTGGGGTGCGCTTCGAANCACTTCGCCCGGGAGATTCACATGGACGAGATTGCGGCCGCTCTCAAGATGGACCCGGTGGAGTTTCGGCTATTGAATCTGTCCCATCCGCGTCTGAGCAGAGTCCTNCANCAGACCGCTGAACGATTTGGCTGGGAGACTAAACGTGACGATTCGTCCATCGGTATCGGTGTNGCCATAGGCTACGACGCCGGTAGCTTCGTGGCTGAATGCGCGGNAGTCACGGTTCAAAGACGGAATGTTAGGGTGCAGCGAGTAGTCGCNGGGATCGACTGCGGGATGGTGGTCAACCCGGAAGGTGTGCGCAACCAGATGGAGGGATCCATCATCATGGGCATGGGCACTGCGCTGCGGGAGACGGTGGAATTCGGNTCCGGNCGTCTTCTGAATTCGGTCTTTAGCAAATATCGTGTGCCGCGAATCAACGATGCCCCCCAGATAGAGATTGTGATGTCCGGTGATCCCACAACCCAGTCCACCGGAGCTGGCGAGCCGGGCATAGTACCCATCGCCGCCGCCATCGGCAACGCCGTTTCCGACGTTACGAAATCCCCGGTNNGGAATCTACCCATCGTGCCGAATCTGCCCTAGCTGGTGNCTTCGAGATTGTCCAAGTAGCGGTTGAATCAAGGAGAGATGCATGGCCAGATTAGGCGACATTCCCGAAGGCGAACGGGAGATGCTGAAAAGGATGGTCATGCCGGTCTTCGGCGCGACACCCTTCGTAAAAGGCAAACCGCTGTCCGAGCGCCGGGTTTCCATCCTGTCNACCGCTGCGCTGCAAAAACGCGACGACAAAGTCTTTTTGAGNGGGGAAGCCAGCTACCGNATCATTCCGGACGACACTGCTCAGGAAGACCTATTAATGTCCCACAACTCGGTCAACTTTGACCGCTCCGGATTTCAACAAGATCTCAACGTTTGCTTCCCCTTGCAACGGCTGCATGGACTGGCGGATGAGGGATTCATCGGCTCGGTTGCCGATTATCATTACACCGTCCTGGGAAGCGTGCCGCCGGATCAAAACGAAGACACTGCACGCCAGATCGCCGGCCTGATGAAACGTGAGGGCGTGGACTCTGTNCTCTTGATTCCGATTTGACCGGCATGCACGCGCGCCGTTGGCGGNCTGGCCCATTACTTCGAACANGAAGGACTCAGCACCACCCAGATCAGCCTGATTCACCTGCACACCGAATCCATCAAGCCGCCGCGGGCGCTCTGGGTTCCCTTTGAGCTTGGGAGGCCTCTGGGTCAGCCCAANGATGAAGAATTTCAGAAGCGAGTTTTGCGGGCTTGCTTGGGTTTGCTTGATGCTGACTCGGGTCCCGTGCTGGAAGACTACCCGGAGGACATTCCTGTCGATGCCACTCCCGTTGATTTCACCGGGATGTCCTGCCCCATCGACCTACCGTCGCTGCCGTCCAACGACAGCGAGTTAACCCAGTCTTTGCTCCAAGAGATCGGACAGATCGCTCCCTGGTACGACCTGGCCGTCAATCAACGCAGCCGCACGACGGTTGGGGTAAGCAAACTCGATATCNTGGATGCGGGACGTTTCTTGATCGATTTCATCGAAGACCCTTCATCCCCCAGTCCCCGTCCTGAATTCGAGGTCGGGCCGATGTTGAAATGCACCTGNGAAGATTTAAAGGCCTTTTATTCCGAAGCGGCATCGGCGCAACCCGGCATGTNGTCGAGCCTGGCGGTGGAAAACTGGCTGTGGAACGAAACCGTGCTGGGCAAGGTTCTTTGGAAGTTTAGGGAAGAACATCTGGATTCGCCGGATACGGCCACCCAATTTCTGACCCGGCGCAATTTGGTTCCTGACCGGCAGATTCAATTTAGAGGCGCACCGGCTTTCTGACCCGTCTAGCNNCTCCAGAAAGCGGCACTTGGTCACTCTCAAACNGTGGGCATCTCTGGGCATGGCAAGAATCCCTGCCTGAGGATTTTAGGCAATCATGAACTTTGTCCCGTTGNACGATATCTTCAAACTCACCACNGGCCAAGAGATCGAGATTGCGGCCAGACTGTTCCCTAGCCGCCTTGTTCGGGTCTGCGGTGGGCTATGAGAGGCGTAGCGCCGACAAACCGGCGGGNCTGAGGACTTTGTCGTTGGTGGCTCTGGGTTCTGCTTTGTTCACCATAATCTCTGCCTTTGGATNCGATACGGCTGACCAATCCAGGGTTGCCGCCCAGATAGTAACGGGCGTCGGCTTCTTAGGTGCGGGTACGATTCTGCGCAGCGGCGTAACCATATCGGGGCTAACAACCGCTGCGACCATCTGGGCCACGGCGGCGATCGGCATNGCCGTAGGCTCCGGGTTGTACATTGCAGCGGCCAGCGGCACGGTTCTCGTGCTGGTCATCCTGTATCTATTCGCACCGTACAGGCAGCAAGAGTAATAGAGTCGCGGCTACCTGCCGATGCGCTCGATCGTTCACCAGATTCCGTTTGCATCCCCTACGGGTGGTCTCGACAATCGCAGTTCTTTGACGTATCTAATTGCTGTGCAAACGGGAGAGATATCCGAGACTCAAGAGCACGGATTGCGCAGGACACCGGCGTTACTCAACGGTGTACAATCACCCCTAGGTTCGCCGGGCAAGTCTGTGATTGGACAAGGCGTGAATATTTCCGGTCAACCCGGTAGACATCCAGTAATAACGAACCTACATCCTAACCAAGGAACGATAGAGATCGATGAATAGAAACGTTGAAGTTGGAAGCGTTGCCGAAGCTTATCTTGAACTGCTGGCGTCCCGGAACATCGAATATTTCTTTGGCAACGGCGGGACAGATTTTGCTCCCATCATTGAAGCCTATGCCAAGCGCGTTTCTCAAGAACAACCCCTCCCGCGCCCCATCACCGTGCCTCATGAGGTGACGGCGGTGGCGATGGCCCACGGTTACGCTATGATTACCGGCCGGCCGCAGGTGGTGATGGTGCATACGACTCCCGGTACCGCCAACGCCACATCCGGGATAATCAACGCATTCCGGTCCAATATACCCATGCTTTTCACCGCTGGCCGCACGCCCATCACCGAAGGTGACGCCTCGGGTGCCCGCAACCTCAATATCCACTGGGCCCAGGAATCCTTCGACCAAGGGTCAATGGTGCGAGAGTGGGTAAAGTGGGACTATGAGCTTCGCCACGGCGCTGACCTTGAAGGCGTGGTTGACCGGGCGCTGGCTATCTCCCAGTCCGAACCCGCCGGTCCGGTCTACCTCAGTCTCCCAAGAGAGATTCTGGCCGAAGGATTGGAAAGTTTCTCCTATGAAGCCCAACCAAGATTGAATAAATCGGAGGATAGGGTTCCAAGTCCGGAAGCCATCGCTCAAGTGGCCGCTCTGTTGGCCAAGGCCAAGAACCCCATCGTGGTGACCAGGGCCGTCGGAAAAGATACTCGTGCGGTCCAGCCGTTGGTGGAATTGGCCGAGCTTCTGGGCATGGGCGTGATTGACGCAGGGGCTTTGTACACCAACTTTCCCAAGGGCAACTCCCTCTATGCGGGGGGCGACGTAGGGTCCAACCTCAAGGACGCAGATGTGGTGGTGGTTCTGGAGGCCGATGTCCCGTGGGCCACGCCAGGGTCCGCTCCTTCATCCGATGCCCGCATCATCGGTATCGGTGAAGACCCGCTGTTCTCCAATTACCCGGTGCGGGGATTCCACGTCGACCACAACCTGTCCGGGAGTCCTAGACTTACCCTGAGTGCTTTGGCCGATGCCGTCGAAGACATCGGCGTGGACTCTGAGGCGGTTCAGGCCCGGAAAGATAAATTGGCTGCCTCCAGCCAGAGCCGGCGCGACGCTGCGCTGAAGCGAGCTGAGAGTGGCAAGAACGAAACGCCGATCAGCAAGGCTTGGTTCTCCCGATGCCTGTCCGATGTATTAGATGAAAACACAATCGTGCTCAGCGAATTGGGCGTTGACCCTTCCCAGATGGAATTCAATCATCCTGGGACATTCTTCGGGTCACCAGCCTCCTCCGGTCTTGGTTGGGCCTTGGGCGCTTCCCTGGGGTCCAAGCTGGCTGCCCCGGACAAAACTGTCATATGCGTTGTGGGAGACGGCTCCTACATCTTCGGGTCGGGCACCGCAACCCATATCGTATCCCAAGCGCAGGGCTTACCAGTGCTGAATATCGTATGGAACAACGGCATCTGGAACGCGGTGCAGAACGCCACCAAAGTGAGTTACGCCGATGGGTATGCGGTGCGGAACAACGACTTTGCAGTAAGCACCCTGTCCCAGTCCTTCCAGTACGAGCTTATCTGCCAGGCCGCCGGGGGATACGCCGAGCGGGTTGATGACCCGGGGCAAATACCCGATGCGATTCAGCGGGCGTTGCATGCGGTCCAAGTTGAAAAACGGCAGGCCTTGTTGAACATCATCGGGCAGTAACCCCGTCACCTAGTAACTTCGTAGATTCTTGACATGGTTCGAGCCGCTGGATACACTCCCGCGAGAACCTGATCGCCGTCTGCAGCGATGCCGTAAAACGGTGTATAGACCGGAGAGAGGAACAAATCTGATGGTAGAAATAAGCGGGGCGATTCAGACGACTGTATCAGATATCGCATCCAGCTACGTTAGGTCCAGGCCATGGCCCTACCGGCGCTGGATGTCATCCATCGGGATTCCGATTCACAAAGGGTATTTCGTCGAGGACTTGCGGACCATTGAGTTGGGTTGGTGGCCGGAGCGCGAATGTAACGCGGCCTTCCTGGAGATGATGGGGTCGGAAGGTATGTCGGAGATTCGCGTCACCGAGATTCCGCCGGGAAAAACTCTCCCGCCGATGACCTTTGCTCTGGACGAGGTCGTATACGTTATCGAAGGGAGAGGGCTTACGACCATCGCAGGAAGCGGCCCAAAGAAGACCTTCGAATGGCAGAAGCACAGCATGTTCCTCATTCCTAGAGGACACACGCATCAGTTCACCAACATGCAGGGAGATAGGCCGGTGCGGCTCCTGCACTACAACTGCCTTCCGCTGGTCATGGCCACGCTGGCCGACCCGGAGTTTTTCTTCAAAAGCGATGAGGTGGTGGACCGTCTCAGCACGGGAAAGGACGAGTTCTACTCCGCCGCCATCGCCGCTCAGATACCCGACGCAAAACTCACGTGGGGCGTCAGGGACATCTGGTTCGGCAACTTCTTCCCGGATATGCGGGCCTGGGACAAGCTCGCCGCCCATACCATGAGAGGCATCGGCACAAGGGCGGTCTACGTTCAATTCCCCGGTTCGGAGATGGCCGCCCACATGTCCGTCTTCGGCGAGCGTACCTACAAGAAGGCGCATCGGCACGGGCCGGCCTTCGTCATCGTTATCCCGGACGGGGACGGATATTCCATCATGTGGGAAGAAGGGAAGGAAAAGATTGTCTTTCCCTGGCAGGAGGCCAGTCTGTTCGTGCCACCGAACCGGTGGTTCCACCAGCACTTCAATGTCGGTGAGGGATCGGCCCGGTACCTGGCGTTTCATCCGCCGGTCCAGTTCGAGGGTTGGGCCGAAAAGGTTGAAGATCGAGTCAAAGACCAGATCGAATTTCCCGACGAAGACCCCTGGATCAGACAGAAATTCGAGGAAGAGTTGGCCAAGAAGGGTAAGATTAGTGCCATGCCCGAAGAAGCCTACATAGACCCGGACTACCAGCTGCCAGCGTCGACGGATAGCTAGGATCAAGTTATGGCCTACTGACTCGGAATCTTCGTTCAGTAAGGAGTAGGAATCATGCAGACAGCAACTAAAGACCAACTCTGCACGTCGTTCAGTGCCGACAACGCCCCGTCGCTGCGCGTCCAACCGGGCGAGACCTTCATCATGGAGACCAACGACCGGTTCGCCACGTACGATGGCCCAGGCTCTTCAACCGAGGCCTTGGATATCCTCAAGACCATGGCTGGTCCGGTGTATATCGAAGGGGCAAAACCCGGCGATACCTTGAAGATTGAGGTACTGGACATCACTCTGCCCTTGGACTACGGCTGGATCGGGGCAACGCCGGGCCGGGGGCCACTGGGGGACCGGATCCCCGAGTTCCGCAAGGCCAAGGTGAAGATAACTAGCCAAGGGGTCGTGTTCAAGGACAAAGTCACCATGCCTCTCCGTCCCATGATTGGCCGCATCGGTCTGGCTCCTGAAGACGGGCCTCTGCCCAGCGGCGCCAAGGGAGCGTTCGGTGGAGGGATGGGCAACACCCAGATAGCCACGGGATCCACCGTCTACCTGCCCGTTTTCCACGAAGGCGGATTGCTCACCATCGGCGACTGCCACGCCGCCATGGGTGATGGCGAAGCCACAGCTTCAGCGGTGGAATGCGCTCTCGATGCTACTTTCCGGGTAACCATCTCGGAAGACCTACAGGTAACCCGACCTATGGTCGAGACCGAGACTGAAGTAATGACCACCGGAGAGGGCGAGACGATGGAGGAGGCCGCCAAAGTGGCCTTGAACGCCATGGCCGACCTGATGGTGGACCGCTTGTCCATAGACTACACCGACGCCGCAATGTTGATTGCCTGCTCCGCTGACGTGCGTACCGGCATCGCCGGGCACGCGCCGTTCACGATGCGGGCTGCAGTGCCCAGGTCGGTGTTGTCCGTATAAGTGGCCTAGCCGGGAAACTGCACGGGGAGCCAGACCGCTGAGATAGCGTTGGTTCCCGCCTATTCCCCAACCAACCGAATCAGTAACTCCCGCAGTTCCGGCGTCTCTCGCAACGCTGCCCGCATCATGTCTATCTCGCCGGGGGACATCATCAGGGGCGACCGGCTGAAGCTGCCGCGGTGGCTGTAGTGGCAGAACCTGACGCTCACGTTACCGGCGGCTTCACCTTCGGTGTATTTCAGTAGTTGCAGCGTGGGGACGTGATGCTCCCCTTCTACCCTGGCTTCTTCGGCCACATAGCCGCTACCCCAATGATAAGTGAACGACTTTTTCTTCGTGGTCATGACGTTTCCTCGCGCCTGGTTGGAATAAGGGACCGCTACTTGCCTGCCAGGATGGAAGCCAGCAACGCTACCCGCCGGGGCAATTCCGCCACCACGATATATTCATGATCGGCGTGGGGTCCTTCTCCGACTCCTCCCAACCCGTCCAGAACCGGCGTACCTACCGCTGCGGCGAACTGGGCGTCCGAGCCGCCGCCGACTTGAGCCTCTGTAAGGCTGATGCCCAGAGGATCGGCTAACTTCTGCACCGCATTGACCAACATGGCGGTGGATTCGGTCCTTTCCATGGGAGGCCGGTTCAGCCCGCCCACTACTTCGACGTTGGCCCCCGACAGCACCGCTTTGCTGTTTAGAATCTCCCTTTCGACCCTTTCCGCCTCTTGCATGCTGGTGACCCGAAGATCAATTTTCGCTTCGGCAAAGGCGGCTATCTGGTTTCTGACTGCGCCGCCCTGAATCACTCCAACGTTGACCGTAGAGCCCCTGGACAGGTCGGATAGGCTATGCAAACGCAGAACCTGGTGGGCCATTTCCTCTATGGCGCTGATGCCCTTTTCCGGCTCGTTACCGGCGTGGGCGGCCCGCCCGGTCACTTTGACTTCAAATATACCGACACCCTTGCGCCCCGTTTTTAACGCCCCTTCCGTGCCTGCTCCGGGTTCGAGGCAAAATACTTGGACGCTTTTCCTGGCTTCGTCTTCGATCAATTGGCGGGAAGTGGTACTCCCGACCTCTTCGTCGGAGTTGATGATGATTCTGATTCTTTGTTGGGGCGCTATGTTGTGGGCGTTCAGCGTTTCGAGGGCGTGTAGCGCTATGGCGATACCGGCCTTCATATCTAGAATCCCAGGCCCATAGCCTATACCGTCCTCTACGCGAAAGGGACGCTCCTGAATGGTGCCCGTGGGCCATACTGTGTCCATGTGGCAAAGGAGTAGAATCTGCTGGTCGCCCTCGCCGATGTCCGCCACCAGATGGTCGCCAACTTCCGACTGAGGCACCACACGAACTTGNGCTCCCAATCCCTCTAANTGTCCCTTGATATAGCCGCCCAAAGCGTCGGTTGANGCCTTGTCCGCAGTAAACGACTCCATATCCACCATGTGACNCAGAGTGGCCAGGATATCCTCAGCATGGCTTTCGGCATACGCCAAAAATTCTTTCATANAAATTCTCCTTCTCCCTAAACAAGCTTTGNTATTGTAGANCAGTTCGTCGAGANGGGAAGCCTACGCTGGAATCAGGGCTGGGAGAATGGGTAGGCTATGCCAAAAGCGGTTTTNAGGCGTGAATCTGACCGGAGAACAGTCCTAGGTTAGTCGCAAGGCAGGTGGCGGCTTATAAGGGCCTGCAGCGCTTCGTTGCCAGCCTGGGGTTACAAGTTTATGGAGTGTTCTTCGTAGTCCTTCAGCTTGTTATATATCTGGAGCCGGTGCCGGTAGGACTCTAGAACTATGATTCGGTCGTCGGCGTCAACGTTGACAGCCACTGGCCGCCGGAACCGCCATTCCGGCTCCAAGTCTACCCGCCGCCTGGCTTTGATTACGTCCGGATTGGCGTCGATGTACGTCTGAGTCCATTCCGAAGGCTCTTGGGCGTCGCCGCACAGTGCAGTGATGTATTTGCCATCGGCGGCGTATATCTGGACACGGTGGTTGCCCCAGTCGGCTACGTATACATCCCCGTCCGAGTCCACAGCCACACCGGATGGACCTTTGAGAGAGCCAACCCCGGTGCTGGAGGCTTCGAACTTAACCAGCAACTCCCCACTGGGAGAGAATTTCTGGACACGGTTGTTTCCCCAATCCGCGACGTAGATGTTGTCGTGACGGTCGGTGCAGATGCCCCACGGCATTTCGAGTTCTCCGTCACCACCGCCTTGCTTCCCGAAGTTGGACTGAAACTCGCCGAGTTGGCTGAAGCTCTGTACCCGGTGGTTCATGCTGTCCACCACCCAGACCGTTCCGTGGGAATCGAAAGCGAGTCCTGACGGTCCGTTCAGCTGGCCGTCTTCGCCGCCCGGCGTGCCCCAATAATACCGGTAGGCGCCCTGTTCATCGAATACGGTTATCCGGTTGACATGTTCATCCGAAACGTACACTCGGCCGTGATTGTCCAGATCGATGGACCGGGGCCAAACGAAGCGCCCTTCTTCGGCGCCGACGGAGCCGAACTGGCCCTGAAAATGATGGTCGAAGGTAATCTTGCTGACCCGCTGTCCCAACTGCTCCACGCCGCGGCTCAGAACAAAGATGCGGCCGTTAGTTCCCAGGACGAAATCTTGGGGGGCCCAAAACCCCCGTCCGGACTGACTGTACATGCCGATGCAGTAGCTATAGTCATAGACCCGGCCGGCGGCGACGGTGGTCAGCATATCCGATCTCCGGTGAGGTGATTAAGATTCGGCAAGGTTACACGAATGACATTTGCTCGAAGTTGCCGCCGACGATCGGCACCGGGTCCAAGCCCAACCACTTGTCCGCCAAAGTGGAGTAGAATCCACGGAAATCGTAGTTGGGCGCCAGGTCTCCCTGAGAGAGATTCTCCGGTTTCAATGACGGATAGGTCCCGTACATCCCGCCATTCACCCGATTGCCGATGGCGAACGCCACCCCGCCCGCTCCGTGGTCGGTGCCGGTGCCATTGTCGCGGACGCGGCGTCCGAACTCGCTGAACACCATCAAGACCACCTCATCCCCTGCGTTGTGCTCACGCAGGTCGTCGAAGAAGTTGCTGATGGCGCCGGAAACTTCCTGCCAAATCTTGGTATGGGAGCCCAACTGGTCGAAGTGAGTGTCGAAGGGTCCATGTGCCGTGTAAAAGACTTGGGTGCCCAGGCCAGCCAGATGCACCTGTGCAACGTCTCTCAGACGTCTGGCGATGGGATTGTTGGCGTATTCGACGGTTGAGGAGTAGGTTTCGGGAGCGACCCGGATGATGTCGGCTCCTCTCAACGCATCCCGTCCCGCCTGTCCCAGATAATCCATAGTCGGTCCGGTGCCGATTGCGGGAGCGTACATACGGGCGAAGCTTTCCAACATCTGAACCCGGTCCTGATCGGACTCGATTCCCGGATTTGATGAGAGTACGCCGTAGGTAGGAAGGTGGTTGACGGAAGTAACCGGCACCCCCCGCATCGTCATCGCACGGGGCAATCCCTGGCCAAGATTCACTCCCTTCAGCACGTTTTCTCCGCTGGGGTCCAAGTGTCGGATGACCTTGCCCAGCCAACCGTTTATTCCGATGGAGTCCGGTTCGCAGGTATGCCAGATGTCCATGGCGCGAAAATGCGAGCGCGGGGAGTTTCCAAATCCGATACCGTGAATGATTGCCATGTTCCCGTTGTCGTAAATCTCTTTCAACGGCTCGGTATCGGACCGGAAGGCGAGTTCATCGTCGATAATCAGCAACTGGTCTTCGCCGATATTAACTCTTTTCCGGTTATCCCAATAAAGGGGATCGCTATAAGGAACGATTGTATTGAGGTAATCGTTGGCCCCGGTAAGCTCTAAAACGACCAGCACGGGGTCCTTATGGGTTGATGCCATGCTCAATATCCTTCAAGGCTGGTTATAGGCCCGTTTCTAGGCGAACTGGTATTCCCGGGAGGCGGCGACCAGGGTTAGTATCTTACTTATCTTCGCTACCGTGGCCCGGAGTTCCTCATTGGTGCTCCAATCCAACTCGCCATCTCTTTCGGCATGGGCCATCAATTCAGCGTGAGTCTCCTCACTGACTTCCAACGGCCCCAGAGCATCAAGGCAGGCTGCCACTACCGACTGGGCGGAAAGGCTCCCCTGCACTAGTCCCTGCTTCAGCACCCGCTGGATGATTGCTCGCACACCGGGTATCGAGGTGTCTCCTAATATTCTGGCGGCAAAATTCACCCGGCGCATCAAAACGCCGGGGTCGATCCATTCGGAGCCGGTATGCCAACCTTCCACGCTGGGAGGATTGAGAAGCTCCTGTCCCTGCCAACCGCACTCCAACGCCAGATTGTTGAATCCCGGCATGAAGCCGTTGTAGTTGCCCACCATGCGCACCGTGCCGACAATCAATTCCGCCGGGCACTTCACCCGGGCAAATAGGGCATTCTTGAAGAAATCCGAGTTGAACAATACTCGTAAGATCGACCGGATGTCACCGCTGGATTCATGGTAGGCATCCACCAACACCTGGATAGCTTCAGGGTCGCAAGGTGGGGTGACATGCCAACTGGACACGTGAGGCTCGTCGGCGACGAAGAATCTGTAGAGGTGGCGGGCTAGGAACNGGGCGGTAGCCGGCTGGTTCACGATGATGTCCACGATGTCTTCGCCATCGAAGTTCCCGGTATGACCTAGGAAGGTCTTCTCCCGGCCATCGTGATCCTCGGGTTTGTACTCGAAATCCCAGTAAAAGCGGCCCAAGGGGTTACGGGGAATCTTGGGCGCGATGGTCCATCCGGTGAAAGCCCTGGCCGCATCCCTGATGTCATCCTCCGAGTAGTTGCCGACNCCCAGGGAGAAAAGCTCCAATAGCTCCCGGCCCCAGTTCTCGTTTATCGCGCCGTCATGGTTGCCATGGTTATCCAGCCAAAAAATCATTGCTGGTGACTTGGCAAGCTCCACCAGAATGTCACGGAAAGTGCCCAATCCTTGTTCGCGGAACATGGCGATTTGGCGAGTCAACTCCGGGGGATTGTCCACCTTNGAGTTACTTGTGGCGAACAACTGGTGCCAGAAGAGGGCTATCTTCTCTTCCAAAGGCCGCTTGGTGTTAATCATCCGGTACACCCATTCGGCCTGATTGATCGGCGGCGCTGCGGCCCCCTCATAGCCTGGAAACATCCGGTACAGCAGTTCGTCGTCGATGGCGGGCTGCCGGTCTGGATGCAGAAGTTCTTCGACTACCGATTCGTAACCCTGGGAGGCGCGCTTCTCTAAGTCCTCACGGGCTTCGCCGAAGCCGGCGCGCCGCATCAGGTGGGCCATCAATCGGATTTCTTCTTGGTGGGGCATTGTCATNCCTTACTTAAACTGGGGAATCACCTTGTCGGTTAAGATACGTATCGTATTCATGACGACGTCCCGGGGAACCGATGATGTCCAGTTNANCTCGAACATCAATTCATCGGTNGTGTAGGCCTCGCGAAGCATCTCAATCTTATCTACTACTTCTTCCGCCGTCCCGAACAGGTTTACTTCGGCAGTCGCATCGGGACTGGCGGCGCCGGCGTCGGTGCTGCCGATGCCTGTCCGCCCGGAGTAATACCGCCTGGCGAGATTCATCAGCGACTCGCTATGGCGGTCGGCTTCTTCCTTGGTGTCAGCCAATAGGGTGGGTATGCGGACCACGGTAGTTGGGTCGCCGGGGTGGCCTGCTTCTTTCCAAGCCTTCCGGTAGCTTTTGACGTCTTCCCGTAGAACTTCTGTGCCTCTCAGGTTGTGTGGAGAGCTTCCCGCCCCGATGGCGATCCGATAGCCCAACTTGCCCATGGGAATAAAGCTCTGTTGGCTATCGCACGGCAGCAACATGGGAGGATATGGCTTCTGATAGGGAGAGGGAACGGATAGATANCCTNCGTAGAATGCCGGGTAATTGTAGTACTTTCCCTCGAATCCCGAGAAATGTTCCTCTGTCCATAGCTGTTTCATTACTTCTAGGAACTCAAAGAAGTAATCCCGCCGTTCGTCGGAACCGCGAGACCGTGCTCCCGCGCCGTAGATGAACCGGCCTTGGCTGACCTGATCGACTATGGATATCTGTTCCGCGGTTTGGAAAGGGTCATCTAACATCAGATTGTCGAACGCGTACCTTTCGTGGGGCAGTGCTCTTTCGGACAGTGCCTCACCTTCAAGTTTCATCAACGGTCGGTGGATGGACGATCCGATCTTGATGTTGGTGGTGCGGGCGGCGATGATACCGGCTAGCAAGAGAACCTGAGGGTCCATGCTGGCCTGTTTTGAGAAGTGACTCCCACCGAGCCAGATGTAGTCCCAGCCCATCGATTCAACCGCATCTACCTGTTCGAAATTCTTGGCATAAGCCTCGGACTCGAGAAGTTTCCCTCCGCTGTATTCGGAGTCCCAAGGCATCTTNCCACCNTCGTACACGGCGTTCCAAGTATCGAAAAGTCCAAAATCCATGANGGTCNCTCCTCAGGCTGCTTGACGGTTCGATTCGGTAATGGTCTTCAGTTGGTNCCGTTAGTAGGCCGGCTTGGTCGGGAACGGAGTCAATTGAAGCTCGTGGGTCCAACAGGATCTGTCTTGGGTGTGGAGGTAATAGAATGCCTCCGCAATCTTAACAGGATTTATTATCATGTCAGGCTGCTCCTGGCCTTTCTGCGTGGCTCGAGTGCCTGGGGAGTCGATGGTGCCGTCTATCACGACATTGGCTACGTGTACGCCGTATTCGGAGTATTCCTCTGTTAGCACTTGGGACAGCGCCCGCATCATGACTCTTGGATAATACAGNGACTGTCCGGTCTGCCGCTTTCGTCCGCGCAGNGACGCCGGGTTGTTGGAGATNAGGAAAGAGCCTTCGCCTTTCCTCCTCATGTAGGGTAACACTTCCTTGGCGACCAAGAACGGTCCACGGCTGGCGATGTGCTGCGCGGTTTCGAACATCTCCACCGGCATGTGCTCCAGCAGCTCCATCTCNGGCGGNAGGTCACGCCCTTCCAGGTAACCCGCGTTGTAGACCAAGACATCCGGGTCTCCNGCTTGCTCTCGGATCTGAGTGAAGGCGTTTGATATGGAGTCTTCCGACACCAAGTCCAGCTCGACAATCATGCTTTCGCCGCCCTGCTCGCCGATCGCGCTATTCAGCGCAGCCGCATTGGCGGCGGTACGGGTAGTCAGCACAACGAAGAAGCCTTCTGCCGCGAATTTTTGGGCTATGGCTCCGCCGATTCCCCAGCGCGCGCCGACGGCGATGTCGCTATCGTCCAGCACCCTCCCGTGGGCCAGTTGGGTATTGCGTCCGTCCGATTGCCATTTGGAAGTCGCCCCCACAACGACGGCGACGGGTTTGCGGTTTGAGTTCATGTCTGAATCCTTAAGTTTGATAGAAGTAGCCTGCTGGCTATGGCCGAAGTATATCTGGTTGAATCAGCCACTCGCTGAGCCGTGATATCGCGAATCAAGCCGATTCCATGGAGCACACGNTACTTAGNAGTGCTTCGAACTATAGTGACGAATCCCGAAGAGGTCAAATTCGGCCGGATTCGTTCAGCTTCGGCTGGAGTGGCCCGTCTACACTTGAGCTCCTTAACCGTTGACTTACCCCGGTTCCCAAGACAACCGCAGTGGGTTATCTTAGGGGCATCGACAGATAGAGGACGGTAATGNNATGGNNACATTGGTTACNGGNGGCACGGGATTCGTNGGNAGCAACATAGTAAAGGAGCTGCTCCAGAGGGGGCATCAGGTCGTCTGCTTNGANCTNGTNCCNCCTAATGACCTGCTNACNAGTTATATCCNACCCTGGGCNGANANNGTNACCTTTCTCCAGGGAGATATCCTAGCCCCCGGCGACTTGGAGCAGGCTGAGGACCATAATATCGATAGGATTGTCCACGCCGCCGTGTTTACCGGGGTCCTGCCCGAAGTCGAGGCCAGCCGTAGCCGGTCGGTTGTGGAAATCAACGTTATGGGCACCACGAATCTACTCGAGTTGGCGCGGCGGAT
>PANP01000093.1 GCA_002708395.1 Dehalococcoidia bacterium
CAACGCCCTCGGAGTCGGGAAGGGCGTAAATGTTGGCTATGCCAAGGGAGTTGGGAAGGGGGGAAACGTAGGCCTGGCAGTAGCTGTAGGGAAAGGGGTGTACGTCGAAAGCGGAACCAAAGTCGGCAAGGGAGTGGGCGTTGGCTCCTCCGGTGTAGGAATCTGCGTCGGAACCAAGATCGGCGTCTCGGTCGGTTGCGGAACTACCACGACGATCTATGTAGGAGTCGGTGTTGACTTAGCCGACTCGGTCACCGATCCATTGCCCACGATAGCGAAGGCAACGACCGACGCTATGGCTACTACGGCGACCGTGACTCCGGCGACGATCGAAATCATTCGGCCACTGCTGCCTCCGGTTTTGGGCAGGCTAAGAACCTGGCTGTGGGCAACTTCACCCTCTTTGCTGATGAAGAACTGCTCTTGCCCGGAAGTCCCAGAAAAGTCTCCTTGCGGCCGAACCCCTAACGTNACGATGTAGTAGTCTTCGTCCTCGGATGACTCGGCAATCTNGAAAGCNATGGAGGAATNNCGAAATCGCCCGCCGTATTCACCGGGGGTCTCTCGCGCAGTCTGCATGGCCAAAAGTCTGGCTTGAGCCAGAGAGATGTAGCCCAGGGCTTCACCATCAGCGGTGAAGTCAAATTAGTCCTCTTTGTCGTTGATGTCTTCGGACATAAGCCGCTTATAACACTATGAAATTTTCCCTAAGGCGGACCAGCGGTGTTAAGTGAAGAATGCGTACAGTGTAAGTTCAACCATATTAACAGAGTCATAAACCGAAACGGTCAGTCCTAGGCACGCCAGGCATGAACGATTCNATGAAAATGCTGGCATGATTGTACCCATTACTGGAACCATCTTGGTTGTTCTTGGTACGCACATCTATCAAAGCCCCGCCACCATAGGCACGGCGCTCCACTCAATCTTTACAATCTGTCGCCGAATTGCTATTATTTTCCTAGATAATGCGAACAGCGCAAAGGATGAGGCGGTATATCATGGACCGGCGCCCGCTGGTCAAATACCGGATTCCTATCCTGACCATCGGAGGTAACCCCAATTCTCGGTACATTACTTCGTAAACTAACCTCAGGATTCACTAAAAGCGAGCCCCAAGAAAACGACCCCAAATCATCACCACCCCAGTCACCACCGGTCACCAACAGTCTTCTGGCAGCTCTAACCACCGAACGTCCTTCCAGACAACCGGCTCCAAAGTCNTCTCCGCCTTCCCAAGCACCCAAAGCCGCGTCAGACAAGCCCCGCTCCCCGGCACNTCCCAAGTCTCGCCCCCGTGTCGACTCTTCTCCAACCCAACCCGATCCTCTGTTCTTCGGAACTATTGCTGTTTCCGGTCTGATCGGCCGGGCCCTGGCAGGGATGGGATATGCCGAGCCGACACTCATTCAGAGTGAGGTTATCCCTCTGGTCCAGTCGGGAAGAGACGTGGTTGGTCAGGCCCAAACCGGGACCGGCAAGACAGCGGCATACAGCATTCCTCTACTTGAGACCGTGGACAAGAATGCAAGAGACCCCCAAGCGCTGGTCTTGGTGCCCACCAGAGAGCTGGCGGTCCAAGTCAAAGTCGAACTTTCTAAATTGGGGCAACATACCGGCGTGAAGGTAGTAGCCATTTATGGCGGACAGGCCATGGGCCGGCAGTTGGAATCGTTGCAACGGGGCGTCCAAATCATCGTTGCTACCCCCGGCCGGCTGATGGACCATATGCAGCGGGGCACCTTGGACATCGGGCGGGTGAAATCCGTCGTCTTAGACGAAGCCGACCAGATGCTGGACATCGGATTCGCCGACGACATCGAATACATCCTCCGTTGCACCCCGCTGGAACGGCAAACCCTTCTCTTCTCCGCTACGATGCCCGGACCGATCCACCGGTTGGCCCGCCGCTATCTAAAGGATCCCGCTTGGATCCAGGTGGGTGGAGACGGAGAGCCAGTGGAGGGCGTGACTCAGCGCTACTATGAAGTAGCCGATCGGGACCGTCCTACTGCCCTGGAAGAACTGCTTCGCCAGCCCGGAGTTATAACGCAGGCATTAGTGTTCCGGCGGACCAAGGTCGGAGTAGACATGNTGGTGTCACATTTGCAGAAGCGCGAGCACGACGTTCAAGCCATTCACGGCGACATGACTCAGNCCCATCGGGACCGGGTTATGGGCCGCTTCCGCTCGGGCGACCTCCGCGTTCTGGTGGCTACCAACGTCGCCGCCCGGGGTCTGGACATTCCGGCAGTGTCCCACGTTATCAACTACGACATGCCGGGGAATCTGGAAGAGTACGTTCATCGGATCGGCAGGACCGCACGGATGGGACGCCACGGTACGGCGATAACCTTTGTGTCCGAGTGGGATTTCCCGGCGCTGGACATTATCCAAGCCCATATCGGCGATGGCCTAGAGCGGGCCATTCTGGAGCCGGCTACCAACTAACGGCTGGGCTGGCGGCCTCCTGAATTAGGTCCGCCAGCCACATTCGATGTCCTCACCTTTGGACCCCACCTCGCAAACCAATCCTCAGCTCTGCTATGTCCCGGATCTATGGACTCTATTCTAGAGACTCGTCCTAGGTATCAGGGGCAGAAGATAGAGTGTCATTCCGATCCTTCTGTGGAAGGAGAGGAATCTTATGACTTGGGGACAGTCCCACCCCAGATTCCTCGACGCTGCTGTCCTCGGAATGACATAGACGTGGTCCACGCGACGCAGCTAATCGGTGGTGGGCTCTTCCAATCCGGATATCGCGCAACCTGGAGTGGGTCTTTCGGGGAAGATTCGGCAGCGTTGGGGCCGGTCCTGGTATATTCGGCAGGCTGAGGTAGTGTCTTCCAGCATGGGGCAGCGCTCCCCCGTATGTTCGGCAAACTTGACCCAACCACCGCCACCCGGCGCCGCGTCTACCTTTACAGTCAGACCTAATGCCATAGCCTGCTCTTCGAACCGGGAAGATTCATCCCCGCTTAACCTGAGGATTAGGGGGCCGCGGCAGCACATTGCCCGGCACTGGTTCATGCATATATCTGTAGCTGCTTCGGGTGTTAGGTCAACCAAGGGATGCCGCCTCTTGCCTTTCCAAAGATCTATTTAACCAAAGAAGTTTCCAAGTTCTTCATGGCGTCCTGAATACGCTCTACGTGATTCTCCATCAAGTCCAGTTTTTCCATCTCTTCCACCGAGAAATAACCGACATCGGTGGTCTCGTCGCTCAACCCCATCTCCCCACCGGTTACCACTGCCTCGAAGCTGATAGCCACCGGTTGGATAACGTTGCCGTCGGCGTATTCAACGACCATACCGGGGTTCGTATATACGCCCACCAAGCGGGTGGTCTCGACGTGAAGTCCCGTTTCCTCGTAGACCTCTCTAACGCAGGCCTCTTCTACGCTTTCTCCGGGGTCCATCCCGCCGCCGGGTATGCACCAACGTCCATTGTCGGTACGCTTGGTAAGGAGAACTTTCTCCCTGGATTCGTCAAATATGATGGCAGAAGCGCCGACCCGCAAGACACCCCGCTTCCCGATTCGGTCGCCATATATCAACTTGGCCATATGCGTTGGTGTCCCCTTTCCTACGGGCTACCCAGTCTTATTCCGGGTCTAGCCTACCAAGCCCGGAAACGCAATTCAAGGCGACTGGTCCGGGCGAAGGTTGGTAGTTTGTTATGTGAACCAGCGCCCATGGTACAATCCACAAACCCCGGANATACGCATGCCAAGACACGCGGGGCGAGGTGAAAGTTGTCGTCAGCAAAGATAAACGGAATCGATGTTCACTACCAGAGTTTCGGCGAGGGTGAGACCATAGTTTTTGCCCATGGCGCGGGTGGCAACCTGCTCAGCTGGTGGCAGCAGATTCCCTTCTTCTCCCAGAATTATCACTGCGTAACCATCGATCAAAGGGGTTTCGGCCACTCTTTCGATGTTCCAGGGGGGCCCGGAGCCGGAGCGTTTGTTGAAGATTTAGTAGGACTGTTGGACCATCTGGAGATAGACTCGGCCCACTTGGTCGCCCAGTCCATGGGTGGCCGCACGATGCTGGGATTCGCCGTGGCCTATCCCCAGCGGACCAAGAGCCTGGTGATGGCCGATACCGTCGGCGGGATGGCCGTGCCCGAGGTTGAAGAGCTACAGAGGCAGTTGCGGGACACCAATCCGTCCAACATTTCCATCGGGCACCGGGCAGTCTCCCAGGGATTCGTCCAACGAAACCCTGCTTTGGCTAATCTATACCTGCAGATATCCCAGTCCAACCCGCTGCGCTCCGAACCGGTCGGTGTTCCGCAGCAGGGCCCTACTCCCGCCCAGCTTGGCAGCTTGCAAGTGCCGACCTTGTTCATAGTTGGTGAGGAAGATCAGATCGCCCCTCCGGCGGTCCTTGAGGCGGCAACCAAGACCATTCCAGGGGCGCGGTTGACCAGAGTGCCGGAAGCGGGTCATTCCGTCTATTTTGAGAAGCCTGACATCTTCAACTTTGAAGTATCCCGGTTCATCCAGAGCGTTACGGCGCCGTCTAAGGTAGCNACCGCCGTATAAGTTCGACATAGGTGAATCGGGATATAGTCTATCTGGCCTTCGTCATTCCGGCGAAGGCCGGAATCCAGGATGCCGCGGGAACAATCCAGTTTGTCGACACCGGCGTCTGTCGGTGAGACGGTTGAGCCACTTCGCCTTGTATGCCGGCTTCCGTTCCGGTCGTGGGTTACTAGCCGGTCGGCCGGTCCATAAATGAGCGCAACGATTCTTTGGCCTTGGAGTAATCGTAGGTTTCAAACCTGCGTTGTCGCAACCTAACGACGTCGCCGTTAAAAAACCTTTCGTAGAGAGTCTGCCGAGAACCGAATTGGGTGCCCACCAAGTCCCAGGCCAGCCGGAACAGCTTGATGCGTTCCGGCGCATCGGCGGTGGCGCCTTGATAATACTTGGCGATNGTCTCGGCCATGGGACCGTTCAGGTCCTGATCCGATGGCGTCAGCATCAATCCACCCGCCGCCAGTTGCTCTATGATCCACACGATCCGGGAATAAGCGTCGGGGTACCAATTCCTCATCGCTATCCAGGGTTCCGGGGCCGGCCAGATGCCCTCGCCCAAGAACGGCCCGGCGTCCGCTTCCGCCGCCCTCATATATGACCGCACCGTCTCCAGAGTGTCGATAATCTCGGAGATTTTCTCCTGTACGTGACCGAACCCGGTGATGCCGATACCCTCGGCGATACCATGGGTTATACCTAGAATGAACTCCAGCTTGGCGATGCTCTTAACGGCCACCTGCTGCATGTAGTGACGCCACATGGCCACTTCCTGCAGGGTGTGGTTGGCCAATTCTATGTCTTCATATGCGAACACCCGGTCCCAAGGAATCAGCACATCGTCGAAGACGGCCAGGGCGTCCATCTCGTCGTACTGCCCGGACAACGGGTAGTCGTATAAGGAGTCGCCACGGTCGTAAGATTGGCGGCAGATGAACTTGAGCCCGGGGGTGTTGACCGGGATGGCGAATCCGATGCAGTACTTCTTGTCCTCTTCAGCATCCGGGCGCAGGGGCCTATAGACGGGAGAGAAAATCTCGTCGGAGAAGGGCGCCAAGGTCGCCAGGAGTTTTGCGCCCCGGACGATGATTCCTTCGCTGTTGGTATCTACTGCTCCTAAAGCCACATAGGGGTCAGGTAAGTCGCTGATCGGAACCGCCCGGTTGACCTGAGGATGCCCGAATGTGTGGGTGAGGCACAGGTCATTTTCCCGGACGTATTCATAGTACCGAATAATGTTGTCCGAGAAGCGCTTGTCCTTCTGTCCGTAAACATGAGCCGCTTGGCGCATGGCGGTTAGCTGGATGTTCACGTAGTCGGGGGTCCGCCCCAGCATACCGTAGGACCAGTGGGCCACCACTTCCAAGGCCTTCCGGCGCTCCAACAAATCTTCCTGGGTTTCGGGAATCATGAACGAGCGGGCAACCGGTTCGCCGGAAGAGGGAGACTTGAAGGTCATCACATCGTGATGTTCCGGGGAGACCTGAATGTCATATATCGAGGCCAAAGTATTGGCCATGCGGGCCAGTTTTGGATGGGTGGTCACGTCGTCGACCCGTTCCCCTTCCAGCCAGATCTCCCGCCCGTCGCGGATGCCTTCCAGGAATTGTTTTCCGGTCCGGACCGCCATGCGTCACCCTCATCCATATAGCCTCGAATCTGGGCAATCGTAGCATGGAGAGGCACGGGAAGTCACGACGGGGGAATTGCCACAGAGGCACGGAGACCACGGAGACGAAATTATTTTTTCGTCTCCGTACCTCTGTCTATTCGTGGCAGACTTAGGCGGACGCCTCTATCACCAGGTTGGGGGCGCAGGCGCGCATGACTGCTAGTGTGGATTCTAGGGTGGGACGGGCGGCTACTACCCGAACAATGGCGACATCCAGGCCCTTGGATAACTTGCCGAAGGCGGCGGCGGCGCCTTCGGCTTGGCCGTAGTAGCCGACGTTCAGGAGCAGGTCGCTGGAGAAAGCGTCGGCCACGTCGTCACGGGACGAACCGGCGGTGCGCATCCGGTCCAACTCAGCCAACTCCTCGGTATAGCCCATGCGTTCGAAGTGGCCGCGGTAGCCCAGGCTCCGTTCTTTGGTGGTGGGGACTTCCTGTCCCAGCGCGTAACCCATCGTAGAACGGGCGTAGGCCCGCTTGGCCATATCCACGTCGTCGTCAACGCAAACCCGGATATATTCCACCATCTTGATCCCGGAAGGGTCCCGGCCAGCCTTGGCTGCNCCTTCGTTAATCCGCTCCCGGCTCCAAGCGATCTGCTCCGGATTGCACCAGTTGAGGCATGCGCCGTCGGCCACTTCTCCGGATAGACGGAGCATCTCAGGACCCAGTGCGCCCAAGTAAACAGGTGTTTTGGGAGGGGGGGTGATGTCTAATTTNACGCCTCGGAGAGTAACAACATCTCCTTCGTATTGAACCTGTTCACCGGCCACCAAGCCTCTGACCGTATTCATGTAGTCCCGCATCATGGCTAGTGCCGATAATTTTGGCATGCCCATGGTCCGGCGCGATCTGGGACGGTAAACGCCGCCGGTCCCGATACCCATGTGGAATCGGCCTCCGGTTATCTGGCTCACCGTTCCGCCACTCATGGCGAAGGCGACCGGGCTGCGGTACATGACCGGAGACACNGCGATGCCGGTGTCCAAACCCTCCGGTGTCACATCGCGGCTGGCGGACCAACGCTGGGCGCAAAGGTGGAAGGCGTCTGTACCCGTGCTCTCCGGAGTCCAGATGCTGGTATAGCCAAGGCTGGCNGCCTCTCGAGACANNTCCGCCTGTTGGTCCCACGTGAGATTCAGGCTCCAATCAAGTCCGATTCCAATCTCCATAGCCGATCCTCCAGAATTCTGTCTCAGGTTTAGGTCAGCACATCGGCATCCGCCGGTACTTTTCTTCGCTTCATCAGGTGCCTAGCCATACTACCAGAACCGAACATATCTTGGCCGCAACTCCGGGTTGCGCGCGCTCCGGCTAACCGTTAATCTGGTCGAACTATCCGAAGCACATCAAAGGTGGAGGCATGGCAATGGCTATATGGAGGCTTTATACCGGCGACGATGGGCAGTCACATCTTGAGGAATTNCCCCTGGAATCCCATCCTGAACTTGGTGAGATTGCTAAGACCGCTGGGATCTCTTTCCGGTCCAGTCCTGCCGGNTATTTCAGCGATTGGCACAACGGTCCCCGGCGACANTACGTCATCACCATCGGCGGAGAGGTTGAGCTGGGGCTCGGCGACGGTTCGGTCCACCGGTTCGGTCCGGGACACGTCACTCTGGTTGAGGACCTGACCGGTCAGGGACACACCACTAGGTCGGTGGGGGATGAACCGAGGATTTCCGCGACCATCCCGTTGGAGTAACTTAATAACCGGGTATCGGACGCTTAAACGCAGCGATTTCAGGTAGGCGTTACCCACCTCCGTTCCTGGTGAGCCTGTCGAACCATTCTTCAGAGAGAGGGCCCTTCGACAAACTCAGGGCGAACGGAGTGTTCAGACGGGTGGTTGTGACCTGCTACACATGAACAGGGTCACATTGCCTGCAGCGTATCGCTCAGTTCAACAACTCTTTGGCCTTGGCNAACACGGCGTCGAACATCTCATGGGTCAGGCGCCCGGTCTGGGTGTTTTGCTGGCTGGGGTGGTAAGAGCCGACAAGGANCACTCCACCGTCCAGGGGGTAGGTAACCAGGTGGCCGAACTTGGGGAGAGGTTTGGGCAGGTTAAGTCCNCGGGGAGCGAAGGTCGTCAGATAGGTATCGAAGGCAATTTTCCCCAATGCGACCACCACCTGGACTGTGTCCATCAATTCCAGTTCCCGTACCAGATAGGGCAAGCATTCCAGTTTCTCTTCCCGTAGCGGCTTGTTGCCTGGAGGGGCACAGCGCAGGGCGTTGGTTATGTAAGCGTCGTGGAGAGTCAGCCCGTCGTCACGATGCTTGGAGTCCGGGGAACTGGAGAACCCGTACTTGTGCAAGGTGCCGAAAACCCAATCGCCGCTGCGGTCCCCGGTAAACATCCTTCCCGTCCGGTTACCGCCGTGGGCCGCCGGNGCAAGNCCCATGACCAGCATCCGGGCTTGGGAGTCNCCGTAGCCGGGGAGGGGTTTGCCCCAATAATCCCAATCCATGTACATGCGCCGCTTGGTCCTAGCGACCTCTGCCAGGTAGGGCACCAGCCTGGGACACTTGGTGCAGGCGATTATCNTCTCTTGCAGTTGTTCCAGTTCAGTCATCAGGATTCAACCGTCCGTGGCATCTGGTTAGTCGCTGGGACTATACAGGAGCGTCCGGAAGGCCGCAACATGATGATATACTCAGGTGACGCTTCAGCCTGCCTTTCGTCATTCCGGCGAAGGCAGGGATCGATGCACCGCTACCAAACATCNAATCTCCGGACACCGGTTCTCGCCGGTGAAACACGCANGAATATCCCGTGNTTCGGACTACCCNTGATTTGGCCTACTAAGGAGGCAAAATGCCCGAAGATACCGACCTTTTTGAGATTCAGAGAACCACTCGCGCCATGCGCCGGCTCAAGCCCGACCCGGTGCCCGACGAGTTGGTGCGAAAGATACTTCGCGCTGGGATGAACGCAGCCAGCGGAGGGAATAGCCAGCGTTGGGGATTCCTCGTGATAAAAGACAAGTCCATCAAAGAGAAGGTTCAGGAATACTACAAGCGTGCCTTCGATGAAGTTGTCAGCCCGCGTTACCTGTCCAGCGAGCCCCCTCCGGGCTCCAGCCCCGGCCGCTATCGAAGGCAGCACAGCGCCGTGGAATACTTGACCGACCATTACCATGAAGCGCCCATCTGGATCGTGGCTTGCCAGAACGATGGGCAGAACACTCCGTCCCGATCTTCGGGGGCATCGATCTATCCGGCGGTGCAAAACATGTTGCTGGCGGCTAGGGCGTTGGGCCTAGGGGCCACTTTGACCACTCGACACCTGAATTTCGAGNCTGAAGTTGAGGCCATTTTGGGTCTGCCAGAGGGCATCCATTCTTACGCCATTNTGCCTATCGGATACCCGATGGGTAATTTCGGACCGGTGAGGCGAGGCGCGATGTCCGAGTTTGTGCATCTGGATACCTGGAACAACGAATATCCCGGCTTGGAATAGGCTCAGTTGGAGCCGGTGCCCCGGAGAGTAGTTGAAGCGAGCGATGCTGTATCCCGGCCTTCGCCGGAATGACGGAGCCCATAGTGAAGTGGCACCGGTTAATCGCGTTATTTGATAAACACTAGGGGCTATGCTAACGTAATTCTCTGGGCATCCGGCTGAGTTCATTTCGCTTTATTTCTTTCGGCTTTAGGGCCGCCTTCCGGAGACCATATACACGGCAAATCTCTGCCTATTCGCCAGTTGGAGGCCCTTGGTAAGCTTTCGATTCTCTCCAAACCCGAACCTAGCCAGCCAGATCAACTGGCTGCCATGGGGCGAGGCTGCTTTTTCCAAGGCCCAGACAGAGAACAAACCCGTCCTGCTGTCCATCTCCGCGGTATGGTGCTACTGGTGCCACGTCATGGACGAAACGTCATATTCCGACCCCGACGTCGCCCAACTCATCAACCAGAACTTCGTCGCTGTCCGAGTGGACAACGACCACCGGCCGGACCTGAACTCCAGGTACAACGTGGGAGGATGGCCGACCACNGCTTTCCTGACCGGGCATGGTGGCCTAATCGGTGGAGCCACTTACCTTCCACCAGATCAGTTCCTATCGATGCTTTCGGAACTGCGCCAGGCCTATGAAGAAGACCGGGCAGATCTCTACGACCAGGCACGCGGATTACTTCGTCAACGTCAGGAGCGAGTTGGCCGGATTACCGCCGGTCCAGAGTTGGAAGATTCCCTTCCGGACCACGTGGCTCGTAGCCTGGCGGGCGCTTATGACGCCATCAACGGCGGTTTTGGCCAAGAACCCAAATTCCCCAACGGGCCGATCCTCCAATACCTGGTGCATCTAGCCCGGACCACCGGAGAAGATTTCTACCGGTCCATGCTCGTAAAATCGCTGGACAATATGTCCAGCGGCCCGCTCTATGACGCCGAAGAAGGCGGCTTTTTCCGCAACACCGGCAACGCCGATTGGACCGACCCCCAACGGGAAAAACTGCTGGAAGACAACGTGATTCTGGCCCAGGTTTATCTTGACGCCTGTTCCATATTGGACCGTGAAGACTACCGTCAGGTGGCTTCCCAGACAATCGATTACATCATGGCCAGTTTGTTCGATAAGGCGATTCCAGGTTTCCGCGGTAGCCAGGGCGCCCATTCCGATTATTTCGACCTCCCGGCGTCGTCCCGCATGGAGCAAAACCGCCCCGCCGTGGACCCGTCCTGCTACTGCAACGGTAATGCCCAAGCGGTTTCCCTACTACTGGACGCCGCGTGGAGGTTGGGCCGGCCCGAGTTGACCGCTACGGCGTTGGCGGTGCTGGACCAGTTGGACTCGGCAGCTCAGGCAGGACAACTCAGTCATGTTTATGACGGGTCGGCGGTTGACGATGGCTTATCCTTTTTGCTGGACTGGGCCGCTCTACTCACGGCGTTGGTCGACGCCCACGGATGCACTGGGAAGGAACAATATCTCGATCGGGCCAAAGCGGCGGTGACGGAGATATTGGACCGCTTCTATGACGAGACCGGTGGCGGCTTCTTCGATATTGAATCCAAACCCCAACCCATCGGTTATCTAAGGCTAAGGGAAAAACCTCTGGCGGAGAATGTGACTGTCGCCATCGGGCTGCTAAAGCTATGGCAGGCCACTCGGGATGATGACTATAAGCAGATCGCCGAGACCACTTTGAGTTCCTGCGTCAGCACCTTCCATGAATACGGAGCACACAGCGCCGGGTACGGCTTGGCCGTCAGCATGTTGAAGAATGCGCCGGTGGAAGTAACCGTTGAAGGACGGCCCGACGACCCGGGNACATCGCAGATGATTCAGGCGGCGGCCAGATTGTCGAGCGCAAACCTGGTCATTAAACCAGTGTTGGTTGATGAGGCTGAGCTTCCAGCCCAGGCCCATGTTTGCTTGGATACTCTGTGTCTGCCTCCAGTGGCGGACCCGGATCTTCTGGAAGGCTTGGTATTAGAGATAACATCGCCGGCGGCCAGTCCCTTTGAAAATATTTTCGACCAGCTGCCGGGAGTCTGACCCATCAGACTGAAGTTTCNACCTGCGCCGATATACCGGCGAGAAGGCGGATTCATTTAACTACTATTTATCCACGTAGTTGCGTTAGACGAACAACGCCGATTACCATTTGACCTAGAAAAACCGGAGGAACGGATTGCTAAGAACCAAGGAATGTGGCGAGCTTCGCGAAGAAAGCATAGGCAGCCAACCAACTTTGACCGGATGGGTTAGTCGGCGGCGGGACCACGGCGGAGTAATCTTCGTTGACCTGCGGGACCGGTCCGGCATCGTGCAAGTTGTNTTCGACCCCGAAACCTCTCCGCAAGCCTATGAGATAGCGGACCAGTTTCGCTCCGAGTGGGTGGTGCAGGTCAAAGGCACCGTGCGCGTCCGTCCTCCGGGGAGCGAGAATCCCGCCATGGAAACAGGGATGATAGAAGTCGCGGCAGACGAGGCCACGGTCCTGAACCCATCTTTGACTCCGCCTTTCTACATCTCCGACGATGTGGAGGTGGACGAGAGTTTGCGGCTGCGCTACCGCTATCTCGACTTGCGCCGGCCTGCGATGCTTCGCAACCTGGTGCTGCGGCATAAGGTAGTCAAGTACATCAGGGATTTCTTGAGTGACCGCGATTTCCTGGAGATCGAGACTCCCATCCTGATAAAAAGCACGCCGGAGGGAGCCCGGGATTACCTGGTGCCAAGCCGTATGCAGCCAGGTAATTTCTATGCTTTGCCTCAGTCGCCGCAACAACTCAAGCAGTTGCTGATGGTCTCCGGAGTGGAGAAGTACTTCCAGATCGCCCGCTGTTTCAGGGATGAGGATCTGCGCGCCGATCGCCAACCGGAGTTCACCCAACTCGATCTGGAGATGAGCTTCGTCGAGGAGGAGGATATCCTTCGGTTAACCGAGGAGCTATACACGGGCATGCTGGAGTCCGTAGTTCCGGATAGGACTATCATCAAGCCCTTTCCCCGACTGGAGTATGCAGACGCCATGAACCGGTACGGTAGCGACAAGCCGGACCTGCGTTTCGGCCTGGAGATGACCGACGTTACCGCTCTGGCCAACGAAACCGAATTCCGGGTCTTTTTGTCCGTGGCGCAGAACGGCGGCATCATCAAAGGATTCGTCGTGCCCGGCCAAGGGGAGTACACTGGTACGATGATGCGAAACCTGGAGCAAACGGCTCAAGGCTTCGGGGCTGGAGGGCTCAGCCATGTTCGGTTCCACGGAGACGGAGCCTTGGACGCGATCGCCGAAGAAGACGTGCAGCTATCCCCCGGACTGAGAATGCCGGTGGAATGGAGCCGCCGACTGGCCCAGAGAATGGGAGCGGTTCCCGGCGACTTGGTTCTGCTGATGGCCGGTCCTCCCCGTCAGGTGAACACATGGTTGAGCGCCATGCGGGATCATATGGGCGCGACGCTGGGATTGGCCGATCCTCAAACGCTGGCTTTCGCGTTCGTCACCCGATTCCCCTTATTCGACTGGAACGCCGATAGAAACCGCTGGGATTCCTCCCATCATCCATTCACGCAGCCTGCGGATGGCCAGGAAGGGCTATTGGACGGAGAGGACTTCGGATCCATAGACTCTAAAGCCTATGATCTGGTCTGCAATGGGTCGGAGCTAGCCAGTGGCAGCATACGTATCCACCGGCGCGAAATGCAGGAAAGAATTTTCCAGATCTTGGGATATTCTACCGATGACATCAACGACAGGTTTGGCCAGATTCTTGAAGCCTTCGAGTACGGCGCTCCGCCCCACGGCGGCATAGCGCCCGGCATCGACCGGCTGGTGGCAATCCTCGCCGGTTCAACCTCCATCCGTGATGTCATCGCCTTCCCCAAGACNCAAACGGGAGCGGACCTGCTGTTCGGGTCACCCGCCCCAGTGGAACCTGAGCAACTGAAGGAATTGGAGTTGCGCCTGCTGAATTAACCGAGTCACATGGAGGCGGGGAAAANGAGGCTCTGGGNATCCTTGGAGCCTCTTTTTTTATTTGCTTAGTTCTGGGTGACCGGCCTAAGTTTTAGCCTTCAGGAACGTATTTGCCCTGCCTGGCTGCGCTGGTCAAACTGGCCCTGGTGTAGAAGGCCAAGGCCGCGGCTTCCGTGTTCTCGGCCTTTCCAGCCCAAGCGGTCAATGGCGCGCCTTGCAGGCTCCGCCCGAAGGAGAAAGTAAGTTCCCAGGGGGTTCCAAGCGCGGCCGTCTTTTGATTGATGGCGTTGAGGTTGGACGTCACCGAATTGTCAGGTTCCCCTCCGGAAAGGAAGACCACTCCTGGGACTGCCGCCGGCAATACCTTTTTGAAGCACTCGATGGTCCTTTCGGCGACCTCGTCCGGGTCGGCCCGTTGGGTTGATGAGCCGCCAGAGATAACCATGCTCGGCTTCAGAAGCATTCCTTCAAGGAGGACCTTTTGCTGGGCTAGCTGGTCAAACACTTCCCTTAGGGTNTCTTCCGTGACCTCGAAGCATCTTTCGATGCTNTGGTCGCCGTCCCGCAGGACTTCCGGTTCCACTATGGGGACCAAACCGGCTTCTTGACTTAGGGCAGCGAACCTGGCCAAGGCGTGGGCATTGGCAGCTATTCCATAAGAAGTCGGAGTGTCGTTAGTGATGCTGATTACGGCCCGCCATTTTGTGAAGCCTGCCCCTAGCTCAACGTATTCATTAAGGCGGTCCCTCAGACTGTCCAGCCCCTCGGTCACCAACTCATCGGGAGCGCTGGGCAGGGAGATTGTGCCTTTGTCTACTTTGATGCCTGGGATTATCCCTTGGTCCGTCAACACTTTGACGATCGGTGTTCCGTCGGCGGCTTCCTGGCGAATCGTCTCATCGAACAGAATCACGCCGCTGATAAAGTCGGAAACTCCAGCGGTTCGAAATAGCATCTCNCGATAATCTCGTCGGCTCTTCTCTGTGGATTCTACGTTGATGCTNTCGAAACGTCTCTTTATGGTGCCACCGCTTTCGTCGGCTGCCAGGATACCCTTCTTCTCGGCAACCAGCGCNTGAGCGGTCTGTACTAGTCGTTGCTTATCCATCCTTCACTCCTTCATCCCTATCCTGTGGTTACTAGGTAATACTGTCGCTAGCCGGCTTTAATAACAGCCACCGTCTCATCTACGACGTCTTTGTTACCCAGAATCAGCGGTGTCTTTTGGTGCAATTCCTGGGGGACGATGTCCATGATTCGCTNATATCCGGTGGAGGCGGCCCCGCCAGCCTGTTCAGCCACAAAGCCAAGGGGATTCGCCTCGTACATCAACCGCAGTCGACCGTNTTTACGGCTTTGGTCGGCGGGATAGGCGAAGATTCCGCCCTTCAAGAGGTTCCGGTGGAAATCAGCCACCAGGGAACCGACGTACCGTTGCGAGTACTTGTCCCTAAGTAAGGTGATGGCCTTCCGGGTGGGTTCGTCCAAGACCTTGTTGTTGCCCTCATTAGTGCTGTAGTAGGGACAATTCTCGGGAATCTTGATGTCGTGGTGGGTTAGCGCATAGGCCCCGGACTCGGCATCCAAAGTGAAACCGCGGACGTTGTTCGCGGTAGCCAGAACCAGCACGGTGCTGGAACCGTAGACAGCGTAGGCCGCTGCGACNTGCTCGCTGCCCNACCTNAGCAAAGAGTTNTCATTCACCGTTTCGCCGGGTTTNTTCTGCCATATCCCGAAGATNGAGCCGATGCTCACGGCGACNTCGATGTTGGACGATCCGTCAAGGGGGTCCATCAACANGATATAGCCGCCNCCAACGTCACCTTCGAAAATGACNGGNTCTTCTATCTCTTCGCAACCGATGGCGGCCACGTGACCGGATCGGGCCAGCGTATCTACGAAGATGTCCGAGCTAGCCTTATCCATATGCTGGACTACGTCGCTGCTGGCGTTTGTCTCGCCGCTGGCGCCAAGAACGTCAGCCAGCGCTGCCTGGCGGACCAACTGTTGGACTTGGCAGGTACCCTCGGCGATCGCAATAATCACCGCCCCTAGACCGTCGTACTGGCCGATCTCCCCCAACCCCGAGTCCAAATATTCCTGAAGAGTAATACGATTCTTTGTAACCACCTCCCGTCACCTCCCACACTTATTTTACAGCCCGGAAAAGACAAAGCCTAATTGAATGATTGTTGAACTAAAGGTAACAAACACCGTTAGCTGAGCGTCAAGTTTTTCTTGCCAGGATTTATTCGCAATATTATTCCTAAATTTTGCCAAAAGTGTGTGATAATTCTGAAACGAGAGTAATTAGCGTAGTGGAATATTTACCATGTTCCAAATATTCGCACGGGGCCATCAAAAATGACATCATCGAATCAGTCTTCGC
>PANP01000094.1 GCA_002708395.1 Dehalococcoidia bacterium
GTAAGTATTCCCACCTCTGAAGAACTCCGGAGCTTTCTCCACCACCAGCACGGAATCACAATTCTCTTTGGCTGCCATGGCCGCAGAAAGGGCGGCGTTCCCGGCGCCAACTACAATAACGTCGTAACTATTTGCCAAGACGCACCTCCAGTGCATTAACTAACTTTGTGTTCAATCGAATCGTCAGCCTAATGATAGCGGCTGGTAAGTCAAGTCTCAAGAAAACCGATGGGTCAAACTGTAAGACGATCTTTCCTATGGGTGGANTGGGGGCGGAGGTCTTTGATATCNATCAGGTTGCCGAAGGGCCTTTGGCATATTAAGATACAGACTGAATCGACAGANTGAATCAACCATCGGTGCTGGAGGAAACAGGCTATATGAAAGCAGTGAGACTAACCGCCCCCAAGCATTTTGAATTTGTTGAGACCGAAACTCCGACTCCTCAAGACGGCCAATGTCTTATCAAGATCGAGCGGGTTTCGGTTTGTGGCAGTGACATCCGGCATAGCTACGGTCCGATCCTCTCAGAGGATCGCTATCCCTTCGCTCCCGGAAAGCCCTGCCATGAGGTGGCCGGAACCATCGTGGAGAGCCGGACCGACGGCTTCCCCGTGGGNAAAAGAGCTATCGTTATTCCCAGCGGAGACGCCGGGGGATTGGCGGAATACATCGTTTCCGGGCCGGAGCGTATCGCTCTTTTGCCGGACGAAGGCAATCTGGACGAGTGGTTGATGTGTCAGCCTTCAGGCACCGTCCTTTACTCTTGTCAGCAGATGCCGAACTTGCTGGGCAAGACGGTCTTGGTTCTGGGGCAGGGGAGCATCGGCCTCAGCTTCACGATGATAACCTCGCGGATGGGCGCACGCACCGTGATTGGAGCCGACCTGCTTGATAATCGCCTAGAAAAGTCGATAGAGATGGGCGCCACGCATACAATCAACCCCAGCCGGGACGAGATTGGACAGGCGGTTTTGGAAATCACCGATGGTGTAGGACCCGACGTGGTGGTAGAGGCCGCCGGATATCCGGACACCTTCAACATGGCTTTCAGATTGATCCGCCAGTTTGGCACCGTGATTATCTTNGGAGTTCAGACTGACCATATGGTGCCCATCGAGCACAATCTGCTGTTGGAGCTACAGCCTCGCATNATACCCACCACTGGAGCTCGCAGCGGTGACCCCATCGCCCACATCCGGGAGATTGTTGGTCTGCGAGAGCGGGGCTGGTGCGATCCCGGCCCGCTCATCACCCATCGCACGGGCCTTTCCGACGTTCAGAATGCCTATGACATGTACGAGCATCATCAGGACAACGTCATCAAAGTCGTGATGGATATCAACGCCTAAGAGGCCCCTACTCAGACCCCTGGATCTAAAGAACAAGTCAGGCGGCAGCAGGATGGAGCCAGTTCTGGAAATCAGCATGGTTAGGGAGAATCTGGCCCTGGCTATCGCCGTCTGGACGGCGGTGAAGAAGGGNTTGATTACTACTGNNCATCTGCCGACGGGCCGGGCTGCGGTCACCTCGGATTCGGGCCGGGTGGTGGAGATTTTCAATCCCCTGGAACTGCATGGCGAAGAGGACTTGTTCCGCGGCNCGACTAACCAGGTGCGCGCCGCCTTCGCTTTTTCCGTGCTCCAGGCCCATCGCACGTTGGAATCGGTGTACGACGGTCCGCCGTTGCAGGACCCAGANCAAGACCGGAAAGCGGCCCGGTGCGCCATCTATCTTCTCAACAACTCGATGCGCCGGAGGATGTTGACCCCTACTTGGTCCTGTCCACTGGGTTTCCGCCGTAGCTTTAAAGTCGGCTCAATCTCCTTTTCTTTGGACGCTTCGGAGTTGGACGGNAAGACGGTTTTCTGGGACGATTTCGGCGGTCTGGAGAAATATCTGGAGCTACTGGCATACTTGGCCGAACAGGCTAAGCAGCCTCNCNCCAAATCCGCGTCCCGCCCCCGAACCNAGGAAGCCCCAGATGTGAGCTCGATCCGCCGGGAGTTCATGGAGGCGGCTTCGCCCTCCGATCCGGTGTCCCAGTTCATCGGCGCCAANTGCATGGTGGGACACGATTCCCAGACTATCGCAGGTGGGCTCTACGACGAGTACGTGCAATGGTGCCAGGATACCGGGCAAGACGCGCTGGGACAGCGCAGTTTCGGCATGCAGTTGACGAGGCTGGGGTTCACGCGGCGCAGGCGGGGAAGAGGGCGTCATTGGTGGCAAGGTATCGGACTCGCCGGAGCGACCGGGGCTAGATAGTAATCCTTCCGGGATTGGCCTATTTGTTCAGCAATCCGAACCGGACTGAGCGGCGCTACCCTTTCAACAACCGGGCTGTCCCAGATTACCGCAACAGTTTTGCCGAGACTTTATCTTGATGAAGTTGTTGGCCAATACCAACCGGACCTTCCGCCAGAAGGGCATATCCTGACGCAGGTTGTCGAGCAAGGCGGGCGCGTGATGGTGGTGATGCTCTCCCATAGTCCGCTAATTATGCCCAATGAGGCGAGTGTTGTATAGGCGGGTGGTTTTGGAGACGGGGGAAATCCCCCCAACCCCCCTTTACTAAAGGGGGCCAGCTGGGTGCGGTATTTTGACCGCTAGTGGGCCTGTCTGATGCAGGCAAGAGAGCTTGATAGAATAGCCGTGGAGTGAAGGTCTGATCGTATCTCAGGAGGGTGCCATGTCCTCGGATTATCTAGACCGATTAGCCGGATTCGTTTCTGGTATTAACTTGGAAGATTTGGACGAATCGACAGTAGCTGCCGCCAAGAACGTGGTGCTGGATACTATCGGCGCTATCTTGGCTGGCAGCCGGATGGCTGAGAACGCCAACTTCGCCCGGTTCGCGCTTTCCACCGGAAGTGGAAACTGTTCTTTGTTCGGCCACGCAGGCAAAGTGCAGCCAATGTTCGCCGCTCTGGTCAACGCTACTGCCGGGGTTGCTTTGGAGATGGACGAGGGGTCTCGGTTGGGTGGTGGCCATCCGTCGATCCACGTTAGCCCGGGGGCGATTGCCGTGGCTGAGGACCGGGGAAGCAGCGGGAAGGAGTTGCTGGAGAGCATCATCGCCGGATACGAAGTTACGTCGCGGATCGGTAGCGCCACGGTTACCAAGGATGANATTCACTCTCACGGTACCTGGGGGACCATGGGCACGGCTGCCGCGACGGCCAGGTTGCTGGGATACGACGCCGGACAGACCAGAACGGCGATGAATCTGGCCGTCTCCATGAGTCCGGCCAATACTTGGACCCCGTGCCTGGAGGGGGCGACGATACGCAATCTGTATCCCGGCCGGTCAGGCTTTCAGGGTATCCTGGCGGCGCATCTGGGTGAGTGCGGGTTTACTGGCCTCAAGGACGGCCCGGCTGACCTGTACCAGTCCGTCATTGGCAATGGATTCGACCGGGATGCCGTGGTGGATGGTCTGGGTGAACCGGGTTTTTATCGGATCCAGCGCAACTATTTCAAATTTCACGCTTGCTGCTTGTACAACCATCCTGTTTTGGACGCTGTCCAGTCGTTGCTCCAAAAGGAAGAGTTCGGTCCACATNACGTCAGCCACGTGAAGGTGGAAGCCCCGCCCTTAGCTCTGATAATGGCGGACCCCGAGCCGGAAAACATGCTGGCCGCCAAGTTCTCCATCCCCTACGCCGTGGCCGCCATGGTGGTTCGGGGTAGCGCCGACGTTACATCGTTCTATCCCCAGCAAGTCTCGAACTCTCAGATCCGGCAGCTTGCCCAGCGGGTAGAAGTGGTGGCCGATGAGGACATGAGCTTTCGCCGCTACGACTATCCAGCCGCTCGAGTGGCGGTTTCATTGAGCGATGGACGAATCCTGGAAGGAAGCGTCACCGTCCAGCGCGGCGATGCCAAAAATCCAGTGAACCACGAAGAACTGGTGGGCAAATTCAGGTTCATCGCAGGAGATGTGCTGGGAGAGGCGAGGACCAAGCAGGTTATAGACACGGTAGCCAAGTTGGACACGCTGGGAGATGTTGGAGAACTGACTGCCCTATTGGGANAAAACTAGCNCNCNTTCGTAAAGGGGGTTTGGGGGGATTTCGTTCTCCCTCGCCGCTACCGCCCCCGTTCGTCGCCCCACAACAGAATGTGGAGCCGGGGCGAAAACCGGAAGCCGTGCTTGACGCAGGCCTCGCTTACCCACTGGTTCCGGGTTCGGAGAACCTCTAGCTTCCGGCCTTCGGGGAGCAGGATGATTCGCTGGGGAGGTATGTCGTACCTCTCAGCCAGTTCGCATACTTCTTCTATGTCTTGAGGCTCCACAATCACGAACTTGAAGTAGGCGCCGGGGATGCTGGAGAAGCTTTCCAGTGTGCTGGGAACCAGCCGCCGGTGCTCTCGGTTGCCAGAAGTGCCGAGCTTGGGCGAGACGTTCCACTGGTCGATGTCACGCTCCATCTCAGGTAGGGGAGGGATGGTGCCGTTTGTTTCTACCTCGAAGTAGAATCCCTGTTGCTTCAAACTGGATACCAACGGGATCAGTTCCATCTGCTGCAACATGGGTTCTCCGCCGGTGATAACTAGGTGGGGGCAGTCGTAGGAGAGGATAGCCTTCCGGACCTCTTCTACCCCCAGGGCCATGACCTCTTTCTTATAGTTGTAGTTCTCCCAGTCCCAGGTGTACTTGGTGTCGCACCAAGTGCATGAAAGATTGCACAGAGCGAGACGCAGAAAGACGGTGGCGGCTCCGATTGACGCCCCTTCCCCTTGCAGGGAGTGGAAGATTTCTGGCTTACCGAAGGACTGCCGGCTTAAGCGAAGCATGGGTTAACTTTGCCTACGGTAGGTGAGGGCCGGGTCCGGAACGCCGGCTTCGTCGAATCCTTTAGCCCTAAGCAAACAACTGTCGCAGCTTCCGCAGGGGGCCTCGCCTCCCTGGTAACAACTCCAGGTTAGCTCCAGAGGGGCTTTAAGGCGCAGGCCAAGCTTCACAATCTCCATCTTCGACAGCTCGATGATTGGGGTTTTCACTTGGATCGGGATCTTGTATTCGGTCCACAGCTTGCTGCCGTAGTCCAAGGTATCGGTCATCTTCTCAAAGTATTCGGGGCGGCAGTCGGGATAGCCGCTGTAATCGATGGCGTTGGGAGCCATATAGAGTTGGGCTTCCACTTCATCGGGGGAAACGCCGTCTTTCTCGATGGCGTACAGCACCCGGCTCTCCAGGTAGGCGGCGGCCAGAGACAGAAAGATGGTGTTGCGGAGGGGCACGTAGGTTATGGGGATGCTGGTTCCCATCTGGTCCAGGGAACGGTTCTCGGGTACCGGGAAGCGGTCTGGGTTGGTTAGGGCGGAGTACCAGGCAACCTGTCCAAGAAAGGAAATGTCCAGCAGTTGGTGTTGGATGCCTAGGACTCCGGCGATCTCTTGAGCGCAGTCGACTTCCTTGCTGTGACTCTGACCGTAGTGGAAGGTGATGGCTGATAGGTTATTGGATTCTTGTAAGGCTTGAACCGCGACCGTAGTGGAATCCAGGCCCCCGGAGAGCAGGGTCACTGCGTAGTTGGGCATGGCTTATTGCCCGCCGGAATACTCGGCGTACTGGTCGAGGGACTCCCACAAACGGACCTTGACCGGGGACACCCCGCATAGCTCCACAATCTTGGTGTAGAGCACCCGGGAAAGAACTTCGCAGGATGGGTTCTCTTCGTCGAATTGGTAGATCCGGCCTTTGGATGCTGTTGCCAGCCCGTTAATCAATTCGGTGTCGCGGCTGTTCAACAGAAAGGAGTGATCCCAGTTGTCGTCGATCCACGACTTAACCCGGTGCTTCAACTCGGTGAAGTCGAACACCAGACCCTGGGCATCCAGGGTGTCCGACTCCAGGAAGACCTCGGCCCGGTAGGTGTGGCCGTGGGGGAAAGCGCACTTGCCGTCGTAGTCCAGCAACCGGTGGCCGCTATCGAAGGTCGTTTCGATTCTTACCAGATACATGGGATCTTCAGTTTCCGGGGTATTCTACGGTGACGGCAGTGTGGAGTCCTCCCCTAACTTTGTAGTCGAGGGTTATCTTCATGCTTCTGGGGTGGCAGAGGGCGACTAGGTCCAAGAGAATCCGGTTGGCGGCGTGCTCTTGTACGATGCCTACGTCGCGGTAGGAGAGGAGGTAGTATTTCAGCGACTTTAGCTCGATGCAGCTTTCGCCGGGGATGTAGGAGATGGCTAGAGTGCCGTTGTCTGGCAGGCCGGTCCACNGACAGACCGCCGTGAATTCATCGGTGTCCACTTCAACCTGAGTGTCTTGCTCCGGGTATTCGTAGCGGAATGCCAGGAGACATTCGGCGTCGATAGCCGCTTCGTCGCGGACCAGAACTCGGCGGTCCAAGCTCTCGTATTGCTGTTGAAGTTCGGTGTCTTTCAGGTCCGGAATCGTAGCCACTGGCCCACCTCTTTGATATCGGAAAAATCTCTGTTGAACATGATAGGGGTCTGTCCATGGCGGTGTCAAAATTGGGAAGCCAAAAGTTCGCCCGGTTGCTCTCGGTCATCCCTTGCGCATGGGAGTCCGGCAGGCTAACATACACCGANATTTAAGGTTCCGGNTTGGGCCGCAGCAATCTTAAACCACTGGAAANTCTCTGAAGTCTGAGTAAACAATGNCCTATTCACTGAAAGATCTGGATGGAATGTCTATAGATGCGGCGCAAGNTCTTTCTTTTGAGGAACGCGACGGGCTGCTGGATCTGATTATCGCCGAAGGGCGGGGCCAGTCTACCGATGTGTTGTCCTATCGCACGGGCTTGTATTCAGATTTCTTCGACGAAGACCTGACGCGGATGCTGAAGGTCAAGGCTATCAAGGTACTTTGCCGGGGCACGACCTCTTCCGGGTTCGACGGCCTGCCGGTGGGCGATACCGACGAGGAGCAATACCGGGCCTGCTTCCGGCATATCAAGACCCACTTGGACGCCGGTAGAACCGGCTTCAACCGGGTCGCCACGTTGATTGTTTTTCTGACCAACATGGATAATTNNTCCATGTTTAACGAGATATACCGGGAGTTTATCTCCATACCGCCNTGCNGGGCAGTTATCGGNACTACCGCTCTGGCACAAAAGCCNTTGGCGATCGAGATTGTGGAATGTATCGCCTATAGGGTGGCGGAGTAGCGGTCAGCTTTTAGATATCAACTGTTAGCATGGGGTTGGACGCTGAAGTTTGGAACATCCACGTAAAGACATAGGAGGGAAGAGATGAGCGACTTATCCTTGGCTTACAAAGTGCACAGTTACAGCACCGGCACGCCGGGAAGGGCGATCTGCAATGCTCGCACTCATCATTGGGTGGCCGACGGCAGCGGCGGCGAAATGGTTGGCGCCGGCGAGCTTTTTCTTTCCGGTATCTCCGCTTGCGCCGTGAACATGGTGGAAGGAATAGCCAGGGAAGATCAAGTGGCCCTGGAATGGATGGACGTTAGCGTGGAGTCCTATCGAGACCCCGCCAAGACCCCGGGAGACCTTTCTCTCTACGATGCCATCAGAATCAACTTTGAGATGTGGGGCGTGGACGACGACCAAGCCCACGAGTTGGTGGAAGCCTGGAAACGGCGTTGACCCCTTTACGGGTCGGTCGCCGTGGCGACCCCGGATACCACCGTGGAACTGGTAGCTCACTCGGAATTTCACAGGTAACGAAAGCCTGGGCCGGTTCGCAAGATGGCGAACCGGCCCGAGTACCGGCGGTTCGGATTCCGTCTTGTCAGCCTGGTTCGGATACCCCACTTATCGCGTTCTTCTCCTTAGGCACGATTCGGCCCCTCTCCCCGATGCAACCGGTCTTGCTACAATAGATGCAGTTACTGGTTGTTCACCCGCACGTATGGCTTGAACCTGGACGCGCTCGTCCGGTCCCCTTGAAGAGCGCGATCGTTCGTACAGGCTTGAGTTTGTTCATCGTATCCTCAGACTTGGATGCGTCCTTTTGACGAGGATTCATCCCTGTGTCTGCCAAGGGTGAGCAGCCCGGCGGCATTCTTCAACCGGTGTTCAGAGGTCCCCGGCTATCGATATTCCAGTGTTGGTCATATCAGCCGCTCTCGGGAACGGCGATTCAGGGTTACTGCGTGACTTCGCCATCATCATGGCCGTCGCGGGAGGCGCCCTGGTTCTGTGCCGCCAAACCCGGCTGTCTCCGGTCCTGGGTTATCTAGTCGCGGGCGTGGTCATCGGTCCTTCTGTTCTTGGGATGGTGCAGAATCCGGATACTATCGGGCTGTTGGCCGACCTTGGCTTGATTCTGCTGCTATTTGGAATCGGCTTGGAGTTTGGCTGGCAGCGCATCCGGGGGGTGGGCACCAGGGTTGTCCTCATCGCAGTGGTGGAAATGTCCATCATGTTTGCCTTGGGATTTGAGATTGCGACTCTGATGGGCTGGAACGGGACTGAAGCGGTTTTCCTGGGGGCGGCTCTAACCGTAAGCAGTTCGGCCATCTTGATGACCATGCTTAGAGAATCGGGTCAACTGCTGCATGTGCGAGGAAGGTTGATTGTCGGGATTCTGGTGGTGGAGGACTTCGCGGCGGTCATACTGCTTACGGTGCTGACCGGCATATCCACCACAGGTACGGCGAACGCGGGAGACGTTGGGCTCTTAGCCGCGAAGCTGGCTATATTCGGTGCGGCGGCACTGGTGTTCGGCGCACTCTTCGCACCCCGGCTGATTCACTTCGTCAACCGGTTCCGCTCGGACGAGACGTTGCTGATTACCGGTCTGGCACTGTGTTTCGGCCTGGCGTTGGCGGCGCAGCAACTGGGACTGTCGGCGGCGGCGGGAGCGTTCCTGATCGGGGCGGTCCTGGGCGACTCCCACCACGCCGAGGAACTGGGCCGGATAATGAGTCCGGTGCGGAATATGTTCGCCGCTCTGTTCTTCGTGACTATCGGGATGCTCATCGATATCTCGGAGGCGGGCCGTGTTATCGTGCCGACGATTGTCGTTGCCGGTGTATTTATCGTGGGCAAATTGGTCTCAGACACCATCGGGACACTGCTGGCCGGCCATGGTGGCCGGATATCACTGAGCGTGGGGCTTGGCATGCCTCAGGCAGGGGAATTCTCCCTAGCGATGATTAGAACAGGAGTGGTTTCGGGAACGATCGGGACTTTTATGTATCCGGTTATGACCGGGGCCACCGCCATCACGGCGTTGGTCTATCCGGTCCTGTTCCGCTCAACCGATGTCATCGCCGACTTCATCGACCGTCATGCGCCCAGTCTGATGAAGCAATACGGTGAGAGCCTGGTTTTGTCCCTTGCTACCCTCCGCAGTGCGTTCCGTTTCCGGAGCCGCCGGGCTAGGCGGATCCAGCGTAACGGGAGGCTCATCCTCCTGGATCTAGGCATCATTATCGTAATCATCGCCATCGGTACCGGAATCCTGAGATTCACTCCCGAGTTGTCTGGATTGATCCATCTTCGGGAAGAACTTCTAGGACTGGTCATCGGGGGTTCGGTATTGGCGCTATGCGTCCCCCCTGCGGTAGCGATATGGCGGTCATTGCGTTTGTTGACCGAGGATGTCGCGGACTACGTATTGCCCAGCCATATGCGAACCCCTGATTCCTGGGGGAGCGGGAACCTGCGGGTGGTGCTGCGGGACACCATATTGATTATGGTGTTGATTCTGCCGGGTATCTGGAGCATCCCTTTCATCTCCCACTTGCTGTCGCTGGGCAGCCTTTCGGCGCCGCTGCCGATAATACTGCTCGTGGGGTTGGTGGCCGGACTCGCCGGGGCGACCTTCCAGATCCACCACGTGTTGGTACGGATGTTTAGCCGGACTTTCCTGGGGATGGACGATCCTTTCTCCTTCGAAGATATAGAGCGCCGAAACGTGGACGACGACACCTACGTCTATACAGATGACGGCGCCGAGCCTTATGAGATTCAAGACCTGGATGCTGACCAGGCATCGGCCCAAGAAAGATCGGGGGACTGAGGGCAGTGGGGAGAGTTTGATCGGAGACCCTGTGGGGGCTGATTAACCAGGCATGAATGTTAGAATGGGTGTGACCAGATCCTAAACTTCTGAATAATTCGGAGAGGTTCCCGATGAGAATATGCTCCTTTCTGCCCAGCGCAACGGAGATTCTGTACCAGTTGGGCTTGCAAGACCAACTTTACGGCGTGACCCATGAATGCGACTTCCCTCCGGCTGCCAAAGATAAACCCAACGTGGTCCATAGCGTGTTCGATGGTATGGAGCCCACCAGCGGGGAGATAAGCAAGGTTATCTCAGAGCGTTTGGAGCAAGGGCTTGGCATCTATGACATAGACCTGAAGGTTCTGGAGGCCGCCGAACCGGATCTTTTGTTAACCCAAGCGATCTGTGAGGTTTGAGCCGTCTCGTCTCGGCAGGTTGCCGAGGTTACAGCGGGATTGCCCAAGCAGCCGGAAGTGATGTCTCTTGACCCCCAGTACTTGGGGGACATTCTGGAAGACATCCGCCGCATCGGCCGGGCCACCGGCGCGGAAGAAGCGGCAACGTCCATCACCACCCGGTTGCAGGAGCGCATCGACGCAGTTGGGGAACGAGCGGCTCAAGCTACCAGCAAGCCCAAAGTGCTGCACTTGGAGTGGGTTGACCCGCTGCTGTGCGGCGGCCACTGGGTTCCGGAGATGGTGGAGTTGGCCGGTGGAATCAACTGCTTTGGCGACAAAGAGACCGGTTCATTCCGGATTGAGTGGCCCGACATAGTGGCCAGCCAGCCCGACGTCATAGTTTTCATGCCTTGTGGATTCGAAGTGAAACGGGGCTTGGAAGACGTGCCGACAGTGAAGGCATTGGAAGGATGGAACTCTTTGCCAGCGGTTCAGGATAACCGGGTCTACGTTGTCGACGCCAGCGCCTACACCAGCAGGTCGGGACCGCGCTTAGTAACCGGGTTGGAGATTATGGCGGAGATTCTGCACCCGGAGTTGTTTTCGGGGTTGATACCTGAGGCCGGGGCGGCGCGGTTGTATGGGAATATCACGGCTGACTAGGGAGTTGGTGGGCTGACCGAGGGTGTTAGTTGAGGCGCGAACCTTTGTAAGGATTCCGCTTGGTGACCTCGGCGGCCAACATCTCGTTCCCCCGTTTCAAGAGGGGGAGTAGCTTCTCCAACCGTTGAGCAGCATCCGGCGTTTCCAGCAGGTCCTGTTTCACGGCTCGGGGAATCTCGATTCCCGAAGCCAGGCTGGAGGCGACAGCAAAGGACAATGTGACGGGGTCATCGGGGACTTCGGCCTGGGCCGTCCATCCACCGGTAAGGGAGGTCAGATGCCGTAGGTACCCGCCGTAGGCCTCTTTAGTTTCTTGGTAGACAGAAGCCGATTCTTCTCCGGATTCTTCCGTTAAGTACCTGACTAGAGCCACGACGTGGGGCACCTGTTGGGTTATCTCCACCACTTCGAATCGCTTTTCGCCCTTGGTCATGATGTTCAAGCGGCCCTCATCCAGACGCTCTACCTGGGCGATGCGGGCGGTGGTGCCGATCTTGACCGGGTCAGCCGGACCCCCAACTTCCTGGCCTTCCTTGATGAGGATGATACCGAAGGGTTCTTCCCGGTCCACGCATTCCCCAATCATGGCTTTATATCGCTCCTCGAAGATATGAAGCGGCATCGGCATCCCGGGGAACAGGACGACATTGAGGGGGAATAGGGAGAGTTGACGTAGATCTTCCGGCTGGCTCATAACATCGTTGAGTATATTCTTTGAGTCTCGGCAAGACAAGTTCGAGGAGGAGTTGTCGGTTGGCGCAGTTCTATTTCCGTCTGCCGTCGTAATAATCGCAGATTTAACACATACCGGTGAAATTGCTATTATTACGACAGGTGTCCTGTCACCTACTATCTCCGGAAGTGTGGGACGCCGCCGCAATCTCTACCGGTGGATAAGCATGGCAATCATAGATAACCTGCTGGTTCAGCTCTGGATCGCTAGCCTGATGGCGATGGTGGTGATTGGCGTGATTATCTCCGTGTGGTCGGCGTGGCGGACCATCTCCAGACAGCGCAGCCAGCTTCTGGCGGTGAACACCGAGCTTGACCTGCGCGTCACCGACCTGTCCACCGAGATTAATCTGCGCCAACAGGCTGAAAAGGAATTGTCCGAGCAGGCAGTAGCCTTGGCCAGGGCAGATGGGGCGCAACGAGCTCGGCAGCGAATCGTTATCGCTCAGGAAACGCTGCGTAAAGAGATANCCCAAGAGATTCATGGATCAGTCCAGAACNGGCTGATTTTTCTTGTGCTCCGGTTGAAGCAACTACAGGAAGTTATTGAACCTGAATCGGCAGCATCTGAATTAGCTGACCTGAGGGAAAAGTTCGAAGAATTGCTGGAGNATGAGATCCGATCCATCGTTCACCAACTTTACCCATATATCCTGCGCCGGNGATTCGTGCCGGCCCTGCAATCGCTGGGGGATCAGATTGAGTCTGNCTTACCCATAGAGTTGGACTTGGACGAGGACCTGGTTCGGCGAGAGAGGGCTGATCGGAACTTGATTCCGGAGCAAGCCAAGTNGGCTGCCTATCGAATCGCTGAAGAAGCTTTGACCAACGTGGTCAAGCACGCCNACGTAACCAACGTTTCGGTGCGGTTGGAGGCTCCTTCCGGAGGGTGGTTCAAGTTGACGGTGCTAGATGACGGGAATGGGNTTACTCCCGACGAATCGACGGAGGGCATGGGTATCGTAGGGATGCGCGACTATGCTNAAGCGATAGGTGGGGAGTGTGTCATCCAGTGCGACCCTGGGAAANGAACCNAGGTTATTGCGACCCTTCCCCTNGTAATACTTGAGAAAGAGCTTCCAGANACAACTGCNCTTTCGGAATAAATGCGGTGGCCCCCTCTTCTATAGCCAGCCGCTCGTACCCCTTTCCGGTGTTGGCGCTGAT
>PANP01000095.1 GCA_002708395.1 Dehalococcoidia bacterium
ATGGGAAGAGCCTAGGAAGTGGCGAAAATATCGGAAGAACTGCCAAAGAGGTAACGATAATAGATTAAAAAATGGTCAGGGTGAGTGGACTCGTACCACCGGCCTCTTCGTCCCGAACGAAGCGCGATAGCCACTGCGCTACACCCCGACTATGAACATGGCTTCGCGTAGGCAACCGGTCAGGCGACACGGATGGAGTTAACGCGAACAGATNCATTATACCCTACTGGGTTCCCGCCNGNATGCCCGAACGCCGGGGATTTGGGGACCGTTTCAAGACTTGCTGCGGGAAAGCTTNGGACGGAACTTGCTCTCTGGCAGCCTGGTCAATCATCGGGCCGGTCAAACGATTCAAGATGTCCAGGTTCAAGCCGCCGGACCAGNTCTCGAAAATAGTNCCATCGGGGTTGATGAATACGGTGGTGGGCATGCCTACCACTTTGTACTTGCGTACTACGCTGCCGTCGCCGGTGAAGCCNGCGGGATAGGTGATTTCCAGTTCCTTCAAGAGATTACGGGCATCCCGGCGGGAGCCCAAACCGGTGAACTGGNCCACGTCGATGCCTAGAAGAGTGACCTCATCCTTGGACCNTTNGTAGAATTCTTGTNGATCTGGCATNTCGGCTCGGCATGGCGNGCATTGTCCGGCCCAGANGTTGAGNACGATGGGTTTACCCAGGATCTGGTCGATATCCAATTTTTCGGCGCCCAGNCTCTCTTGACCCTGGAAGAGGGTGAATGAGAAATTCTCCACAACGCCGTCGGCCNGGNTTCCGCCCGCCGAACCGGAGTTGCCGGAGAATGAGGNCAACACTATAACTGCCACCACGACGGCTAACCCCGCAGCGCCCAATCCGCCGAACCACATATTCTTGCGGCGGCGATCATTGGATGCTTTCTTGGCTGCCGCAGCGGACCGCCTGCTGGTTGAGCTTCTAGCCATTTTCTATTCTCCCGACACTCTTAAAGATCTATAGAAGACATGGAGTTCCGGCCACACCTTGCTTAGATGCCGCTTGGGCGGTTCGGGTACAAGGATGTGGCCGTCGGGAGAGTTGTGTAGGCGACAGCGTGATGTCGGGGAGGCATATAGAGCGTCGGGACGTGGGGAGCAGGGGCGTCTAACCCGCCAGGCTTTGGAGCCGGTCTTGGAAGGCGCGGAATCGCCCGACCATCCGGGTCAACCGAGGTAGCCATTCGTCGCCCATGTTTCTGGCGGGCATGTTTATCTGCTGATTGCCGACGTTGACCGATGGACCTAAAGCCCGCTGTAGAGCAATCTTAGCCCCGCCCACCGGAGTCTTCAGGTGCAGCGCAAAACCGTCGCTGTTCTGCAGGATAGAGTCGATGCCCAGGCCTCCCGCCGAAGCCCTAAAATCGGCAAGTGTCAGCATGTTCTCCACCTCTTCAGGGGTGGGGCCGAACCGGTCGCGAAGCTCTTGCCGCAGAGCGGGGACGTCGCTACGGTCCTTTAGCCGCGCCACGCGCTGGTAGATCGCCAACCGGGAAGGCATATGGGGGATGTAGTCCTCTGGGATGTGGGCTGGTAGGGGCAGTTCCATCCTGGGCAAGTCCGGCACGAACTCGGCCTCCAGGGAGATTTCCCCACCCTCCCCATTCTGCAATTCGGCAACGGCTTCTTTCAATAGTTGGCTGTACAGGTCCAAGCCCACTTCCCGGATATGGCCGCTTTGGGAGGAGCCCAGCAAGTTGCCCGCGCCGCGAATCTCCAGGTCCCGCATGGCGATGCGGAATCCCGCACCCAGTTCCGAGGCTTCCAAGATCGCCTGCAAGCGGCGCTCCGCTGCTTCGGTTACGCGCCTTCCCCTGGGTACCAGCAGGTAGGCGTAGGCCCGGTGTTCGCCGCGTCCGATGCGTCCCCTGAGTTGGTAAAGCTGGGAGAGACCGAAGCGGTCCGCCCGGTCCAGGATCAGAGTGTTGACGTTGGGCAGGTCCAATCCGGACTCGATTATCGTTGTGCACACCAGAATGTCGGCTTCCCCGTTGGAGAAGGCCACCATAACGTCTTCTAATTCATCATCGGCCATCTGACCGTGGCCGATGATGATTCGGGCTTTGGGGACCAGTTCTTGAAGCTCCAACGCCGTTCGTTCGATTGTCCTAACCCGGTTGTGCAAGAAGAATATCTGGCCGCCGCGTTCCATCTCCCGCAGGATGGCTTCTTTTATCAGGTCCTCGCTGTATTCCGACACGAAGGTTTTAACCGGAAGGCGGGCCTCCGGCGGCGTGTCCATCGTGCTAAGGTCGCGGATGCCGGACAATGCCTGGTTCAATGTCCGTGGGATGGGAGTGGCGCTCAACGTCAGTACGTCCACTTCCTTACGCAGCTGCTTGAGCCTCTCTTTGTGGGCGACTCCGAACCGTTGCTCCTCGTCCACCACGGCCAACCCCAGATTCTTGAACGAGACATCTTTCTGCAATAGACGGTGGGTTCCAATCACGATGTCCAAGGAGCCTTGTCTCAGCTTTTCCAAGACCTCTTGCTGTTCCTTGTTGGTGCGGAACCGGCTCAGGACGTCCACGCTGATGGGAAAGGGGCTGAGGCGTTCGCTGAAGGTGGCGTAGTGCTGTTGGGCCAGGACGGTTGTGGGTACCAAGACGCCCACTTGCATGCCATCGTTCACCGTCTTGAAAGCAGCTCTAAGAGCGACTTCGGTCTTACCGTAGCCCACGTCGCCGCAGATCAACCGGTCCATGGGCTTGAGTTGCTCCATGTCGGTTTTAACGTCGCTGATGGCGGTGGCTTGGTCCGGTGTTTCTTCGAAAGGGAAGGAGTCTTCCAACTCCTGCTGCCATACCGTGTCTTGGCTGAATTCGTGGCCTTTGGCGATCTGGCGGGATGCGTGAAGGTTCAATAGCTCCTGGGCCATCTCCCGGGTGGCGCCCTTCACCTTCTCCTTGATCCTGGCCCATTCGGCGGAACCTAATCGTGTAAGGCTGGGCGGGTGGTCTTGGGCTCCCACGTATGAAGTCACCCGGTCCAAGTGTTCCGTGGGAACGTAAAGCTTGTCGTTCTCGGCGTATTCCAGCACCAGGTACTCTTTGTCCTCATCGCCTTCGCCCATGCGGGTGGTGCCGGAGAACCGGGCCACGCCGTGGTCGATGTGCACCACGTAGCTGCCGGTCACCATGTCGGTCAGGGCTGCGATCTGGTTGCCAGGCTGAGTGGTGTGGCGTCTGCGGTTGCGGCGCTCTTTGACTGATCCGAACAGTTCGGCATCGGTCAGCAAAACGAGAGATACGCCGTCGGATCCTTTGCTACCGGCGTTGGACTCCAGTGTCCAGCCTTCCCGCAACGCCCCGGTTATCAGGTAAATGCCTCCCGCCTGCGGTTGTTCGTCCATGCTGGAAGTGAGCGTGGCGGTGACTTCCTCCTGCTCCAATATCTCGGCCAGGCGGCGGCCGTTTTGGGTCACCGCTACTATCGCTTTGCCTTCGGAGGCATAGCGTTTGGCGTCGTTGGCGAGTTGCTCCAACCGGCCGTAGTAGGGAACTGCCGGATGAAACAGTGCGTCCTCGGATTCGCTCAGCCAACTGTGCAGGTGCAACCGGGATAGGGTTTCTAGTTTCTTGGAAAACTCCTCCCAGGTGAAGGACGGAGCGGGGAAATTTTGCGGCATCTCGCCACGCTCTTCTCTGCTGGAGCGCATGCGGACGAACCTCTCCTCCAACTCTTGGGCTTCTCCCTCTATCAGACTGGGCCGCTCCAACACAACTAGTCCATCGCTGCGCAGATAATCCANCATGTTGGTCTGGTTCAGAAGACCGTTGTAGAAGGACAGAGTCTCAACGTTGGGGGCGCTGAACAAAGTGACCAGTTCGTCTTCGATGCGCACCCTTATCTCCTGATTGCACCGGGAGAAGTCCATCTGCTCAACAAGCTTTTCAACCCGGCTTCGGTCTGCGACGTGGGGAAGCTGCTCCCGGGCCGGGATGATGCTCACGCTTTCGGCGGTGTCCACCGAACGCTGAGTGCGGGGATCGAAGGTGCGGATGGTATCGATCTGGTCATCCCACAGTTCGATCCGGAAGGGAAGGCCGGCCTGGGACGGGAAGATGTCGATGATGCCGCCCCGGTGGCTGAAAGTGCCTGGAGTCTCAACCACGGGCTCGCTGCGGTAACCCAACTCCACCCATCGGACCAGCAGTTCGTTCAAGCGTACCCGCTCTCCAATCTTCCATGAGTTTTCGTTGTTTGCGTCCGGTTCACCACCGGACATAACGTTGGGCGGTAGAGTCGGACGCAAAGCGGCGTTGATCGAAGTTACCACGATCGGCGGCGTCTGCTCCGGGTCTTCTTTGGTACGGCGGGATAACGCCAGCGCCGCCAGCGCCTCCAGACGCTGGTTGCTGGTGTTGGCGTCAACGGCCAAACGCTCAAAGGGGAGGACTTCGGGTTCCGGCAAGAGATACACCGGCTCGTCATCACCCAGGTAGGTGAGGAGTTGGTCGTGAAGTCTCCGGGCATCCTCCGGCCTGGGGGTAATCACCAGCATAGGAACCTTGTGACGGTCCCACAAAGCGCCGATGTAGACCGGCGCCGCGCCTTGGCGGGCCGTGATTTGAGGGGGAGCACCCTCCCCTCCGATTCCTTTCACCAGACGGGAAAAGCCCGGGTGATTGTTGACTGTGGATAGAACGCCTTTTAAGGGCATTGGCTCACGTACGCATTCAAATTTTGTAACAATGAATCCCGGTTTTATCGTGGGCGATGAACGGATGCCACGCCCAAGAGGGCTGGCGAATGGCACCAGCCCCAATAACCTTATTCTATTGGATATGCCCTTTCGCAACAAGGTCACAAACGCCCAGTTTCCGCACCTTGAAGGAGCAAGTGTTGGACTCGCCCATGCTATAATTGGATACCTTCACACTTGAGTATTCAGACGTAAAAGGGGTTCTCTCCCGTGTCTGGCGTGTCCCGTCTCCACACTGATTCTTCGCTTGAAGGCGCGGCTTTCCAACCGCTGCCCTATAAGCGCATCGTCGTCAAAGCNGGCACCAGCGTTTTAACTGCCGNCCCGGACCACCAAGCCTTGGACTTGACGGTGATGGCCGCTTTGGCGAGGCANATCAGCCAACTTAGAGCCTTATCGGCCGAAGTTCTGCTGGTTTCTTCGGGAGCTATTGCCGCNGGACAAGATTCGCCGAGCCGTGGGGCGTCGGATATTCCTTCCCGGCAGGTCCGTGCCGCCATCGGGCAGAGCCGGCTGATGCATACNTACCAAGAACTGTTCGGTGTTCACGGCGTCCAGGTTGCCCAGGTATTGCTGACAATAAAGGACCTGNACGATCGCCAATCCTACTTGAACGTACGCAACACCCTCCATGGCCTTTGGGACCTGGGTGTTGTGCCCATCTTGAACGAGAACGATGTCGTGGCTGTGGACGAGATAGGGGAAGTGTTCGGCGATAACGATCGCCTCTCTGCCTTGGTGGCCAATCTGGTGGATGCCGACCTTCTAGTGATACTGACCGACATCGACGGCCTGTATACGGCGGACCCGAATGTTGACTCGTCCGCCCGGTTGATACCCTTGGTGGACCGGGTTGACCAGGACATCGAAGCTTTGGCTGGAAAAGATCACAACCCCTGGGCCCGGGGGGGCATGTCTACCAAGATTGAAGCGGCCCGGCTGGTCACCACATCCGGCATTACGATGGTTATGTGCCACGGCACGGCTGAAGACGCNGTATTGCGTGCTGCCCAGGGCGACGAGATTGGAACCACGTTCCAGCCAGCCTCGGAGAAACTGGAAGCCCGGAAACGCTGGATGATGGGCGCAGTTTCCCAACGGTGCTCGGTAGCTGTTGATAAGGGAGCCTCTGCCGCCTTACGAAAGAACAATCGCAGCCTGTTGCCGGCGGGCATCACTGGGGTAACCGGTGAGTTCGATCGGGGAGACATCGTTTATATCGTCGCCGCTGGCGAACGGCGTATCGCCTGCGGAATAGCGAACTACCGCTCCGAGGACATCAAACGCATCCAAGGTTTCCGGTCCGACGATATTCAGGACACCTTGGGCTACCACTACGGTCCAGAGGTCATCCATCGCGACAACCTGGTATTGGTCTAGAGGGGCAATGTTAACTAACACTGTCGAAGACTTGCTGGAACAAGGCAGAGCCGCCCGAGAGGCCTCCCGGATACTGGCCCGCCTGTCCGGCAATGTTAAGAATCAAGCTCTCCTGAACATCGCTGAAGCTTTGGAGACCCAGCAAGACGATGTGCTGGAGGCCAACGAGGCCGATTGCCGCTTGGCCAAAGCCGACGGAATAAGCGAATCCGTTCTGGAACGGTTATTGCTGACGCCGGACCGCTTGCGTGGGACAGCGGCAGAGGTGCGCGGCGTCGCTGCCCTCCCGGACCCAATAGCCGAAACCTTGGAAATGACGACGATGTCCAACGGGTTGAAAGTTGGGAAAAGAAGAGTGCCGTTGGGTGTTATAGCCAGCATCTATGAGAGCCGCCCCCACGTCACGATAGATATTTCCGCGCTATCGATTAAATCGGGCAACGCCTGCCTGCTTAGGGGCGGGAAAGAGAGCTTGCATTCCAACGCAGCGCTAGCCAAGTTGGTGCGCAAGGCTATCGCCGACGCCGGGTTGCCCGAGGATGCCGTCCAGTTCGTGGACAACCCTGACCGGTCCCTGGTGGACGCTTTGTTGGGTATGAAGGAATACNTCGACTTGTTGATACCCCGGGGCGGAGACGGGCTCATTCGNTTCGTGGCGGAGAACGCCACCATGCCTGCGGTGACCGGTGGTATCGGCGTTTGCCATACCTACATCGACCGGGGCGCAGAGCTGGATATGGCTGCCAACATCGTTTTCAATGCCAAGACCCAGCGCCCTTCGGTNTGCAACGCCTTGGACACGATTCTGGTGCACGTAAATGCAGCACCCGCATGTCTCCCGAGAATCGCCGAAGAATTGACCGGGGCCGGTGTGGAATTGCACTGCGACCACCGGGCATTGAGTATCTTGGGACCTCAACCAACCGGCAACGGGAATCCGAAAGATGCCAAGATAATACCTGCCAACGAGGAAGATTGGGGCCGGGAATATCTGTCCATGACCGCCGCCATAAAGGTGGTCGANTCGCTGGACGATGCCCTGNGTCACATCGAGACCTACGGCTCGGGACACTCGGAGGCAATCATCACCGAAGACTATTCCGCAGCCATGCGCTTCTTGGACGAAGTCGATGCCGCTGCGGTATTCGTCAACGCCAGCACCCGCTTCAACGATGGAGGGCAGTTCGGCTTGGGAGCGGAAGTGGGCATCAGCACGCAGAAGTTCCACGCCAGAGGCCCCATGGGTCTAAAGGAACTCACTTCCTACAAGTGGATCATCATGGGCGACGGGCAGGTTAGAGAGTAGTACGAGAGGCCGGCTGTTCCGGACCTTAGTCTCTCCGACTAGGTCCTATTGAAACACTAGCTAGCTTTGTTCCCGAATATCCGGCTCGTTTTGGGTGGATGTTAGGTGGAACCTCCTGGGCAATCTGGTTACAATAGGCTCATGAGCCAGCCAGCGCCCAGACCACGCCCAGCTGCATCCATCTCTCTTACGTTTAGCGAGTTCGTGGGCCGCCGTCGTGAGATGGACCAACTGGAAGCCACTCTGTCCGAATCCATGGCGGGACAGGGCCGCATGATTATGCTTGCGGGAGAACCGGGGATCGGTAAGACCCGCACCGCTCAAGAATTGGCTTCTTTGGCCGAGACAAGGGGCGCAAAGGTTCTCTGGGGCTGGAACTACGAAGAAGAGGGTGCCCCACCATACTGGCCCTTGGTCCAGGCAATCCGGACCTACGTNGAAACTAGCGACGCTCGGCAACTTTGCTCCGAGATGGGCAACGGTGCAGCCAATATCGCCGACGTTGTACCCCAGATACACAATAAGATAGCTGATCTTGCGTCCCCACCGGCCCTGGAGCCTGAGGCAGCACGGTTCCGGCTCTTTGACTCCATAACTGCCTTCCTNAAAAACGCCNCCTNGAGCCAGCCATTGGTGCTAGTGCTTGACGACCTTCACTGGGCGGACAGACCGTCTTTGCTCTTGCTGAGATTCCTAGCTCGGGAGTTAGCTCCGGCNCAGTCTGGGAAGCTGCTGCTGGTTGGCTGCTACCGCGACGCAGATCTGTCCAGACAGCACCCGCTATCCGAGACCCTGGGTCAGATATCCTGGTCGTTCCCGGGGGATTCCAGCGGGTTCTACTGCGGGGCTTGGACATTGAGGANACCGCGCGACTGATCGAAGCGAGCGCCGGTATCGAGCCCACGTCAGGGCTGGTTGAAGCCCTTTACTCTCACACTGAAGGCAACCCTTTTTTCATGACCGAGACCATCAGGCTGCTGTCGGAAAGCGGAGAATTGTCTGCCGTTCACGCTGGCACGCCTGACGGGATAAGAATCCCCGAGGGCGTCCGGGATGTGATTGGGCAGCGTCTCAACCGGTTGTCCGAGCGTTGCAATGAGGTGCTGACCGCCGCTTCTATCGTCCGTCGGAAGGGAGTTTGATTTCCGGCTGTTGAGTATTCTCAGCGCCGAAATGTCCGAGGACCAGTTGCTCCAGGCGTTNGACGAGGCGGTGTCGGTTCATTTGATAGAGGGCGTACCAGGTCAGATTGACTGATACCAGTTCCGCCACTCTCTGATTCAACAGACTTTGGCGGAGGAGGTGACCACCAGCCGCAGCGTACGTTTGCACGCCCGGATCGCAGAAGGTCTGGAAGAGATGTACGGGAACGTTGCTGAGTCCCACGCCGGTGACCTGGTCTATCACTTCGCCGAGGCCGAGCCGGTGGTGGGAACTGGTAAGCTGATGAAGTACATCATGCTTGCCGGAGAACGGGCCCTTGAGGCTTATGCCCAAGAAGAAGCTCTCGGACATTTTCGGCGAGGACTGATCGCCAAGGGCCTGGGCGTTCATGGATCAGCGCCCGCGGCCGACTCTGAAACAGCGGCTCTTCTGTTCGGCCTTGGCCGCTCCCAGGCAGCTACGCTGGGCCGGCAACAATTAGATGTCGCGTTCGCTAGTCTGANCCGAGCGTTCGATTTCTATGCGGAGACCGATGATGTAGCTNACGCAGTAGGCGTTGCGGTTTATCCTATGCAGCCTCTGCCTGGCCTCAGGGTTGCGGCGGAGCTTGTTGCCCGTGCTTTGCAACTCGTGNCCAGCGATTCTCCGGAAGCCGGCCGTCTTTATTCCAGGTACGTCCTGGTGATGGGCTTGGAAGAAGGAGATTATCAAGGTGCGATGGAGGCGTGTGATAGCGCCTTGGCCATCGCTCAACCTACTGGAGACCTGGCGCTGGAGATGAGGACCCTAGCTTACTCTTCAACCGTCGATTATTGGCACCTACGGTGGCAAGGGACGGTAACCAAGGGCTTACGCGTAATAGAATTGGCCCGCCGAGCCGAGGACCAGTTGTCGGAAGTGTCGGCCCGGTTCTGGGTCGGGGTTGCGCTATTGGGAATAGGCGAGTCCCAAGCAGCTCAGCCCCATGCTGCAGCCATGCTATCCGCTGCGGAAAGTCTGCATGACAGTTACTGGCTGGCCACGGCTCTTTGGCTCAACGAAATGGTATCCAGCTACCAAGGGAACTGGCAAACTGCCCAAGATTTTAACATGCGGGGGCTCTCGGTTTCGCCGTCGGACGTCCGTCTCCTGGGCACTAGAATGTTACTGGAGCACGAGATTGGCGATGGGATCGAGGGGCATGGATACCAGGGACGGCTTGTGGAGTCCCTGCGCCAGGTAATTCCCGGCCCCAGATATGATTACGCGTCGGCAGCTCTGACGATACCAATCGTTGGTCACATCACCGGCGCGTCGGACCAACTGCATATCGCTGAAAGCGCGGCGGCGACGGTGCTGTCATCGGAATTCGCGACCCCTCTCGTCTCTCGATTCGCCGAAATCGGTCTGGCTTTGATGGCAGTGCTACAAGGAGATTTAGACGCGGCGAAGGAGCTATACGTTAGACTAAAATCCGCCGCCGGTTCCTACCTGCGGATTTCTGGTGACCGGGTCCTGGGACTCCTGGCTCAGACCATGGGCGAGCAGGAGCAGGCTGCCCTTCATTTCCAAGAAGGGTACGCTTTCTGCCTTAAGTCGGGCTACCGGCCCGAGCTGGCTTGGACTTGCTACAACCACGCTTCGCTCTTGCACCGGTGTGAGATGGGAGAAGGGGCAAAGGCCGCCGCCCTTTTGGAAGTGGGATTATCCATCGCCACCGAACTGGGAATGATTCCTTTGATGGACAAGGCGGCCGCGCTCCAAATGGAGTTGGGCTCCCAACCTGCGAAGTTCTCAGCCTATCCCGACAGTTTGACCCAGCGGAAAGTAGAGGTTCTGCGGCTCATGGCGGCCGGGAAGACGGACCGGGCGATAGCCGAAGAGTTGTTCATAGGCGTGAGGACCGTGTCCTTCCACGTAGGTAACATCCTGAACAAAACCGACGCTGTGAACCGGACTGAAGCGGCGCTCTACGCCAACCAGCACGGCCTGGTCTAGGCGATCGCCTATCCCTCAAGATTCTTGGTTTCCTTTCCGTATGCAGCCCCACTTAAACTGCTTCGTTAAGAGATCTCAGTCACCTTTACATGGTCCGCGATACCGTCCCATCACCATTCTAGGCGCCCTTGGCCAACACTTATCTGACTAGGCATTGTCCTGGGCTAGCCTGCTTGCCACGTAATATTACTGGGGCACTGCCAGATTCGTCATTTTNCCCTTTTTCAAGAAAACCCGTAATTCTCTGGGTGCTACTTCCCATTCTGCCGCTTAATATCCCCCATAGCTTCCAGATATACACCGGCGAAGTAGCAATACCGCCACTCTGAAGGCTTTCTAACCGGGGAGAAAACGGTCACACATGGGAGGCCTTAGTTGAAACGAGGTTTCATGGCAGCCGAGNCAGGTAAAAATAAACGGGCAGTATGGGGAGTCGTTCTTGCACTTCTGGCGGTCCTATTGGCAGCTTGTGCAAGTGAGACCACCCCGGTTCCTCAGCCGGCTCCAGAGGCAACAGTTATTCCTGCGCCCGCCCCGACTACCAGTCCCATAGCAACTCCGGAGCCGACGGCAACTGCCATACCAGCCCCGGATCCGACGGCTAACCTAACCGTTGCCCCGACCCGTATCTCAACGATCCAACCTACACCGTCGCCAACCCCAGATCCTAGGGAAGCCATCAAGAGCGAAGTGGCGGCAGCGGTGAGCCAGTTTGGACAGGCCCTTAGCACGGCCGATACCGAGTTGATGGCTTCCTTGTTCCTTCCGTCGGAGAAAACAAATCGTTTCTCCTCATCCGAGCCTCTTCGTATAAACGGTTGGTCCGAGGTAGAAGGGAGTTTCAAGGAACTATTAAGTCTTCCTCCGGGAAGCGTCTCCCTAGTTTAAAGACAAGGACGCATCGACTTGCTGGGCGTTGATGCGGCGCTTTGGACTGGCCACTTCATCCTCAGTGTTCGGCCACCGGAGGAATCCCGCCGTACGGTCGAGGGCAGAGCCACTACGCTTCTCCAGAAGGTCGACGGAAGGTGGCTTAGAGTCCATATGCACACCTGCGTTGCCACCTTAGGCCGCCGTGCCAGGTAAGGAGTCGTGAGAATCTTGTTGTTGGAAAAGAACTATTACAAGGAAAAACTACGTTATCGGAGGCGACCAAATGAGTAAGACCCTGAAGAAGCTAACTATCTTGGTAGTACTAACAATAGCGGTAGTGGGAAGCATACTCGGTGGCCTGTCCGCCACAGCCAATGCCCAAAGCGACGATGAGGATGCGCTAAGGGCTGAGGTGGAAGCCGTCGCACGCCAATTGNGGGAAGCCCTTAATACATCGGACGGCGAGTTGTTTGATACCCTGTGGTTGCAATCTGACAAGACAACCTATTTTTCCCCTTCCNAACCCTTCCGGGTAGACGGATGGCCCGAGGTACGACAACCTTTTGCTGGACTCCTTGGCCTTTCACCTGGGGCCGTCAACGTCGTTGTTAGACAAGAGCGTATCGACTTAGTTGGCGATGACGTGGCGATTCGGACTGGCCATTTTATTCTTAGGATACGGCCGCCAGGGGGAACGACGCGGACAATAAACGGCAGATTCTCGAGAGTTTTACAGAAAGTGGACGGAAAGTGGCTTAATGTTCACGGGCACACTTCAGCCTTGCCGTAGCATCAATTGAAATACAACAAGTTGGTATAACTCGGTGGTTTGCCAAAGGGGACGAGGTTTTCTAGAGAGTCCGCATGCTCCTGGAGCCTCGTCCCTTTGTTTGTCCCGATGCCGCCCCACGGCTGGTCCGTCCATTCTGAGGTTGTCTGTGGTCCGGCTCTAAGACCGGCATAAGCAACGTTCATTCGATCCTGAGGGCCGCTGATACCGGCTATTTCCATACCCAAGGGCAGGTCAGATTACCCCCAACGTGTCGATGATCTGCTCCACCGATGGCCGGTCGTGGGGCGCTCCGCTTCGGTACTCGTATCGGACGACACCGGCAGTGTCGACAACATAGTCGCCGCCCAATTGTAGGAAGTCGCTCCTCCGGAAATGGTACATCTGTCCCCTGGCCAGCAGCTTAATGTAGGTCCATATAGTGCCCAGTCCGAAAATCCGCCTCAGCTTGCCGGAACTCAAGCCGTAAGCTCGATATGCGTCTTTCTCCGGGTCCGATAGCAAGGGAAAAGGCAGTTGCATCTGCCGTGACAGCTGGAACAACCGGTCCCGCGACTCGAAGGAAACTCCGATGACAATCCCGCCAAGGGACTGTATCTCAGTGTATCGCCGCCGCAACTGCGACAGGTGCTCTCTTCAAGGAAGTCAGGCGAAGTGACGGAGGAACACCAGGACGATCTTCGTCCCCCGGAGATTATGAAGCGAGACCAACTCGCCTTCGGCGTCGCGCANGCTAAATTCGNGCGCGGTGTCGTTTAANAGCGGGNATGTGGTGTTTGGGTGAAGCATCAGATGCNGCTCGTCATTTCTATGAAAAGTATAAGTCCGCNTTTGTTGGCAAGTCCAGGCGGTCCGGTGGCAAAACGACTACCCGGTGCCTATAATTGTCCCACCAGTTATGGTTATCGATAGCCACTGTCACATCCTCCCTCCCAGCTTTCAAGAACGCCGTTNCGAGTTGTCGCGCCGGGACGCCACATTCGGCAGTCTCTTGTCCAGGGACGACGCCGTGCTCGCCGACGTTGAAGCCCTTTTAGTGGACATGGACCGGGACGGGGTGGAGCATTCCGTGGTGATGGGAATGGGTTGGACCGACTTCCGGTTGGCCCAAGAANCTAACGAATACATCATAGAGGCTGTGGCGAATAANCNCGGACGGTTAACCGGTTTTTGCTCGGTCAGTCCAAATTGGGGAGCCGAAGCGGTTGCCGAGGTGGAGCGTTGCACCGCCGCCGGTTTGAAAGGGGTAGGCGAACTTCATCCCGATACTCAAGGATTCGACATCGCCGACAAGACGGTCATGNAACCCTTGATGGAAACGGCGNACCGGTTGGGNCTTCCGGTCCTGGTTCACNCCTCGGANCCGGTGGGACACCAGTATCCGGGGAAAGGCCGGACCACTCCNGGCAAACTCTACAAGTTCATAGAGAACTTTCCGTCCAACGTCATCATCTGCGCTCACTGGGGAGGTGGCCTNCCTTTCTACGCATTGATGCCGGAAGTGCCNAAGGTTTTGGAAAANGTTTACTTCGACACTGCGGCCTCCNCCTTCCTGTATCGCCCTGATGTGTTCTCCNCCGTCACCGGTCTGGTGGGCGCGAACAAGGTTCTCTTCGCCNCCGATTACCCTCTCATCCGAGCCCGGCGCTNATTAGGGCAGGTCGAAGAAGCCTGTCTGGCACCGGAGAATCAAGAAGCTGTATTGTCCGGGAATGCCGCCCGGCTGTTCGGTTTGTAGCCGAGGATCCNTGGAANATTTTGTAACGCTACCCGACCACCTGACTACAGGCCTGGACATCGTGTTCGTGGGATTGAATCCTTCCCTGCCCTCGGTGGCGGTAGGCCATTACTTCGCCAATCCGAGGAATCGATTCTGGCCGGCATTTAACAAGTCAGGTCTGGTGAACCGGGAGTTGTCACCTGANGGGGATGNCAGCCTCTTGGCCGACGGTATCGGGTTCACCGATGTGGCGAAGCGTCCCACGGCCATGGGGTCGGGACTGAAGGCCGCCGACTTTCGCCAATGGTCTCCGGTGTTGAAGGACAAGCTTCTTAGGTATCAACCCCGCATCGCCTGCTTCCATGGCGTCACCGCTTACAACTCATATCTTCGCTATGCCGAGGACATAAGGGAAAAAGCGGAGCTGGGGTTGCAGGAANGGTCCATCGGNGCCAGCAGGGTCTTCGTCACGCCCAACCCCAGCCCGGCCAACGCCGCTTATTCCCTGGACGACCTTGCCGAATGGTACCGGCGTCTCGGAATCTTGCGGGATGANCTGGTCGGCTGATGACCGNAAGAGAGACGATTCGGGTTTTCATCGCCCTGNATATTTCCGAGGCTGCCCGCTCGGCGCTTTCCGGGACGGTTGACCATTTGAGAACCGCGATACCTCGGGGAGCTCGCTGGGTTGACCCACAGGGCATCCACCTGACGCTGAAGTTCTTGGGTAACATAAACCCGGTACTTACCGACGGGATTTTAGAGTCGTTGTGCCGNATCGGAGAGGAATCGTCCAAGTTCTCGTTGAGTCTCGCGGGCCTGGGCGTGTTCCCTAATCAGCGCGAACCCAGGGTCCTGTGGGCCGGTTTGNAGGGTGANATGGAGCCATTGGCCNTTCTTCATGAAAAGGTGGAGGCTGCGATGGCTGACCAGGGTTTCACCAGGGAGAGACGCGGCTTTAACCCGCATCTGACCATCGGGCGGGTAAGAGACCGCTTAGCATCATCGGAGCGTCAAAAGATTGGGACCACGCTCCTCTCCCACTCCATGGCACCGACAGAGCCATGGATGGCGGACACGATGCACTTGTTCCGGACCACATTTACGCCGCAGGGATCGATCCACGACATCATAGGGTCCGCTCTCTTGTTGANACCTTATGGATAGGNTATCCAGAAACATCACCNCAGTGGCTCCCTTCGATTTCGAATTGACCGCTGGATACCTCACCTACTTCCAGGGTCGCTACGCCACCGACTCTCTGGTCGACGGAGTGTACCGGCGTTTGCTGGACCTGGACGGACAGTTGGTGNTGGCATCGGTATCGTCGCTGGGCAGCTTGGAAAAGCCGGAGTTGTCCGTGGAGCTACAAGGCGAAGGGCTGACTTCCGACAATGTGGAAGTGGCTACGGACAAGGTGGCGTGGATNTTGGGGGTTGGGCAAGAGTTGGAGCCCTTCTACGCGTCGGCCCAAGGCGACCCAGCGATGGCCGCCATCACCCAGCGGTTTCACGGGCTGCACATGCCCCACACCGCCTCGGTGTTTGAGGCCCTGGTGCTAGCGATTCTCGGCCAACANATCGCCACCAACGTCGCCCGAATCATCCGCACTCTGCTGATCGAAACCTACGGACCCCGGCANACCATCGACGGCGAAACCTATTACGCTTTTCCCCGGCCGGAAACCCTGGCCGCTCTGCGGGTGGAGGAACTACGGGGCATGAAGCTCAGTCAGCGCAAAGCGGAGTACGTTCACGGCATCGCTTGCACTGCGCTGGACGACCCGGAGTTTATCGAGGGACTGCACCATCTGGATGACGAAGCAGTGGTGCGGCAAATCACGAGCCTGCGAGGTGTCGGTAATTGGACCGCCCAGTGGCTTCTTATCCGGGCCTTGGGCCGACCTGACGCCCTCCCCCTAGGCGACCTAGCCCTAAGACGAGTCGTTTCTCGATTGTACTTCCAAGACGAGCCACTGAACGACACCCAGGTAGAGGAGTTCTGCCGCCGCTGGTCTCCCTACAGAACCTACGCCACCACCTACATGTTCACCGCGATGCGCACGGGGATGGCGTAGGGAAGCGTAGATTTCTCCTGAATTTCACGAGAAACTCTGCCCAACGGTGCTGGTGGCAATTTATTAAGGGTTGGCCAAGCCTAAGTTGTCACGCAGAGTACCCGGGACGTATTCCTTGCGATAAAGTCCTCGGCGTTGCAACTCGGGAATAACCTTCTGGACAAAATCAACGTAGGCGCCGGGCATGTGGGTGGCGGCAAGTACGAAACCGTCGCAGGACTCGCTTAGGTACCAACTCTCCATCTGGTCTACGATCTGCTCAGGAGTGCCCGCGAATACAGGAAGCTCGCTCAGTGTGCCCCTGCCGGAATAACGTATGAAATCAGCCACACTGGGGTTCTTGGTGCCGCTCAGTTCCACCACGCGTTCTAGGAATCCTCTGAGACCTGTCATCGACGCTAGAGTTTCGTCGGACAGCGGTGCATTCGTGGAGTGTTGGGCGAAATCGTAGTTAAAAACTTCGGACAACAGCACCAAAGAATCGGTCTGGTTGGCCAGACTATTGATGAAAGCAAGTTTTTCCTGTGCAACCTCTTCAGTCTCGCCCACCACAACGTACACCGCAGGCGCCACCTTCAGAGAATCTGGATCGCGGCCTGACTCTTCCCTTTGTCGACGCAAGTCTTGTCGGTAGGCCTTGCAACCATCGGCTGTGGGATATATCACAAAGAGAAGCTCACCCCAACGGGCGGCGAACCTCCTACCTCTATCGCTCTGCCCGGCTTGGATAATCAGTGGACGGCCTTGTGGCGTACGGGGGACGGTAAAAGCGCCCTGCGACCGAAAATAGTGACCCGAATGGTTGACTCTATGCACCTTGGCCGAGTCGGCGAATCGCCCGGTTTCTTTGTCTGCCACGATAGCGCCGTCTTCCCACGAGTCCCATAGGCTGTATACCACGGTCATGAATTCGTCTGCAACGTCGTATCTCGTGTCGTGAGGCAGGTGCTCGGAAACCCCGAAATTCTGAGCCTCTGAGTCGTTCAAAGAGGTCACCACGTTCCAAGCCGCCCTGCCTTGGGTGAAGTGGTCTATGGAGGCGAAAAGCCGGGCCACATGAAACGGGGAGTAGTAGGTAGTCGAATACGTCGCCCCCAATCCTAAGTGACTTGTAGCCAGGCCCATTGCGGTGATTATCGGCACCAAGTCCAGTTTGACGGCACGTATCCCATGTTCGACAGCGTCTTCGTGGGTGTCCCCGAACCGGCTAGGCATGGCCAAACGGTCATCGAGAAACGCTAGGTGGAACTTGCCTTCTTCCAAGATTGTGGCAATGTTTTGGTAGAAACCCAGATCCAGGAAGTTGGGTTCGGTTTCCGGGTGACGCCAAGACCCGGTGTAATTTGAACAGTTGGATGCCTGGAGAAAAGCCACCAAGAGCATATCTTTGTTGTTTTGGCCGGCCATATCAGTCAGTAATCCCCAGATGCCCCTGAACAAGTTGAACTTAGGTTTGGTATATCCCGGACCCGATATAGTAATGCCACGTCAGGAGTCTAAACGGCGGTGGGCTGGACCGTGCACCATAGCTTCCGCGATTGCTACCGGAGCGACATGTGCCGGTGCAAGAGGGGTACATCCGCGAGATTTTGAGGACGGAGCTTAACCTACCGGAACATACTCATCAGGGTCTTGGGGTTTCGGGAGCGGGATAGTTGGCGCATCATTTTTTGGGTCTGGCGGAATTGGTTCAGTAGTTGGTTGATGTCTTGGGGCGTGGTACCGCTGCCCGTGGCGATGCGGCGGCGGCGGCTGCCATTGATGATGTCGGGCTTCTGCCGTTCCTCTCGGGTCATGGAGCGGATGATGGCTTCTACCCGCGAGATCTGGTTATCGTCTAGGGCGCCGGCCTTCAGTTTGGAACTCATCTGGCCCATGCCGGGAATCATATCCATGATTTGGCTCAGCGACCCCATCTTCTTGACTGCCTGGATCTGCGTCAGGAAATCTTCCAGGTCGAAACTGGCCTCTCGGAACTTGCGCTCCATCTCTTTGGCCTGGTTCTCGTCCACGTTTTCCTGGGCTTTCTCTATGAGGGTGAGCACGTCGCCCATGTCCAGGATACGGGAGGCCATGCGGTCGGGATAGAAAGATTCCAGGGCGTCGGGACGTTCCCCCATGCCCATGTACTTGATGGGAACGCCGGTTACTTTGGTCACCGACAGGGCCGCTCCACCCCTAGCGTCGCCGTCCATCTTGGTCATGACCAAGCCGGTCAACTGGACCTTTTCGTGGAAGCCTTCGGCGGCGTTGACGGCGTCCTGGCCGGTCATGGCGTCCACCACCAAGAGAATCTCTTGGGGCGATATGGCGGCTTTGACCTCCTCTAGTTCCTTCATCAGTTCATCGTCGATTTGGAGTCGGCCCCCGGTGTCCACGATAGCCCAGTGGACGCCCAATTCCTCGGCCCGCTTCATGCCGTTCTTGGCTACCTGCACGACGGTCGACGTGGCCGGGTCTTCCGAGTAGACCGGGATGTCCAACTGTTTGCCCAGGGTATCTAACTGTTGGATGGCAGCCGGGCGGCGCAGGTCGGCGGCAATAAGCAAGGCTTTGCGGTCTTGGCGGCGCAGGGACAGGGCAAGCTTGGCTGCGGTGGTGGTTTTACCAGATCCCTGCAACCCAACCATCATCACTGCGTTGGTCGGCTGGCTGGACGGCACGAGCCGGTGTTCGCCGCCGGTCAACAGCGACGTGAGTTCTTCATGAACAATCTTGACGACTTGCTGGCCGGGCGTGAGGCTCTCCAATACGTCTGAACCCAGAGCACGCTCCTTGATCGACGCCACGAAATCCCTAGCCACTCGGAAGTTAACGTCCGCCTCCAGCAGGGAGCGGCGTACCTGACCCAGAGCCTCGTCGATGTCCTTATCGGTCAGGCGGCCCTTGCTGGTCAGCTTGCCCAGGATTCCTGTGAGTTTTTCCGTCAGATTCTCAAGCACGTTTCAGCGTCCTCGCCAGTGTTGTTTTCGTATCTCTGATATCGAATTGTAGGCTTGTGGTCACTTGAGGGTCAAGGTAGGAGGCATGCCTGTGATAGAATATTTCCGGTTAAAGAGGGGTGAGGCGAATGGCAGTTGACGTCGGTTTTCCACGCGCTTTTGGTGCGGCTGGCCTCCCCGAATGTGCTCCCCACAGGCTCCTTCCATGATACCCCAGCGTCTAAGCGTTAGGAACTTCCTGTGCTACCGGGAAAACGTGCCCACGTTGGACTTCCAGGGCATCCACGTCGCTTGTTTATGCGGCCAAAACGGTCACGGCAAGTCCGCCTTGCTGGACGCAGTTACCTGGTGCCTGTGGGGTGAAGCTAGGGGCAAGACTCAAGACGACCTGATTTCCTACGGTGCGGACGAGTGCCGGGTCGAGCTTGAATTCCTCTCCCGGGACACTTCTTACCGCGTGATTCGCAGCCGCTCCCGAGCCGGTGGCCGCCGCCGCCAGGGCGTGTCAGACCTGCAATTTCAAGTGCTGGGTAGTGATTCGGCCATAGCTATTACCGGCGACCACATCCGGGAAACCCAAGCCAAGATCGAACAAACCATCGGCATGGACTATGACGCCTTCATCAATTCGGCCTTCCTTCTCCAGGGACGGGCCGACGAGTTCACCAACAAGACCCCTGCCGATCGCAAAGCCGTGCTGTCCAAGATACTGGGATTGGAAGCCTACGACCGGATACAGGAACGGGCGAGACAGAGGTTGGATGAGGGCAAATCCAGCTCGTCCGAAATCGAAGGATCACTGGGCCGAATGCGGTCCGACCTGGAAAACATCGGCGACCCGGCCATCGAACTGGCGGAAGTGAAGATGCGCCTGGACGATGTGAATCGCCAGACCGAAGAAAGCCGGGGGAGGGTCGAAGGATTAAGGGCGCAGGTGGGTGAGCTGGATTCCCTTCGGGAGAGTCTGACAGAGCTAGGCGTGAACATCACCGGCATTCGTAGCGATATAGAGCAGCTAGAGTCGGCTCTGTCGGCGAGCCAAGGCCGGCTCCGAGGGTATCTGGACCTCATCCAGGAAGCAGATCCCATTCGCCAAGGGTCCGAGCGCCTGATCCTCGCCCGGCATCGATTAGAAACATTGGAAGAGGCGCGGGGCCGGTACGACCAGTTAGGCGAGAGCAAGAACCAGCTGCAAAGGTCCATCGATACCAGCCGGACGTTGGTGGAAGCCAAGATTGCCCAGCTAGTACGCCGGGTGCACGTGGAATTGGGACCCAAAGCGGGCGCGGAGACCGAGTTGGCGGGCCAACTTGCCCAGGTCCAACAACGGCTGAACGGACTGGACCAAGAGAAGGTGCAGGTAGCAGGTCTGCGGGACCGGCTGACCAAGACATCGACAGCCATCGGGGAAGCGCAGGGCACTGCGGAACGTTACCTCGTTGAGGGTAAAGAACTCGCTGCTAAGCTGGAGTTCTTGGAGAAAAGCGGAGGCGGTGAGGCCGTCTGCCCCCTATGCCAAACGTCCCTGGGTCATGACGGGTGCACCGCCCTCTCACACACGTACACCACCGACATCCAGGCCAAGAGGAATCTCTACCGTCAGAATCAACAGCGATTGAAGCAGCTTGAGACTGAGAAGACGGACATGGAACGGGAATGGGGGCAACGGGACCAATCCCTCACGACATCCCTGCGGGAGGGACAGTCTAAACTTCAGGAACTTGAGTCGCGTATCCAAGAATCCCGTGAAGCTCAGAAGACCCTGGACGAAGAACGAAAGCAGGTGCAAGCAGCTCAGTCCTCTCTGGCCTCGGGTGATTTCGCCAGTGCTGAGCAGTCGGAACTAAAGGCGATCGAAGACCAGATTCAGTCCTTGGGATATGATGACGAAGCGCGCCAACAGAGCTACGCCGAGACTCGGGAACTGGCCCATTTCGAAGAACGGCAAGGCCAACTGACCCAGGCCGAAGCCAGCCTGCCCGCCGAGCAAGAGTCACTGGCCCGTACCCAGGATATCCTCAACCGCCGCCGCATAGACCTGGAGCAGGCTCAGGAGCGCCGAACTACCGGAGAACAATCCATCTCCGAGCTTCCCCAGCTTCAGACAGGCCTCAAGGCTGCGGAATCCGGCCTGGCTGAGTTGGAATCCACCCGTCAGACCACGACCGCCCGCCTCGGTTATCTCGACGGAGAAGTCCGGAGATTGCAGAGCCTGAGACGGGAAGTCAGCAGAGACTCGGCCCGGCTGGCGGCCTTGAAGGAAGACGAAGGGATCTACCAGGAGCTTGTTACCGCCTTTGGCCGCCAAGGTATCCAGGCCATGCTCATCGAGACCGTCGTGCCCCGTCTGGAGGAAGAGGCTAACCTGCTCCTGGGGCGCATGACCGACAACCGGATGCAGGTGAAGCTTGAAACCCAGCGGGAGCGTCGTAGCGGCCGGGGCGACCCCATAGAAACTCTGGAGATAAACGTCAGCGACGAACTTGGCCCTCGCAGCTACGAGATGTACAGCGGCGGCGAGGCGTTCCGGGTCAACCTATCCCTGCGCATCGCCCTATCCAAAGTCCTAGCTCAAAGGATGGGCGCTCCCCTGCCCACGCTGTTTATTGACGAAGGCTTCGGTTCCCAAGATGCCGCCGGCAGGGAGCGCATCCTCGACGTTATCAGTGCCATCGAAAACGACTTCGACAAAATCATAGTAGTCACCCACTTAGACGACATGAAGGACGTATTCCCGGTTCGCATAGAGGTCCAAAATGGAGACGACGGGTCGACTTTCTGGATCAGCTAGCTTCGTATTCAAGAGATATTGTGGGGGCAGAAGTCGCTTCCCCCGATGGGTCTTGCCTCAAAACTGTTATTCTGAGGCCCTCAGGCCGAAGAATCTGGGGTGGGGCGCCTCTGCGAACGTTAGCGCACCCCAGACCCTATGCTACGCTCAGGGTGACATGACATAGTTGAGATTTTTGAGGCAAAGCCCCTCGATGGTGAAAGGTCAG